>CAMYZS010000045.1 GCA_947303945.1 uncultured Candidatus Saccharibacteria bacterium | reverse complement strand
GGTATACAGCTTAGAACTCCGCTAATGTGTTGCAAAGGTATTGAGAGGAGTTAGCCGCTTCGTTAGGGTCCAGGACCTTTGCAACAAAATTGTTGGCAGTACTTGCCAGCTAACTATGTTGCAAAGGTGCTGAACGGTCTACGGTCTTTCGGCATAACTGCACCGCTTTTGCGATTCATCAAGAGATACGTTATTATTAATATAAAAGGATAACCTAGAAAATGAAGATAATCGAAGGAACAAGCAGCAACTTTGCCAAAGAAGTCTTAAGTAGCAAGAAACCAGTCTTGGTGGATTTTAATGCCGAATGGTGTCCGCCCTGCCAGGCATTACATCCAATACTCGAAGAGTTAGCGGACGAAAGGGATGATTTTCAGATTGTCACAATAGACATTGATAGCTATGGCGATTTGGCTGATGAATATCAGGTTTCTTCAATTCCCTGCCTCATTGTTTTTAAGGATGGGGAGGAAACTGAGCGAAGAGTCGGTCTCCAGCCCAAAAAACGGCTAATTAAAATGATGGAGAAATGATGTACGATATCGTGGTCGTGGGCGGTGGTCCAGCTGGCTTAACGGCGGCAATTTACGGCGTCCGAGCCAATAAGAAGGTTTTAGTATTAGAGGCGGTTGCTTGCGGCGGCCAGATTATTAATACTTCTAAAATTACCAATTATCCAGCTGCGCCAGACATTACCGGACTCGAGTTTGGCCAAACCCTTCAAAAACAAGCCGAGGATTTAGGCGTTGAAATCGAATTTGAGAGGGTCGATAATATCGTAGATAATGGCAACTATAAGCTGGTTAAGACCGAGGATGATCAATATCGTGCCAAAACCGTAATCTTAGCCTGCGGTACTGTGCCGCGTAAACTAAGCCTAGATAATGAGGAAAAGTTTACTGGCTTCGGGATATCTTACTGTGCCACCTGTGATGGTGGATTTTATAAAGATAAGGTAGTTGCCGTAAACGGCGGCGGCAATTCCGCTTTACATGAAGCGCTTTATCTATCAAGTATCGCAAAGAGGGTATTTTTAACCCACCGAAGAGATGAATTTCGTGGTTCAGCAGACTTAGTTAATAAAGTTAAGGCTAAAGCGAATATAGAGCTCGTTCTTGGTGCTAACATTGTAGCTCTTAATGGTGAACGAAAGCTAGAGAGTATTACCATTTCTCGTGGCGGCGAAACTAGTGAATTATCACTCGATGGCTTATTTGTTTCAATTGGCCGTATTCCGAATGCGAAAGAACTCATTAAGGGCTTGACGTTAGATAAGGATGGGTACATCGATGCTGGCGAAAGCTGCAAGACAAATATTCCTGGTATATTCGTGGCTGGTGACGTGCGCAAAAAAGACGTTCGTCAACTTGTGACCGCAACTAGCGATGGCGCAATCGCTGCAACTCAAGCGTTGCACTACGTTATGGAATAGCTTACTCAATTAACATATTCCGCGTAATAAAATAAACCGTCAGCTAATAATAATTAAAAATGGAGCCGCACCGTTCATTTCAAAAGTTTTCGATGCCGCAAAGAATTCCATCTTGGTATTATTATATGCTAGCAAGGCTATACGTATCTCGAATGATATAATCTAAATAGTAAGGAGAATATATATGTTTGATTTTAAGGGGCAAGTCGCCGTTGTAACTGGCGCATCGAGCGGCTTAGGTAAGCAAATGGCACTAGCACTAGCTCGACAAGGAGCAAATTTAGTTATCTTAGCTCGTCGCATTGAGCGCCTGAAAGAATTTAGGCCCGAACTTGAGAAGGCTGGTGCTAGAAAGGTTTTAGCTATCAAATGCGACGTCACCCAAACGGAAGACATCAATAACGCCGCCGCTACCGTGGACAAAGAATTCGGAAAAGTAGACATACTCCTCAACTGCGCAGGCTCATCTAAGGATAAAGGCGTAACAGAAATGACCGATGAAGAATGGGATTTTACCATCGCCACCGATGAGACCTCCGTTTTTAAGATGACGCGTGCCTTTGCGAAGATTATGCAGAAGAATAAATATGGACGTATTATTAATATTGCTTCCATGTATGGATTAGTCGGAAACACCGAGATTCATACCGTCGCTTATCATGCCTCGAAGGGAGCCGTCGTAAACTTCACGCGTGCTGTCGCCGCGGAGCTCGCAATGGATGGTATCACTTGTAACGCAATCTGCCCTGGATATTTCTATACTGAGCTGACTACGGACGTGTTAGATACGGACCGATTTCAGGAATTCGCAAAAAGCCACGTACCAATGCAGCGATACGGTTGGGCTGGCGAACTAGATGCTGCTTTGCTATTCTTGGCGAGCAAAGAAGCTAGCTATGTGACCGGCGTAATCTTGCCAGTCGATGGCGGCTATACGGCCGTATAAATAATAGGGGCTTGCCGCATATAGGCACATTTTAGTGCCTTAATAATATGGTTTTTGCTGTAGACCGTTCAGCACCTTTGCAGCATAGCTAGCTGGCAATAGCCAACAAAAAAGGACGAGTCAGATACTATGTTTAATACCACTTAAATAAAGGAGACCCGTCCTATGAGTTATTCTACCAACCCTAGCCTAGAAAAAGCGAGAGGAAAAGCAATGAAACTGCTTTTCATAGATGAATTACCTTGACTACTACAACAATAACCGCATACACTTAGGCTTAAGGTTTATGACTCCGTCGCAAATGTTGCCAAGGTGCTGAGTTAATACGAAAGTACTAACTCCTCTCAATACCTTTGCAACACATTAGCGGAGTTCTAAGCTGTATA
>CAMYZS010000044.1 GCA_947303945.1 uncultured Candidatus Saccharibacteria bacterium | reverse complement strand
AAACGAAAGGAGTAAAACGCCAAATAGTCACCGACGACATTGGCTGTCTTTTATCCGTCGTGATTCACAAAGCGAATTTGCACGACACAAAAATGGGCTATTGGGCAACAGGTCTGGCGATTTTTACTTATCCGACGTTGGAGAAAATCTGCGGCGACGGCGGCTATCGCGGCTCTTTCGTTTACGAGTCGTACAAATATTTCGGCTTGCGAGTAGAAATCAGCAAGAAGCTTAAGGGGCACGGCTGGCAAGTGTTACCAAAACGCTGGATAGTGGAGCGGACTTTTGCCTGGCTCAATCACTCCCGCCGACTTAGCAAAAATTATGAGCTAACAATATCTTCCGCTGAGACTTTGATTAAAATTTCTCATATTCATACTTTACTTAAGCGTTTGTGAACACCTGTTCTTAGAGCAGATAATCCATTATGTTCATCCGCTAAGAGGTAATCGACTCTTTCAGCGAAATTGCCGTTATATTTATCCTGTGAGCTTTAATTACCGCGTCGCTTAAGTTAATGCCATTGCACATCATGGGATAAGCCTGTTTTGAGTTCGTAGGCATTGATGATGCCTTCCTTCACCTCGCCCAGCATTTCGATGGCGGCTTGCATTTCCTTTTTGTCGCCAATGGCTACGGTAGCAGTGTTGTGAATCATGAACATACCCACGGGGGACATCTCCACAGGCTCTCCCGCCATAGCAACCATGGATGCCGCCGATGCGGCAATGCCGTCAATGCGGACGGTGACCTTGCCCTTATAGTCCATGAGCATATTGTAGATTTGCGCCGCCGCATACACATCTCCACCGAGAGAGTTGATCCAGACAGTAATGTCACCGTCTCCCTTGGTGAGTTCGTCCCGGAAGATGGCAGGAGTGACTTCATCACCAAACCAGGACTCCTCGGCAATCGTGCCGTTCAAGACAAGGGTGCGCTCTCCCGTGTCGGAGTCTCGCACCCAATTCCAAAATTTACGCTTTCCCATTTGTGTCGTTCCCTCCATTCTGTTTGCCAAACAGCCCCGCATCCCGGAGCTTACAAAGGTTGCCGTTGATCAAGTAGAGGTTTCCACCTTCCTCCTCCGGGATAGGGTTCATATTCTCCATCTCCCGGATATCGTTCGCCGAGAGCCACCCGTTTTGGCATCCGATTGAATAGCCCTGCATCCTGCTCTGGTAGTCCCTACGGAGCAAGCCATCCACATTGAATTTTATGAAGTAGCGTTTCTGCTCTGATGGCAGTAGCAGAGCCTTTTGCAAAGACTGTTCCCGTCGCACCACCCACGGATTGAGGGTGTACTTCACATATTCAAGGGATTGCTGCTCGATGTTGTTGAAGGATGACTTTTCAAGGTCGCCAATCATGTGGGGAGGCACACGGTATAGCCGCGCAATCTCATCAATCTGGAACTTGCGAGTTTCGAGGAACTGCGCCTCCTCCGGCGGGATTGAGATTTGCTGATAGTCCACCCCTTCCTCCAAGACCACGACCTTGCCCGTGTTGGCTGTACCTCCGTAGACGGCTTGCCAGCTTTCCCGTAGCTTGGACGGGTCTTTGAAAACACCGGGATGTTTCAGGACACCGCCGGGACGTGCGCAGTTGGCGAAGAAGGATGAGCCGTATTCCTCACAGGCCAAGGTCATGCCCACGGCGTTCCTCGCCATCGCTATGGGCGAGTAGCCCACCAAGCCGTTAAAGCCAAGCCCCGGAATGTGCAGGACATCCTCCCGGCGTAGCTTGATGGACTGGCCGCTTTTGAGGTTGGGATTGCTGTCTGACATGGGCGTGTAGGTATAAACCAACTCCCAATGCTCGTCCCGGTCAACGCTCATGCGGTTAGGCAGGAGCGGGTATAGCCCCACCACACGTCTCATTCCGTCCCGGATGATTTGCGAAAAAGAATTTCCCCACAAAAGCAGGTGAATCATGGCTGTCTCTCGAAATATAAAAGAAGTCATTTCGGGATTGGGACTATCATGGAGCAATGCATACAGAGGATGCCCTGGCACCCGCTCCTTGCCCTGCCCCTTGTACTCATAGACATGAAGCGGCAAACTGGCAACAGACTCAGCTAGGATACGAACACAGGCATAAACCGCCGTGGTCTGCATCGCCGTGAACTCGTTGACCTTGGCTCCTGCGGCAGACTTACCGAACGCGAAAGGCCAGCCGCTGAAGTGGTAGCTGTTGGTGGGCTTGTCCCGTGAGCGCAAGAGCCAACTGAAAATTCCCATATGTATCACGCTCCTTAAACTTTTAACAGCAAGGGTGATTATTTGATCTCCACTTTCCAACTTTTCGCTCTTACCACAATATGTTTTTCACAATTAAAACCAGTCGCAATGTATTGTGATTAAATTCAAATGTTGTAAAGTGTTACTGTTTGTTAAAGAAGGATTTGTCGAAAGAAATAGACCGCACTATTAAACAAACTTTGTTGATAATAATTTTTCTAGAGAAGAAGGTTTTAATATATGGAGGGACATTGATGGTTAGTAATTTATATTTAAAATGTGATATATGTGAAAAGATTACAAATCTTAAATATCAGATGGGATTTATTAATCATCATCCAATAAGATTCAAATGCAAATGTGGCGTGACTCTTAACGGGGAACGGAATGAAAAAGGTATTCATTTTAAAAACGCAAAGCAATTATCTACTGAAGAGATTAAACGATTGAACTTGAAGCAAATAAGTCAAATTATTTCTATTTCTCCCGAATTTCTCACAAATCCACCAAGTAGTGTTTATGACGCATTTGATACTATGCCTATATCTCCTTTTATTCGTACTACTATTGAGATAGAAAATTATGAAGAGTATAGGATGGAATTTCAAAGGATACTGACGTATAAATCTGATGGATTACAACTTGTTAAAAACTGCAATGATTTATATGAGGCTAAGAATAAGAAGGCATTAGAAAATGTTGTTCGCCGAGATATGCGAATGTCAGCACAACATTTCCCCATGGAGAATGACGCTGATGAGTTGCGTATTATGCTTTATGTAAATCAAAGTCAGTATATGAATGAGATTGGAAAGGATCATCTCTTACAAGCTCAAGAAATCTTCTCAAAGGCAGTGAAAGATCATAAATATCAAGTTGTAGGATTGGCTTTGCTACTTAACCGTGTTGGAAATTTGAATCGGTGGCAGCGAGATACAGTAAAGCTTCAACAAAGGATCATGGATAATGTTGAGTATCTACTACCAGTCATAGGTGTAAATTACTATAAATCTACCAATGCAATATTAAAGAGTGCTAGGGTTATAACCACAGCTTCTTTTGAAGATGTAAAAAGTCTATATGTTGATCTGTATGAGCATATATGCCGAACAATGGGACTCGTAGCCGGTTTGGACAATATCTTCACCAGAGGTGATTTTAGAATACTGCGTAATGACAGCACCAATATTTTTAAAGGAAGAGTATTAGAAGGGTTAATAACTGAGAGCGTACATGGTAAAATAGTTAATTACATTTCAGATCTAGAGCCATGTGAAAAACTAATAGGAAAATATCTTGATAAAGACGTAAGAAATGGTATCGGACATTTCAGTTATGATGCTCATGAGGTGGCTAATACATATGGCCAAATAATCAATTTTATAGATGCGAAGGACAAGACGAAATGCACGAATAGATCACTTAAAGAGATTTGTTATTATATTTGGCAAATGTATAAAAGTTTGGCAGTCATTTATGAGTTAATTTATAGATTTCAAATATTAATACTTGGTTTAAAAGGTATTACACCTAGTAGCCTTAAGATTGTTGGTACTAATACAGAACTAAAAAGTAGAACATATAGAAATATGATTAAAATTAGCCCTAATGATATATGTCCATGTGGATCAGGAATGAAATATAAGAAGTGTTGTGGAAGGAGACTGAATTAAAACAAAAGAAACTCTTCAGTCCGACTCTATAGGAGGCAGTGTCAAGCAGATTGTGTAAGTAAGGAAAGTTAGGGGTCGAATTTGTCGAAGAGGGTAGCGAGGCGGTCGTTCAAGAGGAGTTGATTGCGAACGAGCGACCAGTTAGCGACCGGGCGAGATGCCCATTTTTTTTGCAACTCTACTACTCTAAAATAAAGCAAATTGAAAAAGGAATTGTCGGTAGTGTAAAATGGATTGTGTAAGTAAGAGAGCACAATCCATTTTTTTGATATAGGAGAGAAAAAGAGATGAAAAGAAAGAATCGAGACACACCCGGCAGGAGAATTGCTCAAGCCATTATCGCCCAGTACAAGCCCCAAAGTGTCGCCGAAATGCAAGCGGCTCTCAAAGAAGTCTTCGGACCGATGTTTGAGGCTATGCTTAATGGCGAAATGGAAAGTTATCTTGGCTACGAACCAAATTCGCGCGAGGAAAAAGAGA
>CAMYZS010000043.1 GCA_947303945.1 uncultured Candidatus Saccharibacteria bacterium | reverse complement strand
CCAATTGAGGCTTACGAGCAATCTAAATGTTGCACTTGAGGGCTTAATCTAGGAGCCAACCGCATCTAAACAAAAAAGCCGCCCCAGTCACCTAGGGCGGATTGTCAAAGAAGCTCGCAGACTTGAATATAGCCACTTACTAATCCATATGAGAACCAAAATCAATTGCCATCCTCAGTAACTTAGGATCAACATTGTTGGCACCAAGAGCCTTCCAGGCGTCTTCTCCTATGTGCTCCCGAAAAGCGCTAATCCCATCATCGCTAGCCTCATTCGGATTGGCCTTGGCTAATATTTCCGAAAGTGGCGGCGGCATAAGTGAGTCTAGCCCCTCCTTCGTAATTTGATGGGCACTATCACCAAAGTAACCAACTCGCGAATTAATCACTTCTTGCCGCGCATTTTCTTCATTTAAACCGTGCCCTATAAAAAATCCTATCATTCTCTTTTCATACTCACTAAACTCCATCGCAAACCTCCTTTGAAAGAACAATATCTAGCAGCAACTATTATAGTAAATAAACTATCAAAATACAATTTTGCACCCACTGTTACCCTTTTTCATTTTTAATGTTAAACTATACCAAACAGGAGGTTATTATGGCACAACTATATTTCAGATACGGCGCCATGGGATGCGGTAAAACCATGCAACTCCTACAAGTAGCATTCAATTACGAAGAACGCGGACAAAAGGTCTGCATTATTAAGCCCGCAACCGATACGAAAAATGGCTCCAAATTATTAACTCGCATTGGCCCAGAACGCGAAACCAATTTTTGTTTTAATCGCCGCGCGAACATCTTTAATCAAATTAAAAAAGATTATTCAGACGTAGATTGCATTCTTGTCGATGAAGCTCAATTCTTAACCCCCAAACAGGCCGATCAACTCATGCAGGTTGCCGTAAAACTAAATATCCCCGTAATCTGTTATGGTCTTCGTCTAAATTTTCGGCTTAAAGACAAGGGATTTGAAGGAGCCACTCGTTTACTACAGATCGCCCATAAAATCGAAGAGCTCAAAACCATTTGCGACTGTGGCCGCAAGGCAACCCTCAACACTCGCTGGCTAAACAATGAGCTAGTTACCGACGGGCCAGACATTTTAATCGACGATGGCACGAACGCCATTAAATATCGCGCTCTTTGCACCGACTGTTACTATAAATATAAGGACCAGAAATAATGTTTATTGTTGTCGAAGGGCAAGATGCCACCGGAAAAGACGTGCAAGCCGCCAAACTTGCCGATTATTTCCGCGCTCAAGGTAAAAATGTAGTTCACTACGCCGAATCAGGTACTGGCTCAAAGAATGAATTCATCCAAAACGTAGCCAAGTTAAATTACAGTAAAAAGAATGACATCGACAAACGTACGCGCACTTTAATGTATCTCGTAAACCGCTATGAACAATTCAAAAAGTACGCCGAGCCAGCCCTCAAAAATAACGACATCGTTATTATTACGCGCTACTGGTACTCAACCTATGTCTACGAAGGATACGGTCTCGGCGTTAGTCGAAGTCTCATTAGGCGCCTCCATAAAATAATCATGCCCGAACAATATTTTCATCCTGACAAGATCATTATCTTTACGCTTTCTAACGAAGAACGACAAAAGCGTATATTAGCAGAGGGGAAGCGCACGCAGGAGTTCTTCAAATCGCAAGAAAGTATCTTTGCCCAAAAAATTAACGACAGCTATCTAAAAGTTGCCAAGGAATTCAATATTCCAACCCTCGACACATCGAACACGCCAGACAAAGTGTTCGAAAATCTTAAGAAAATCTGGGATATCTAGTATATATGCACGAGTCCTGGAAACCCATCCTGCAAACAGAATTTAAACAACCTTATTTTCAAGATTTATCCAACTTCCTACACGAAGCTTACATGACAAAAACCATTTATCCACCCAAAGAGCGAGTATTTTCCGCCTTTTCTACCGACCTCAATAATACAAAAGTTATTATAATCGGCCAAGATCCGTATCATGGACCAAACCAAGCAAACGGCTTAGCTTTCTCTGTCCAAAAAGGCGTCGCTCTTCCGCCGTCACTCCGCAATATTTTCAAAGAAGCCCACGAAGATGTTGGCGCACCAATTCCAGACAACGGAGACCTGGCCCGCTGGGCAAAACAGGGCGTCATGCTCTTAAATAATACTCTCACCGTTGAGGCGCATATGGCCGGCAGTCATCGTAGCAAAGGCTGGGAAACCTTTACCGAACATATTATTAGATACCTCAATGAAACTCGCCCTCATTTAGTTTTCATACTTTGGGGAAGGGACGCGCGTAGTAAAAAAGCTATTATCGACCAATCGAAGCATTTCATTATTGAATCCGCCCACCCGTCACCACTATCCGCACATAACGGCTTTTTTGGCTCGAAACCATTCAGCAGATGCAATGCCAAACTAGTCGAATGGAAATATCCACCAATTAAATGGTAAAATAGCATCAGCATGAACACAGAAGAACTTATCGCCACCTCTCAAAAGGCCGGACTCACCAAAAGCCAAGCTAGTGTCTATATCGCCCTAATTAGAGAAGGCGAACTTTCGCCAGCGCAAATGGCCGAAATCTCTGGCGAATCACGCGAAAACTGCTACAGTATCGCCAAACGCCTCGTCGAGCTCAATCTCGCCGAGAAAACCGCCAGCCGCAAGACTACCTATCGCGCCCTCAACCCTAGCGCACTCCAAACCCTTGCCGAAAACCGCCGCCGCATCATTCAACGCAACGAGGTATATGTTAAGCAAAATATCGATTCGCTCATGCAACTTTATTACGCCAACAGCGAAATGCCTGGCGCACATACTATTGAAGGTATCGAGGGAATCAAAGAAGTCTACAACGATATGCTCCACACCAAAGACGACATCTACCTAATTCGCTCCGATTACGACAGAATACTAGGAAACGCAAAGGAAGGATTCTTACGCGACTTTCGCGCCAAACGCGCAGAAAATGGCATCACCACATATGCGCTTACGCCCGATTCTCCAGAAGCGCGTGAATACGCCACTGATGGAACCGACGAAAAATTAAAATTTAACCGCGTTTTTATGCCACAAGACGCCTACACTGGAAAAGTTGAAATTGATGTTTATGGCAATAAAGTCGCGCTAATCGCATTCGGCGAAACCGAAATGGCGACCATTATCTCTAGCCCAGCAATCTCCGACTCAATGCGCCAAATTACCAAAATGCTTCGCGATTACTATCGCCTCACTTACCCACAAGTTGAAAAAATGTAAAATATACTTTTACAAAATCGACAATATCATTACCTCTGTTATCGCACCAAAATGTAACATAATAATTGACCAATCAATCAAATTCTGCTATAATCACGACAGTTGTTCGATAGGAGAGTGCAAAAGCATCTCGGACAACGAGACGCTTTTCTGCAAATTGGGGTGTTGAGTCAATTGCGCCCGGGGGGGTATCACCTCACCGAAGTCTGCCAAAGAGCAGACATACCGCGGAAACAGGCGTTACTGAAAACAGTATTCCAACGCACTAATGAATACCAAGCTTCTAGTTATGAGCCGGCCCCCACAGGAGCGCTACTGTGGATGCGGAGCGCGGGTTCAGTGTCAAGACAAGACGACTAGTGTCTTTAAGGGTTTCAGCATCAAGAAACCTCCAGCATCCATGCGTTTGCTGGTAACTCGTGGAGGTAGCACGGGAAAGGCCAAGAGCTTATGTGGTCGAGTCTGGCATGCCAGACGCTCATATATCTCACGTCGCATGTGTGAGATATTCCCGCAACGCGGGTTGTTTGAGCTCTGCGTGAGGAGCTTACGTAAAAAAAAGACGTCACCGGACAAAACTATCACCGGAATAATGACGATTACGAAAGTCCCCGTTCATGCGTTACGCAAACTTGGGGGAGCGTACAGGGAAAAATTCTGCGTACCGTACGTCAAGAATAAACCAGACCGAAAGGGAAGGGGAATCGCAGGTTACTAGGTGCGAGCGACCGATTTGGAAAATCAGTTGCTCTAGTAAGCGGGTGCGCGAGCCAAACTCGCGCTAAAAGGTAAAAGCTATACCTCAGGAAACAAAGCAGGTTTCCAAAGCGACCTCCAATCGCATAGCTCTTCTTCGGGAGCCTTAGAAAAGGCTCCCTATTTCTTTTGAAAAATATTATTGACAAATTAGCAATACTGTGCTACAATGTAATTATCAGGTTAACCAATACGCAGATGCATCGCTACCAAGCGATGCATTTCCGTTTTTTGGACAATTTTTCGACAATTCTCACCCAATGTTTTTCACAAGGCGGCGTTTTAATCCACATCCTTTTTGACATTATCCACGCTATCATGCTGAAGAAAATATTCAATTTCAAGACTACCATAAGCACTACGAACAACATATAATAAAAGCACGACATCAAACTTCGGTCACTGATTGTCGGAGTATACGCAGTCGTTCGTATTCTGTCATTGTACGGGCGGCACCGAGCCGAAATTATATGGCTCACATAAATGACTCCAAAAATCTAATCATTTAAGGAGTAATTTATGCAAAATATTAACAAAACCGTTCAAAAAGGCGAGAAAGTAGAGGT
>CAMYZS010000042.1 GCA_947303945.1 uncultured Candidatus Saccharibacteria bacterium | reverse complement strand
CAGACTCTGCATCTGTTCACTAGATTGACCGGATTGTTCACCTGGTTGGCCTTGCGGCATGAGTTCTGAAAGCTTTGGCCATAAATAATCTCTGACTAATTTTACTCTTATCTTGCCATCAGATGTCCTGACGGCCTGTTTAATTACTGAATCTATACTCCTAGAGAATAAAGCCTTTACATCATCGGAGAGATAACCATTCGCTACCTCTAGGGTCTCTTGGTCAACTAGTCCGGCTACATTAAGCGACTTTAATAATGTCATGTCTACCGCCTGTTTGTATTTCAAGCCAGACCCTATATTCTCTGCTATTTTCTTTACTGGTATTACCTCCTCGTAAAGAGGTTCAAATATTGCTATTGGATTATTTGAGATTGAATCTCTCATTTCTAAGTAGTTCACGGAGGCTTCTTGGACCGCCTCTACGAGTGGAGCTATTAACTCATAATCTTGGCCATATTGTTCGCACCATTTCGAGAGTTCTGCCATTTCGCCGTCTATGGGGTGGTTTAGATTTCCGATTTCATGGCGAAGCTGAGCATTCGTGACCGCTCTATCTTCGGTCAGAATACTCTCTGGATAAACAACAACATTTGGTATATCCTTTCTCGGGTTATTCTTACTGACGCCCACCCCCCAAGAATCACCCATCACGCCTCGCACAAGAACTTTACCGCTTAGTCCCTCCTGTCGAATTCTCTTATGTAGACCAGAAGCAAGAAATGGGATTTGCTCATTTATATCTCTTATTAAATTGGCTCTCTGCTCGTTCCGTTCTGGTAAACTAACGGGGCGTTCTGGGACTCGAGGCTCCTCTAAGGCGCCAAAACTAAAGGGATCGCCCCCGTTATTATGTTCACCGCTGTTAGTCGGCAAGCCATCGTACATAGATTAACGAACCCCCTCAGCCAAAATTTTTTCGATAGCTTCCTGATCTTGTCGGCCCCTACGATAGGTTTCGGTGTGCGGCAGATAAGTCATGGCGATGGTATACTGCGCAGCGTTCCATGGAGATTTCCAGCCCGTCAGCTTAGAAAGGTCTTGCTGCCAGAGATGGTGCTCAGAGTAATACTTTGTCGCTTCGCTCATTCCGCGCAATGATATATCACGCTCCATCCTGGCATCACTAGCGCGAGTCTTGTACGCCTCGACGGTCTCCCTAGTGCGATTGGCTATGAGAATCATATTCTTTAAATCGCGTACAATAGTTGCCACCTCTGGCGGTACGTCCGCTTGTCCTCGATCGTTAACAACTCTATCCCAGATTTGGACGAATTGCGTATCCGTGAATTCTCGCAATGGGGAAATATTGTCCTTGAGGATTAATGCTTCGTCATAGGTAAACGTTTCTAAACCTGTATTACGATTGCGCTCCTTGAGCGGAGGATAACCCATCGTCATAATATTAGAACGGTCATCAATAGTATCTGGTAAGTCTTCGACGCCATTATAATCGGCAGGGTTCATCAATCCGACAAACATCACTCCCGGCGCAGCGTGAATGACTTGGTCGTTAAGAAATACCGAACGGTCACCATCGAACAAAGAATTAAAGAATTTAGCCACGTTCGGACGGAGCAAGTTAATCTCGTCTAGCTCTAGGATAGCATTTTCCGTTGAAATAGCAGTTAAAATGCGTGTCGGAACTTTTACTACTTCACCATCAGACAATTCGACGTCGTAAGTGAGGTCACGTTCTTCTTTGTCTGGCGAGCAGGCATAGCGAAATAGTGATCTTTTGGAAATTGCGGCATAATGATCGACCAATTTATTTTTGCCAGTACCCCTAGGGCCAACTACGACAGTTATGCCCTTCGCCGATAGCTTCTCCCAATCTGGGGCTCGTTCATCGCGAACGAGTTCGTCCATATAGGCATTATTGCCGACACCCATCTGGCGATTGAGTAGTTGTGCGAATTCGGCAAATTTCTGCTTGATAAATGGCGTCATCTTGTAGTTATGGTCGATTGGTGGTATAAATTCAGCTTGGCCCGGATCAACCTCTCTTAGATATTGAAGAGTAGAAATAATATCTGCAACTCTTTCCGAAAAGTCTGCTGTGTCTTCAATTTTTTCGGCTTCTTTTGTAGGAATTCTAGAAGCGATACCCTCTGATGTAGTAAATGAATCTATTTGCGCGGCAAGCTCTTTTGCTCTTTCGTCGTAATCTGGGTCGTCTGGGTTTAGGTCATTATATTCCGATGTAGCGTTTGCTAGCTCTTGATAGATTAAATTAAAGGACCTAAGCTCACCACTACCTTCCAAAAGCGTATCGATAGACTTTAGTCGCTCATTTCTCGCGCTTTTAATAAAATCCATCCTTTCACCCGGCTTCGCAAATCTGGTTAGGCCATTATTGTCGTTTACGAATCTTACTTCGGAGAATTTGCCTCCGCCCGATGCAAACATCTTACCTGGAACCGCCTCCCATTTGCTGGTATTATGAGTAGATTTTGGCATGATTGGAACATACGTTCCATTGACCTCATAGAATTCAGCTCTTTGTCGTGGATGAGGAGCTTCATTACTATCTGCGGGCCCATTTTCAAGATCACTCCATCTTGTTCCTGTCATATTAGTGGATGAGGATTCGTCCATGTTTCTCAACATATCATATAATTGACTTATTTTTGCATCGAGCTGATCTATAGTTTCCTGCTTTGACTTCCCGTCTCTACTCATCCAATCTGGCGGAAGTCTTCTGATCGCATCAAGAGCACTTTCCGCTCGATTAATCATCGCCTGCACTTCATCTCTTGTCGGCGCCCTTCTGGATTCACCAGTACCTGATTGCTCTGGACTATTGCTCATTTCGAGTCTCCTTTCTCTCAATCTCAGATTTTAGTTTATTAAACAATGCTTCTGCTTCTGTTGGCTCAGAAGGGTAATATATCGTAATTTCTGGACCATTAGTAACTATTCTAACATGCCCATCATAGCCAGGCACGCCAAATAGAAATCGTCCGAGACGATCAATTTTAATCTCGTTGCCAGCACTATCCTTACCTACTTGCCAACAGTCTATTGGCCAATTATATTCTTCTAATTTGCGAGCTATTTCATGTAGCCAGACCGAAGCGGTAACTCCTAATTTCTTCTGGGCATATATTACTATGGTTTTATTTAGTATAGGGTTAATATTTTGTATGGTTATCATTATGCTCCTTTCTTAAGTAATAATTTTGAAATTAAAAATGGACGTTCTTTCAAATCAGATATTTGAAAACCAGCACTGACTAGCGAATTGGTTACCCCTAAGAAATCTGACCAATCCATACCTTTCGTCTTTCTCAGCTCCGCAAGGCTTATAGCCTGATCGAACGTTTTGATGTCATCTGGGAATAGTTCCTTAACCTTTCGCAAATCAGATATGCCCATTCCCGCGCCTTTCATTTCTCGCCATGCATCTATAGCTTGATCGACCGTTTTGGTATCATCTGGAAGCAACTCCTTGGACACTCGCAAATCAACTGTATTTATTCGCGTATCTTTCATTTTTTGCCACACCGCTAAAGCCTGACTGAACGTATTGATATCATCTGGGAATAGCCCCTTGACTGTCCGTAAATCAGATGTATCCATTCTCACATATTCCATTTCTCGCCATGCCCCTATGGCCTGGTCGAGCGTGCCGATGTCATCTTGAAACGATTCCTTAAACAATCGTAAGGCAGATATATCTACTTTTTCTTTTTGTATTTTTTGCCATCCCTCTATGGCCTTATCGATTGTTTTGATATAGTCTGGGAATATTTCCTTAGCCGTCCGTAAATCATATATGTCCATTCCCGCGCCTTTCATTTCTCGCCATGCATCTATAGCTTGATCGACTGTTTTGATATAGTCTGGGAACAGTTCATTCAACGCCCGCAGTCTGTCTTCTCTTACCTGTTCTATAGCTCGATCGACTGTTTTGGTACTATCTGGGAATAGTTCCTTGGCCTTCCGTAAATCAGACGCATCCGTTTGCGCTTCTTGCATTTCTTGCCATGCGTCTACAGCCTGATCGAACGTTTTGATACTATCTGGGAATAGTTCCTTGACATCTCGTAAATCAGATGTATTCATTTGCGCTTTTTGTATTTTTTGCCATGCGTCTATAGCCTGATCAAACGTTTTAATACTATCTGGGAATAGTTCCTTGACCTTCCGTAAATAAAATACGCTCGTTTGCACTTCTCGCATTTCTCGCAGTGCGTCTATGGCCTGATTGGCTGTTTCGATACTATTTGGGAATAACTCATTCAACGGCTGTAGCTCGTCTTCTCCTATTTGATTTATAGCTTGGTCGAGTGTTTCGGTATTCTTTGGATATTTCAGTCTGATTTGTCGCAGATCAGATAGCTCTAATCCCACGCCTTTCATTTTTTGCCATGCGTCTATAGCCTGATCAAACGTTTTAATATGGTCCGAGAATAGATTCTTAATAAATCGTAAATCGGTTATGCTCGCTTGCGCTTCTCGCATTCTACGGCATGTCCCTATAGCCTGATTGAGCGTTTCAATATTTCCCGGGAACTGATATTCAATATCTTGTAGTTGAGATATACTCGTTTGCACATTTTGCATTTCTTGCCGCGCCTTTATAGCTTGATCGAGCGTTTCGATATCGTCTGGGAATAGCTCCTTGACTTTTCGTAAATCATCACTTTTTGTTTGCGTATCTTTCATTCTTTGCCAAGCATCTATAGCCTGATCGAGCGTTTTAATATTTCTCGGGAACAGCTCCTCGACCTTTGATAGTTCAAATGTGGTCATTTGCACATCCTGCATTTTTTGCCATACATCTTTGGCTTGGTTGAGCGTTCTAATATTTCCTGGGAATCGCCGCTCGACATCCAGTAATTCAAATACACTAACCCCTGCTTTTTGTATTTCTCGTAGTGTGTCTATGGCTTGACTGAGTGTCTCGGTGTCGCGTGGCAATAGCCACTTTACATCTTCTAGGTAAAGCGTACTCAGATTATTTACTTCATTTCCCATTTCTTGCCATGCGTCCATAGCCTGATTGAGCGTTTCGATATCGTCTGGGAATAGCTCTTTAGTCTTTAGTAGACTATATACTCCTATTTGCATATCGCCCATTCTTTGACATGCCTGCACGACCCTATCAACCGTCTTGAAATCATCTGGGAATAATTCCTTAGCATCTTGTAAATCAGATAATTCTATTTCTGCTTTTTGTATTTCTCGCAATGTGTCTATGGCTTGACTGGGTGTCTTTATATCGTTTGGGAATAGACTCTTAATCGTCTGTAAACTAGATGCACCCATTCCTTCTTCTCGTATTTCTCGCCATGCGTCTATAGCCTGATTGAGTGTTTTAGAGCCTTCTGGGAGTAGTTGCTTAACATCTTCTAGTCTATATATCTCCACTTCCGCTTCTTGCATCTTTTGCCATACCTCTATGGCTTGATCAAATGTTTTAACGGTTCCTGGAAAAAGTTTCTCGGCCTGTAGTAATTCAGACACATCCATCCCCGCATCTTGTATCTTTTGCCACATTCTTATAGCCTGATCGAGCGTGTCGGTATCTTTCGGGAATAAACTTTTAATATCTTGCAGATTGTATTCCATCCCCGCATCTTGTATCTTTTGCCACATTCTTATAGCCTGGTCGAGCGTGTCGGTATCTTTCGGGAATAGTTCCCTAACCTCTAGCAAACCAGATGTATCAACTCCTGCTTTTTGTATTTCTCGCCATGCGTCTATAGCCTGATTGAGTGTTTTAGAGCCTTCTGGGAGTAGTTGCTTAACATCTTCTAGTCTATATATCTCCACTTCCGCTTCTTGCATCTTTTGCCATACCTCTATGGCTTGATCAAATGTTTTAACGGTTCCTGGAAAAAGTTTCTCGGCCTGTAGTAATTCAGACACATCCATCCCCGCATCTTGTATCTTTTGCCACATTCTTATAGCCTGATCGAGCGTGTCGGTATCTTTCGGGAATAAACTTTTAATATCTTGCAGATTGTATTCCATTCCCGCATCATGTATTCTTCGCTGCGCTCTTATAGTACGACTAGCCGTCTCGGTATCCTTTGGGAATAGTTCCCTAACCTCTCGTAAACCAGATATACCCATTCCCGCCGCTCGTATTCTTTGCCACGTTTCTATAGCCTGGTTGAGCGTTTTGATGTCGTCTGGAAATAGCCGCTTAACGTCTTGCAGATTTAAAAAGTCTATTCCTGCTTTTTGTATTTCTTGCCATGCGCCTATGGCCTGATCGAGCGTTTTGGCGTCGTCTGGGAATAGCCGC
>CAMYZS010000041.1 GCA_947303945.1 uncultured Candidatus Saccharibacteria bacterium | reverse complement strand
ATGGGAATGTTCCTTTTTTGTTTCTAGTTCTTTCTAAATTCGTTAACTAAGCCAATGTGTACGATGTTAGTGTCGATATTTCTAAAAATTAGCGACGTTTGCCATGTGTAATAATGGCGCCAGCTAGTATAGCCGCAACGAAGGTAAAGCTAGACAAACCGAGAATATTTACGTCAGCAGTCTTTGGGTTATTTGGACTGTTTGGGTACTCTACATCGATATCGGAAGGATCTGAATGTTGATCGCTATCGAAATCGTTTTCTTGCCAGACGGCGTAGAGCGTAATGCCATCACCGCCTTCGTATCTGTCGCCAGGACGATAACTCACGTCGGTAGAATCTTCTGACTTAGCCCAACCAAGGAACTTATAGCCATATCGAACTGGGATATCTTCTGGAATTATAACCGTTTCAGTTTTTGCCGAGATTGGCATAGGAACGTTGGAGCCGCCGACGGCAACAAAGAGAATGGTATATTCTTCATTTTCCCAAATTGCATAGAGAGTAATATCTTCATCGAGGTCATTAATTACGTCGCCTGGTTCGTATTGTGCCGCCTTGTCGTCTTTATTAATACTCCAGCCAAGAAATACATGCTTTTTACGTTTCGGCTGCTCTACTGGCAGGGTAACATGGCCATCTTCGGTGGTTTCTGGGTTTTCGGGTAGGTCGGTGCCACCGTTGGCGTCAAAGCGCACATAATGCTTAACGCGCGCCCACACGGCATAAAGGGTAACATTAGTGCGCGCCGCATAAGTTGAGCCTGGTTGATACTCAGCCTGCGAAGCGGTTTTATTCGTCGCCCAGCCGAGGAAAGTGTAGTTGGTGCGAGTTGGTTTAGTAGACGAGATGGTTGCATCTTGGGTTACACCAATAGTCTGTTTGGCGGGAGCGCCAGTACCGCCGTTAGCATTGTAGGTGATAGTATAAGTATTCTCTTTCCAGACAGCATAGAGCGTATAGTCGCTTTTGCCGCGGAAGAGGTCGCCAGCTTCGTATTCGCCAGATGTAGCATTTTTATTAACACTCCAACCATCAAAGGTGTAATGCTGACGAGTTGGTACGCCCTCGGCAATTTTAATCTCGCCGATTTTCCCGGTATGTGCAGCAGGAGCGCCAGTACCGCCGTTTGCGTCATAAGTTAAGGTGACTGTATCCGTAATCGGATCAACCTGCTGATCTTTTTTCCAGATAGCGTACAACGCAAGATTGACTCGATTAGTGTATGTTTCGCCGCCGAGGTATGTGGCTACGGTCGCAGACTTATTAGTATTCCAGCCCAAGAAGGTAAAGCCGTCGCGAGTTGGTTGAGTAGACGAGATGGTTGCATCTTGGGTTACACCAACAGTCTGTTTGGCGGGAGCGCCAGTGCCGCCGTTGGCATTGTAGGTGATAGTATAAGTATTCTCTTTCCAGACAGCATAGAGCGTGACACTCTTACGATTAGTATATGAATCACCCGCATGAAAATCGACAGATGTGGCGGTTTTACTCGTCGCCCAGCCGAGGAAGGTGTAGTTGGTGCGAGTTGGCTCAATCGTCGAAATAGTAAGATCTTGAGTAATATCAGTAGATTGCGCAGCTGGAGCGCCAGTACCGCCGTTTGCGTCATAAGAAATAGTATACAAGTTAGCTTTCCAGACCGCATAAAGCGTAATATTTTTACGGTCAGTATACTTTGCGCCAGCGGCATACTTGGCCGTAGTGGCGGTTTTACTCGTCGCCCAGCCGAGGAAGGTGTAGTTGGTGCGAGTTGGTTTAGTAGACGAGATGGTTGCATCTTGGGTTACACCAACAGTCTGTTTGGCGGGAGCGCCAGTGCCGCCGTTGGCATTGTAGGTGATAGTATAAGTATTCTCTTTCCAGACAGCATAGAGCGTGACATCGGAATTACTCGAGCCATAAGCTTTAAGGTAAGATGCGCCAGCGGCATACTTGGCCGTAGTGGCGGTTTTACTCGTCGCCCAGCCGAGGAAGGTGTAGTTGGTGCGAGTTGGTTTAGTAGACGAGATGGTTGCATCTTGGGTTACACCAACAGTCTGTTTGGCGGGAGCGCCAGTGCCGCCGTTGGCGTCGAACTTAATAGCGAAGTTCTGACGCATGAGCTTAAGCGCATTAGTGTTAGTAACTTTATAGACCGCAAAACCACCACCACATCCATTAAACAAAATGTAAGGAACATTATTATAAAATGAAATGTTCTCAATTTCGCAACGTGGAGAGTCAGTATAGTAGGCATGAGTAAAACCACCTTCGGCATCAAACTGTAATATAATGTTCTGATTCAGTTCGAGAATTTTGTCCCAGACCGCGTTATTATAAGTTCCTGCCGACTCCCAAATTGGACGATAAATGTAGCCATTATTATAACCGAGACCTTGGTTGACCTGGTTATGTTTTTCGGTGATATAGAAGTTTAATTTATAGTTAATGAATGAACGAATTTCGTTGCCACCAGAAGTATAGTAGCGATTAAGCAGCTTATCATAGGCGATACCGCCACCACCAAGTGCACTACCGCTAGCATCAACTAACTGAAATGTACCTTTACTCTTAAAGTCTGTAGCGCCGATACGGATTATCTTCCCGCCAGTGCTCGTAAAAGCATTTATTTCATTAGTTTTACTATTCCAGGTCAAATCATTACCGTGGCCGAGATTAAAAGTCGGATTACCAAATGTAGTAACCCGCTTGCCAGAATGGTTATAGATAGCTAAGCGGTTTTGATCATCTTGATTAGAGCGGCTTAGTACGACAACGAAGTACTTATCCGTAACAGTAAAGCCCTGAGCGCCACCAAAACCACTAGGTATTGAATCGGAAAAAACCTTAGTGAGCGTCAGTGGTGTCATTTTGTTTTTTGGATATTTAACAAAGTTATAATTATACTTTGCCGCAGCGCTCGTCTCATGTCCTCTCTGCATGAGAAACGTGCTTACTACCGCAAAAATAGCTATAAACACTGCTACGAAAATTCCAGACGTAGCTCGAAGAGACCTTTTTCTCATAATCTACCTTTTATATTTTTATTTTGACCTGTCTACGGTATAAGTATAAGCGAGAAGATGGATTCCGTCAACATCTTTTATAGCTATCCAAAAATGGTGCGTTTTCTAGCTTTATCAAATTCTTCAATAAGCTCTTTTTGTTTCCGTGATAGGTTCTTTGGTATTTCAACATTTACAGTAACAATATGTGGGCCACGCCCATCGGAACCAAGGCGCGGAGCGCCATGACCAGAAAGTTTGAAATTAGTGCCAGGTTGGGTTCCAGCTGGGATTTTCATCGTAACTCCACCGTCAACCGTCTCTACATCAACTTCAGTACCAAGAACCGCCTCTACCATAGAAATAGTCACTTCGGAAAGAATCAAGTCGCCCTCACGAGTAAGATGCTTGTGAGCGCGAACGCGAACTTCAACATAGAGATCGCCACGCTGACCGCCCTCCTGCGGAGCTGGCCCACCCTTGCCATTGAGGCGGATTGACTGGCCATCGTAAATGCCAGCTGGAATCTTGAGTTTAATTTGATCACCATCAACACTAATCGTCTTGGTACAGCCAAAAATCGCTTCTTCAAAATCAATAGTTACGCTAGTGCGATAGTCACGTCCACGACGAACGCCGCGGAAGCCACCACCAAACATTGCACCAAGTATATCGTCGAGGCCACCAAAGCCGCCACCGCCAAAATCAAAATTAAAGCTTTGGCCATTGAAGTTGAAGCCCTCAAATGGGTTGCCGCCAGCACTGCCCCCCGCCCCGCCAACACCAGCGTGGCCAAACTGGTCATAACGTTGACGTTTTGTCTTGTCACTCAAGACAGAGTAAGCCTCGTTAGCCTCTTTAAACTTCGCTTCTGCATCCTTGTCGCCTGGGTTCTTGTCGGGATGATATTTGATAGCTAGCTTGCGGAAAGCTTTTTTGATTTCATCGTCAGATGCGTCTTTCTTGACGCCGAGAACATCATAGTAGTCTCTTTTGCTCATGGATTAGATTATATATTTTAGCAGTCTATAGGTCAAGAGTGCTAACTATTCATTAATATAATACCTACCGTAATAATAATCCCAGCGACAACATAATAGAGAATGATTTTCTTCGTCATGCGTTTGCCGGTGATAAACTTTGGGAACAAACGACCAAGTAATAAAACAATAAAGAACGAGACGAATAGATTCGAGACGCGTGCGATTGGCGATAAGAGCGAGACGACGGGAGCCACAATAAGTGCGAACTTGTATATTATTTCACCGCCAAGTAGTAATATATTGTCGGCAAGTTCAGCCAAAAGATAAAAATTATGCTTTTTACTAGAAATAAATGTGCGCTTGAGAGCCTTACGCCAAGATTCGAAGAAAATAAAGCACAAAATTACCGTTACGAGCGAGCCGAGCTGAAAGAAGAAGAAGCCCTGCGCAAAGAGAGTATAATCAGCGATTCGATCGCCAATAAAATAAGCATAAACAATATCAGAGAGGATAGAAAAGAAACAATAAATAATTGTAATTAGTGCAACGTCGACATTTGGACTATGTTTTTCGCGTTTTGAACTAGTGCCAAAAATTACTATTAAGGTTGCACTCATAATCATTACGAAACCGAGGCCTTGATTAGCATTAATCGTTTCGCCAAGAAGCAATACGCCCAGACCAATCGACATTAACGGTGCAACTTGGCCAAAAATCGTCACATCAATATTGTCACCTTTTTGGATAGCCTTGTAGTAATAAACGGCGCCAATAATATTGATGCTACCGGCCAGCATTAAACCTATAGCGTTGCCAAGCGGCATCATAAAAACAGCGCGACCGAAGATTAAAACAAGCGCAACCAAAGATACGAAAAAGCTCAGCACATGCATGATTGCAAGTGCGCCGGCGCGTTTTTTAGGAAGTGCTACATCGACTAAATAATTTTGTATATACCCGTCAAAGCAGTAAAAAACTGATGCAGCAATCGGAAGTGCAAGCCACCACATGAGGTTATTTTACCACAGGCGGAACATTATTTCCTGACGCGTTTTGCGACAGCAGGCGCAAAAGAGTCATTATCGAAGCTATCGGCAATTTCGCGACCAAATAATACATACATTAGTGTATCGAGCGTAATATAGCCTTTAATCTTTTCATCGCGATCTATCACGATACAATAGCTACTCTCGGTGCGTAAAAAAGTTGCCAAAAGCATTTCAAGTGTATAGTCGGTGCGGACAAAGAATACATCTGTGCTCATATATTTAGTGATTGGGGTTTCTTCGGTAATTGCTAATGGGTCAACTTTGTCCGTATTTAGAATGCCGCAAACCTGATCGTCTTGGTCAAGAATTGGAAAACGTGTAGCGCCAGATTTATAAAGCTTATCAAAAGTAAGCGGGCCTAGAAAATCAGTTTCATGCAAGAATTCCATCTCGTGTTTTGGCGACATAATAACCGAAACGGCTATTTTATCAAAAGCAATGGCACTAGCTAAAAGATTACGAGTCTGAGCATCAAGCAATGTCTTGGGAGTGCGCTTAATAACACCAATTAACTCCTCCTCGGTCTTTGGAGTAAAGGGGGGCTCTTTCTTTTTTGGTGGACGATACTTCTCTAGTTTTGGGTCAATCTTGGCTACGAATTTAGCCATTAACTTATAGAAGAAAGACTGCTTGCTCTGGTTTGCCATAATATTACTCCGTTCCTCGTGCTATAATTATAACATCTTATCAAGTGAGATAATCAGGAGTTATCAATGAACAAATTTACTGCAGTGGCAATTGCTGTGATTATTCTTTGTTTTGGCGGTTTAATTTTATGGTCAACCAATAATAAACGCGACAATAAAGTTAATCTCGATAGTTATGATGCCACCAAAATAATTGAAGCAAATGATGATAATGGCAATATCGGTGATCACGTCCGCGGTAAAGTCGATTCGGAAGTAGTTATAGTGGAATATGCAGATATGTCTTGCCCTGGTTGTGCGCAAATGATGCCACGTATGACTACGCTCTATGAAAACTATGGCGACAAAGTTGCATTTGTTTTTCGCCATTTTCCATTAAAAGACCATCAAAATTCTCGCTCGGCCTCCGCCGCTATCGAAAGTGCGGGTTATCAAAATTATTACTGGGAGATGTTGGAGGCACTATACGAAAACCGGTCCGATTGGCTTTATGCAACAGGACAAGAACGCACCGATATTTATGCGAAGATTTTTAAAGAAATTGCGCCAGAGGGCAACGAAGAGCAATTTCGTATCGACATGAACGATGCAAAGATTGAGAAGAAAATCAGCTTCGATTATAATCTCGGCAAGGAGAAGTCCAAAGTCGATGCGACACCTTCAATATTCGTGAATGGCGAAAAGGTTGAAATTGAAAATGATGGCACGTTTGACGATATCGTAAAAAATATCGAAAGTTTGATTAATAAACGTCTAGAAGAAGCTGGAGAAAAAGAAGTACAAGAAAAAGAAGAGAAAGCTTCCGAAGAAAAATAGTTGTCTCATTTAGATTATGTTACAAAAAATCTCCCTAATGGGAGATTTTTTAGATATTATTACATTTCGATGTATTCATTCCATCGAAGTGTATCCACTCGCAGCGTCCCCTTAC
>CAMYZS010000040.1 GCA_947303945.1 uncultured Candidatus Saccharibacteria bacterium | reverse complement strand
ACTGTAGATAACTACTTAAAATTTAGGGCTTGTTCCAAATTAGTTAATTAAACCGTACACATTTGACCACTTGATTTTCTAGATAAAAATGCTTATACTATACGAAAGATAGTATAAAAACAAACAGGCAAAAATGAAAATAAGAAAAGTCGCACGTGCTCATAAGAGTCTTCGCTTCATCGTATTAGCGATAACTCTCGCATTGGTCGGAGGTTTTATTGCGATGCAGAGGAAACCAGCCGACGCTATTACTCATAATCTTGTCAAATATCCAAAAAGCAAGATGACGCGCATTACGCTGAGTAAAGTTACCTCCGTTAAGCGACCGTCTGGATATGGTAGCGTCCAGGGCTTTGCGATGACTGATAAGTATTACGTCTTAATATTCCGCCCGTCAGGGAAGGATAATAATAACCGCGTTGGAATTATTCGTCGCAGCGACAATAAAGATATGACGAGTAGTTTCAACAATCCTACTTACAATATGGGCCACGGCAATGATGCTACTTGGAACAGTAAGACTAACGAGGTGATTGTAGTAAATGGCACACAAATGGTGCGTCTTAGTGCTACTACTTTCAAGAAGCTTGGCACATTTTCCTTTACGGATTCCAAAGGCAATGCGGTATTTGCGGGCGGCATCGCCTACGATAAAACTCGTAACATCTACCATGCTTCTGGCGTCGATGTAATTAATACATTTAATACTAAAAATCAGTTAGTATTTAGCTTTACGGAGAAACGTCATCAGACTGGTCAAGGTTTTGCATATAATAATGGATATTTATATCGCCCAACTTGGGAGTCGGCCGGAACCTATACGAATTCGATTTATGATGGAATCTTTGAAAAAAATACAACGGTCCTTTATCAATTTGGCCTCGATGGTAGCTTCACTCATGCTTATTATATCGATAACCCACTTTATGAAGTTGAAAGCATGGACTTCGATGAGAAGAACGTTCCGTATTTTATATTCAATGGCCCATCCAATTACTGCACCATTTATAAAGTCACTGACGCGAATTTACTCAAGCAAATCCGCCAAAGTTACACGATTTCTTACGACGCTAATGGTGGCGCCGGTGCCCCCGCAACGCAAACGGCATACGTTGGTGTAGAAAAGGCGTTATCTAGCACTAAGCCGACTCGCTCTAATTATACTTTCCTCGGTTGGTCAACTAGTAAAACTGCCACGAAAGCTAGCTATGCTGCGGGCGCGAAATATCTTAAAGCCTATGGAAGTAAAAATACCAACGTAAAACTCTATGCGATTTGGAAGATTAATACCTACAAAATTACTTACGACGCTAATGGTGGCACCGGTGCCCCCGCGGCGCAGACGGTAGAAGTTACCAAGAACGCAACAATATCTAGCACTAAGCCGACTCGCAAAAATTATACTTTCCTCGGTTGGTCAACTAGTAAAACTGCCACCTCTGCAACCTATAAGCCAGGCGCAGCTTATACGGACAAGAAAAACATAACGCTTTATGCCGTCTGGAAGGCGAATACCTACAAAATTACTTACGACGCTAATGGTGGCACCGGTGCTCCCGCGGCGCAGACGGTAGAAGTTACCAAGAACGCAACAATATCTAGCACTAAGCCGACTCGCAAAAATTATACTTTCCTCGGTTGGTCAACTAGTAAAACTGCCACCTCTGCAACCTATAAACCAGGCGCAGCTTATACGGATAAGAAAAATATAACGCTCTATGCTGTCTGGAAGAGCAATTATTATACAATTACTTATAATGCCAATGGCGGCACTGGCGCCCCCGCGGCGCAGACTGCTATTATTGGCCAAGCGGTCAAACTCTCGACCATCAAGCCGACCCGTATTGGCTATATATTCATGGGCTGGGCGACTAATCAAAAGGCTACTGCCGCACAGTATGCTACCGGAGCCAGCTATACCGGGAGCTCGAGTATTACGCTCTACGCAGTTTGGAAAGAATATAAGGCTCCAGTAATAAAGACAGTAACTGTAACCTTTGATGCCAATGGCGGCACCGGTGCCCCCGCATCTGTAACGGGTGCAGCTGGCAACGTAGTAATACCAAAGGATACTCCGACTCGCAAAAATTATACTTTCCTCGGTTGGTCAACTAGTAAAACTGCCACCTCGGCAACCTATAAGCCGGGCGTTATATACAGGAGTAGCACAAGTACTACGCTTTACGCTATTTGGAAGCGAAAGCAAATCACTGTAACCTTTGATGCCAATGGCGGCACTGGCGCCCCCGCATCTGTAACGGGTGCAGCCGGCAACGTAGTAATACCAAAGGATACTCCGACTCGCAAAAATTATACTTTCCTCGGTTGGGCGACAAGTAAAACCGCCACTTCGGCAACCTATAAACCGAGCGCAACTTATACTGGTACCACGAATATTACACTCTATGCCATTTGGGAGCAGACATATGTTACTCTCAGCTATGATGCGAATGGTGGCACTGGCGCTCCGTCTACGCAAAAAGTCGCAATTGGGCAAAAAGTAACCATATCGACTACAAAGCCAACTCGTAATGAATATAAGTTCCTCGGTTGGAATAGTGAAAAAAATGCTAAAGACGCACAGTATCTTCCAAACGCTAGTATTACACTAAAAAGAAATATGGTTATCTATGCAATTTGGGCGCGCGAGTCATATACGATTAGCTTCGATGCGAATGGTGGCGCCGATGCACCATTGCCAATCTCTACGGAGACAAATGAAATAGTTCTGCCACAGACGCGTCCGACTCGCAAAAATTATACTTTCCTCGGTTGGTCAAAGCAAAAAGATTCAAAAAAAGCCGATTATCAGCCGGGCGATATTATTAAGGATGCTAAGAGCCTAACACTCTATGCCGTCTGGAATGCCGTGTCGCCCGAGCCGATTGCGAGTAATGATGATAAAATCGAAAACCGCGATGACAAAGATGAAAATATTGATGACCCTAGCGCAATTAACGACGGAGAAGATAATGATACGATAATTGTCACTCCAGATGTAGACGATCCGTCCGAGCTGCCAGCTTCCGGCTCGACCGAAATAATCGTCGCAGTTGCTACTGGCATTTGTGTTCTCACTCTAATCATATTTCTATTCATTCGCAAGCGCCAACAAAAGTAACACGATACGTATATTTCTTCTTTCTGAGGACGACGCCAATCGCTTCGTAATTGAATTGAGTTACTCCAAATTTAAATGTCTTTTTGCGGCATCGGTGATTATGCGTCCGCGCGGCGTGCGCTGAATCATGCCTAGCTGCATTAAAAACGGCTCTAAGTAATCTTCGATTGTTGACGCTTCGTCCCCTGTAAGCGCAGCGATTGTGTTTAGTCCAACTGGTTTATTGCCATATTTTTGATACATCAAAGTCAGCATATTGCGATCTGCTGGGTCTAGGCCTAGCTCGTCGATTTCGAGCATCTTTAGGGCCGCCTCAGCCATTGGTATATCAATGATTCCATCTCCGTTAATATCCGCATAATCGCGCACGCGTTTCAAAAGACGGTTTGCAATACGTGGCGTCAGGCGCGAACGTTCTGCTAATAACTTTGCGGCCGCTGGTTTGATGTCTGTGTTCAAAATATTTGCCGAGCGTTCAATTATTTGCTGAATATCATCATTAGCGTAATACTCCAAACGATATGAGTGGCCGAAACGGTCACGTAGTGGTGCAGCAAGATTGCCAGTTTGTGTAGTTGCGCCAATTAAGGTAAAACGTGGTAAATCTAATTTCACGCTTCGTGCTGCTGGGCCTTTTCCAATCACAATATCAAGCTTGTAGTCTTCCATAGCAGAGTAGAGAATCTCTTCCACGGCGCGACGCAAACGGTGGATTTCGTCAATGAATAAAATATCGCCATCATTCAAGTTAGTTAGAATACTCGCAAGATCGCCAGCCTTTTCGATTGACGGAGCAGAAGTTGCGCGAAAATTTGCATTCATTTCGTGCGCAATTACGCCGGCCATGGTGGTTTTGCCAAGTCCTGGCGGGCCATATAAGAGTACGTGGTCTAATACGTCGCCGCGCTTTTTGGCGGCATCGATTGCGAGTTTTAAATTCGTTTTTAGGCGACGTTGGCCAATGTATTCTTCAAAACTAGTCGGGCGCAACGAAAATTCTACAGCGCGCTCTTCGCTATCCTCTTCGTGGAGACTAGTATCAATCACCCTCTCGATTGCCATATCTGTATTATAGCACCTATGATATAATAATCTTAGTGAGCGTAACTAGAATTACGCCCTAATGTTTGGTTTAGAATACCCGTCTAACGACGAGTATTCTTTTTACGCTTCATCACATTGATACTTAGTGTAACTCTCATAATCCACAGTTTAATGCAGACACTCAAGCCACTCCTTTCTCATGGACTCTGACAGGGTCTAGTATATCGTTCAATAAGTCCATGCGAGACGGACTCGTCGTTTGCGTAAGGGATAATAGGTTAATCTGCGAGGATTAGCCTATTTTTTCGGCTTCCGCACGAATCGAATTTCAGATTTCAACTCCACAGTCCAAATCCTGATAGTGAGCGTCATCTAAAACTTTCTCAGGAGCATCTAGCTATCTAGAATCACCGTTCAGCGAGGCCCCTGCGAGCAGAAAAAACTCCAAAGTCTCACGTCTGCGCCGAGTGACCCCATAGAAATCCTAATGGTAATTCGAAGTTAGTAAAAGCATAAGTACGAGGTTTTCAAAATCTACTTTACTGTTTGCCGCTTCCCATGTACTATTGTATTAAGCAAGTAATACAATAGAAAGGACGCTTATTAAGTTTGTTTTCGACAACGAACGCCCCATCTACATTCAGTTAGTAGAACAGTTGCGACTAGCAATCGTGTCAGGGCAGTACGCAACGGGCAGTCGACTCCCGTCCGTACGTGAACTTGCCAACATTGCACAAGTTAACCCCAACACGATGCAAAAAGCTCTACAAGAACTTGAAGAATCGCAGCTCATTTTTACTGAACGTACCAATGGTAAATTTGTTACTGAAGACAAAAAACTAATTGCGAAATACAAAAAACAATTAGCGACTGCATCGGCAAAAACCTATCTTGCCGATACGCAAAAAATCGGCGCCACTTTCGGCGAAGCAATTAATATCTTGCAAGAAATAGGAGGCGGCAGATGACTTTGCTAGAATGCAAACATCTTACGAAAACATTTGACCGCAAAACTGTGCTCGACGATATAAATCTCAAAATCGAGCCCGGCAAAATCTACGGTCTGCTCGGCAAGAACGGTGCCGGCAAAACAACACTCATTAAACTCATTAACGATTTGCTTACGCCCGACAGCGGCGAGATCAAATTCAAGAAGAAACCTATCGGCGCTAATTCTAAGTCACATATTTCCTATTTGCCTGAGCGCACATACTTGGATAAGAATATGCGCGCCAATCAGGCCATCAAAATGTTTGAAGAATTCTATGAAGATTTCGACAAAGGTCGCGCTTATAAATTACTTGAAGATTTAGGTCTCGACGCTGAATCAAAAATCTCCAAAATGTCCAAAGGCATGCAGGAAAAGTTGCAACTCATTTTAGTCATGTCTCGCGATGCGGACCTTTACGTTTTGGACGAGCCGCTCGGTGGCGTCGACCCAGCTACGCGTGACTATATTCTGGATACAATTTTATCGAATTTCAAAGAAGGCTCGAGTGTAATTATTTCGACACATCTAATTTCCGATATCGAACGCATTTTGGATGAAGTTGTCTTTATCGAAAAAGGTCAAATTGCGCTCGCTGACAATGCCGACAAATTACGCAGCAAAGAAAAAGCATCAATTGATGAAATATTTAGGAGGATGTTCAATGCTAAGAAAACTAATTAAATACGATTTCTTATGGATGAATCGTAACATGGTAATTATCTTTGCCATCGCGGCGATTCTTTCCGTCCTTACGCGCATTGCTAGCAATTTTACCGATTCTGTAATGGGCGAAATAATCTTCGGCATCTTGCGTGGTTTTACAATTGCAGCTTTTGCTAATATTGTCATCAATTCGGCGATTCGGATTTGGGAACGCTTCCGCCAAAGTTTCTATAAAGACGAAGCCTACCTCACGCATACGTTACCAGTTAGTAAAAATACGCTTTATGACAGCAAAACGCTATCTGGTCTTTGCGCGATTTTGTTATCGCTCATCGTGGTAATTACATGCTTCTTTATCGCCTTTTGGAATAACGACATGTATGAATATTTTCGTACAGTTTTTAAAGACGGCGATATGACGATAATCGTAGTCGGAATATTCGTCACGGCTGTTTTGGAAGTTTGTTACGCAGTAAATGTCGGTATGTTTAGTTTGACTGTTGGTCATCGTTCCAATAATGGTCGCATTGCTCGTTCTGTGATTCTTGGTATCTTTTTGTATTTCGCTCTGCAAAGTATTTTACTCGCCATCATCTACTCGATCGGTATGTTTGACGATAGCGTCAAAGCGATGTTTGGCGATGCTTCGGATGTCGCAATCGGCTTTTCTACTTATCGTATGTTAATCATCGTAACTGACGCAATTTATTTAGTGCTAACGACCGTTCTATATTTCTTCGGTAGAAAGCTATTCAGCAAAGGTGTAAACGTCGAGTAGTGTGATATAATAATGACATAGAAGAGATAGCTCTAGAAACTATCTCTATTGGGTTGAAGAGTTAGCTTCTGCTAACTCTTTTTATTCGGCTTTCGCACTAATCGAATTTCGGACTTCAACTCCACAATCCAAATTCTGAAAGTGAGTAGCATCCAAAACTTTCTCAGGAGCGTCTAGCTATCTAGAATCACCGTTCAGTGAGACTCCTGCGAGTTCTTCTTTGAAGCCTCACGATTTGCCAGTCCAACCCACACGTACTAACTCCTCTCAATACCTTTGCAACACATTAGCGGAGTTCTAAGCTGTATA
>CAMYZS010000039.1 GCA_947303945.1 uncultured Candidatus Saccharibacteria bacterium | reverse complement strand
GGACTAAAGTATATGACGCCTATGCAAATGTTGCAAAGGTGCTGAGTTAATACGATGTACTAGCTTTTTTAGAGTATTTATGTTATAATGTGATAGTTATACCCTACGGCAGGCAGAAGGAGGTGGAGCAATTGCCGAAGTGTTTAAAGTGTTTTAAGGATCCCCAAAGGGCTAGAGAGTATCGCAACAGACAGAGAAAAAACAACTATAGAAAATCAATGGTGAATGCATACAACAAACACAAAAGATGGACCGAGGAGGAAATTGAGGTCATCTTGCATTCTCCTCTTTGCGATAGGGAAATCTCAATGCAAATAGGGCGTTCCGTTCCTGCTATACAGCATAAACGAGGACAGCTCAAAAGAGGTCGCTAAGGCGGCCTTTTTTATAGTAATTAAGCTTCCAATAGCTCAAATCATTAAAACATGCAGTATAGTCGCCTATATCGCTACGAAGCAATCTAAATTTACGATACAATTACAATATGCACAAGCGTAGAAAACCTATTATATTATTCGTGTCATTAGCTTGTTTTATATTTCTTATTATCTGTCTTGGGCTATGGAAAGTTAAATCTCTTCATTCGAAAGAGCTATTATATAGTACTACGTATTATTTCACATTTGGAAGTAGAAGCGTTCGAATATACAACAATGGTGAGGTCTATGATGACTTAGAAATTGAAGATCCTAACCATAAAACGGATTATAAATATGTAAAAACTCTGACAAAAGAACAAGTTCACGAGTTAAAAGACAAAGAGAATAGAGGCGTAAGCAAAGAAGAAATATCTAATTATGTCATTGAGTTGATATATGGCGTAAAAGAATTTGACGATAGGGGCGAATATCGATAGAACTGGCACTATACGTGATAAACCATATGAAGATCGAGAAAAGTTGCGGATGCATTGTCTTAAAAGATGACGAGATGCTTATAATCGGAGCAAAAGATGACGAAGGGGAACTTTTTTGGTCATTCCCCAAAGGACACCAAGAAATCGGCGAAACGGATATTGAAACTGCAATTCGAGAAACAAAAGAAGAGACCGGTTTAACTGTGAAGATAATTGACAGCAACCCGATTATTACAGGACACCCAATGCGCAACGGCACAGCCTACAAGGATATACGATTATTTATTACGAAACCGTTAACGAAAGAGTTCAGCGTCCAAGAAGACGAGGTTGAGCAGATTAAATGGATACATATTACCGAAGCAGACAAATATCTAAAGAGTTATTATAATTATGCATGGAGGAAGTTATTAGAAAGACTCCATAAAGCTTAGCAACTCCCTATCTCGTAATCCGGCTATTGACTTATGCGCGTTTTGTACTATAATCAGGCATGTAGATATCGCCCTACCCGCGATATTTTTATGCTCCATTAATAATTTGTTTTGACTAAAAAGTGAGGTGATTTAGTTGCAAGTCTACGATCGTGAACACAAACTAAAGTGTACGATTATGCCCGCAAATGACCTCTTGCAGAAGTCGAAAGCTTATAGGCTTTACCGTGCGTCTTTACCCAATGAAGAACGCATGGTTTTTGCCAGAGTAGCCAATCAGCCAAGCGACAACGCGGCTATCAACCGCGAAGCTGAGCTGTTACGTAATCTGCAGAGTACCTCTGAGTTAATTGAGCGGGCATATTTCGAGCAGACCAAAAGTGACCGGCCGCTTCATTATGACTGGCTCTTTCCGCAGCTCGAAGATAGCTTCATCTGCGACGATGCTCAGTCGAAACGGCAAATCAACCTATTCAGTCCACGCGATGCAAGCCTGGATCAGTTCATCCCAATGGCAAAGTTGCGCCAGATCTGCATGATTGACGCAAAGACTGCAGCCTGGATTATGGGTCGCTTCCTGAAATTGCAAAATTTTTTGGAAGACGCTTGTACGGATGTGACCTACAAGTTTAATCCTGTACAGATTATCTTAGCGCCAGCCGACCATCGGATGGTCTGTCTGAAGTGCGGAGAGGATTCCCTTACCGCAACAGCAGAAGAGATAACCCGTCGGAACATCCAGTGTGCTGCAAAGTATATGCTGGAGTGGCTGAAGACCAACGAAACCGAGGGAGAAGAGGCTTTTGTTAAGCTGCTGACAAGTTTTGCCAGCGAAGGGCGCACCAGCGCCGAAAACGCTCATCGAGAGCTCTACTCCACCATTCATGAGTTATGGGGCCGTAAATATCATCCATTTACGTTTTACGACACCGCGCACAATGTATGGCGCCAAAGAGGCGTCGATTTTTCCCAGAAATAGGAGGTTTACATTATGGGAGATCGCATTTTCACGAGAGACACTTACGACACTGCAACCAGTACCATTGATTTCAATCACGCTACATCCGCCGGCGAACAGTACGTACGCCAGTACGGACAGCTCGATCCGGTGGTCGACCCCAAGACTGTCCCCATTCACCGTTCCCTGCTGCGGTTCATGCCGACAGAGGACGGAAAGTGGAAAGTCAGTGTAGGTTGCCCCGTCAACGTCGAGTCCATCTTGGATACGACCGGAAGCATGGGCGGCAACGTCAATATCGCAATGAAAGTCCTGCCCGACACTTTCGACCTCTGCGCCGAGATGTTGCCCGGCATGGACCTTCAGCTCTCTATCGGTATCTTCGGCGACTACCAGGATGATTTTATCCTTTGTCGTCCACAATTCGAAATGGAAGCCGAAAAAATCGTCGACTACATGTCCAGGATGAACCCTGAGCATAGAGGAAATGGTAACGGTGGCGAGGATCCGATTTACGGTATCTTCGCAGCTGCATACCTGACCGATGCCTATCTTAATCGGATTGGCCTGAAGGGTTACCACTTCGTAACCACAGATGAGCCGACCCATGACATCAATAGCCGCGAGATGGAACGCGTCTTCGGAGAAAACGTCTGGGATGAGATTGCCGCAAATGGCCATCCCGAGGTTACGAAGTATGGATTCCCCGACAATCAGAGCATTGTGGCCGAGCTCTACAAGAAGACGCATGCTTTTGTAATTATATGCGATTCGCGAGGCAAAACTCTCAGAAGTTGGGAAGCGCTCTATGGCAAAGATCATGTCATTGAGATCTATGACACTTATTGTCTGCCGCAGATTCAGGCGGCCATTATTGGCCTGACCGAAGGTGTGTTGCAGCCGATAGACGTCGAAGGTTATCTGCGCGACCATGAGGTTAATGACAGAAACATCGAGGCAGCTATGCCTGGTCTGCTGCGCATCAAGTTCGCTGCACAGTGTGGACTAAAAGAAGCTTCGCCATATCGGATTCCGAAGAAGGGCGATATCTTTGTCAACAAGAGCGATCTGCAGCCGACGGGCGAAGTTCTGCCGACAACGGAAGAAGACGACGGCGAAGAAGCTGTCTGGCTGTGAGGCTTAAATGTTTTCGCTAGTAATTGCGGGGACAGATGCTGGTTGGGGCGATGGCGGCAAAGGAACCGTAACGGATTTTCTTTGCGCCAAGTTCCGAGCCAAGGCTGTCATAAAAGAAGGTGGCGCCCAGGGCTCCCACGGAGTCTTCATGAACACTGGCGAAAAATTCAATTTTTCACAGTGGGGGTGTGGAACTTTCTATGGCATTCCGACGTATTTGTCGCCCCGAATGGTTATTTCGCCAACTGGCCTCTTAAATGAGTCCGATGCATTGAAGCACTGTGGGTTTTACGACCCGTTCGAAATGCTGAGTGCTAGTCCGAATTGCATCTGTGCTACGCCGTATCATCAAATATGGTCTTTGATTCATGAGATGCGATTACGCGATCAACCACACGGCACCGTCGGGACTGGCGTAGGTAAGGCATATCGCCAAGCCCAAACCAATCCAGAACTCGCAATTTATGCTTACGAGCTACGCGAGAAATCAACAGTCGAAGCTAAGCTCCGCGCCATCCGTGAGGATGTGATCGAACGATATAAGGACGTTTCGCTGAATGACGTTCTGACACAAGACATAGATGTATTGAGTCAACAGTTAAATCTACTCTACGATGATGGATATTTTCAGAATATCCTCGAGCGACTGACTGTAGTTGGAAGTAAGCTGAATTTAGTAGGCTACGACCAATTCATTCGCACAGGTAAAGGCACTGCTATCGTTGAACGCTCGCATGGCGTGTTGACTGATCATGAGTATGGTTTTCAGCCACATGTAAGCGAACTGCGTACTCTGCCCCGTTTCTGTGAAGACGCATTGTACGAAGCAGGATACGATGGTCGTATCGTCAATCTGGCTATCTTTCGTGCCTACGGGGTACGTCATGGTGCTGGCCCACTGCCGACCCATGATGATAGCCTGTTTGCAGACTTGCCTGGCAGTCATAAGGCCGAGAATCGTTGGCAAGGTAAAGTTCGAACTGGCGCGTTGGATTTTGTATTGTTGAAATACGCATTATCTGCGCACTTCTTTGATGGTATTTGCCTAACCTGGTTCGACCAGATTATCCAACGAGGTAATTGGCCTTATTGTGAGAGATACACAAATGTTCACTATCGTTTAAGTAATACTCAACTGCTGAAAGCGAAGCCGGACATTGAACAAGTTGATTTGCCCGACTTCCACAACAACCCGCAGGAAATGTTTGCGTTCTGCAAGGATTTCCTTGGTAAGCATGTAGACGTTCCGCTGCGACTGTTATCATACGGCGCACGGACAATGGACAAGTATTTTGAATAAGGAGGAATTACCCATGTCCGAGAAGAATAACAATGTCGAAATCACCACCGCCGCCACTGAGGCGACTGCTGCTACTCCCGCTGCTGACCCCGTTCCCGTCATCGACGCCCTTACCGCCAAGGTTATCGAGGCTGGCGGCAACGAGACCGTCGTCGCTAACCTGAGGAAAATGGGCGTAACTAAAGTTGACGACCTGGACGTGTTGGAAGCCAACGATCTGGAGAAGGCTGGATTCAACCTGGTCCAGGCTCGTCTCCTGAAGAGGAGTATGGCTGCCGCCACTGAGGCTACCGCAAAGCCGGCTACCGTCGCGCAGCCGCAGTTTGTGGCCGCCGATTTTGCCAGCGTACTGCCGGCTATTCCCGATGAAGGATCCTGGCTGGAAGCGCTGAAGGATGGTGGCGTGCTGAAGATCGGCGACCCCACCTTTATCTCCAGCATCCGCGCCGCATTTGCGGATCGCTTTGGCCTGTACGACATTCCCAAGAAGCTGAAGGACAGAATGCTGGCCTTCGCCGAGGAAAACGACGAGCCCGTTTCTGAGGAATACTACGAGATGGAGGCTCTGCTGACCGAGCGCAGCTACGCTCCGATCTTTGCGGCCATCAAGGGCCTGAAAGGCAGCAGCGTGACTGACACGAGACGCAGGGAATTCCTGAAGCGTATCAACACCGAGATGTGGCCGGCTATCTTTGCCTTCTGGAATGAGCTGAATGCTCATGTGGAAATGGTGAAGACTTCCTATGCTGATCCGAGCATGTTTTTCGCACTTGCGGCTGGTTTCGCGGGTGGTGGCATGCCTGCTATGGCAACTACCCTTCCGTCCGCTGACGGCGTGCGCGATGCGGCCGACAGCCTGAAGGATGCTATCAACCACGTCTTCCGTGGCGTCGGTACACCGGTCGCCTCCGCAATGGCCTATGATGCCAGCGAGACCTGCAAGATTCTGACCAATCCCAAGCTGCCGGCCATGATCGGCGCGGCCAATTCTGAGCAGATGCTCAAGATGTTGGGCGCGAATGTCGGCGCCAACTACATCCGTCAGGAGCAGAACATGGTACAGTTCGTGCTGAGCGCCGTCAAGTTCGACGAAGCAGCAGCCGGCGATGAGCAGCGCTACGTGATGGCGCTGTGGCAGATTGGCCGCCGGATCGACTGGGGCCAGCTGGGCATGCCCACCACTCCGGTGGTGCGCGGGCTCGGTGATCGTACCGTCCTGTAAACATCGGCTCGTTCAAAACAAATACCATAAAAATGGGGAGTCCCTAGGGGCTCCCTTTTTCATGCCTTAATTGTCGGCAGATCGAGGCAACTTATCAAGATTATCGTCGCAATTTCGCGGTAGCGATCGTCGTAGAATGCGCTAGCTCCGTCAATGACGGTATATCGTGCCAGCCAATTCGGTTGCGCTTCGTGCGTATGTATGAAACCTTTATGCATTAACCGATATTGCACGAGGTCCGCCTCAAGACGGCTTAGACACATTCCACGTTCTGGAGCATCTGGCGGAAGCTTGAAATACGGTTTCAAAGCACCATTACGAGCTGCCCGCAAATCAATTCCATTATTTGCCGTGGCCCAAACCGTATCCATTAGAAGATGAATAATGTTTGGGTTAGCTTTGCCAATCGACGAAGAGTAACCGCCGGAGATTTCTCCAGTAATCGGATTTAGCCAGAATAAGTCATAGTCCGAGTCGACTCTCGCATACCCCTTCAAACGCGAACCACCAATGATTGCGATTTCATTCGGACGTTGCTTCGAGATTTCTAATAAAAGCTCTTCGGAGAGATTATTGGAAAATGGGCCAGAGATATTGCTCGGCTCAATTCGATAATCTTCCGCCATTTCTTTCAGCCAGGCCTTGCGCTTTTCTGTGACAAATGCTAGTCTGGGCGGCGCGAGACGCGGCGAAAGATTGCGCGTCATATGCAAAACCTGCTCTGCGGTTTCCTGCTCGATGAGTGATTGGTCACGAAGAACCGAAATTGCGTCCAACAGGCTGTGACAAATCAGCGGGTCGTCATGTCTAACATGCTTAACGATTCTAATAATATCATCGTCGTCCAGATACCCAATTCGAACGAGCTCCGGTAACAGATGCATGGCCTTGACGACATATTCCAGCTCTCCGATGCGAGCTTCCGGCTCATAGATGTCGCCGAGATTGAAATTCTCACGGGCATCCTGCATATACCAGCAACGCTGCCAGTGGTTCAAATAGGCCGACATGAAGTGGCCAGGAGCTTTGTCTAACCAGTCGATTGGCAGATAGAGCGCAAGACGCGGTATCTTGCGCATAACGACGCTCAGACAACCATAGAAGCTCTCAGAAAAAGGCTCCTTGTTGTAAATATTGAGAAACTTACGGCTCAGAGCGCGCCTATGAATAGCTTCGTCGAATCCAACTTCTCGGTATCCCGAGGCGTCAATCGGTGCTCGCGCATCAAAAAATTCTATAAATGGCTTTAAAAATTGCATATATTCCCCTCCCCATATATCTTGAAAGCTTTTAAAGAGCATAATTGTTTAATATATTATACCACATTTTAGCAGGTATTGCAATGCATTCCCTAAGTTAACATCTCAAGTGCAACAAAAAGCATCGTATTCTTAGTTCCTGT
>CAMYZS010000038.1 GCA_947303945.1 uncultured Candidatus Saccharibacteria bacterium | reverse complement strand
ATGTTGCGCAAAATGGAGTTGCCACACTTTTCGCTCACTGACTTATCGACAGTAGCGTTGAAGAAAACGTAGACGTCGCCATTTGGATTATATGTACCAACATTGATACCGCCGTCGCTGAATATATTGTATTCGTCGCTAACGGAAAGGCCATTCGGGTTGGTGTCATTGGCGAGCTTAGTCGAATTTTTTACGTAGGTTAGACCAGTCGGAAGAATGTCGCGAATGCCAACGTTCTTAAGTTGGACATTACCAGTGTTCACGACGTGGATACGGTAACGAACAGTGTCGCCACTCTTAGCTTTGACCTGTTCGCTCCATTTGCTATCACCAAGTAGCTTAACTTCTTTCTTAATACTGAGGCTTGGCTTTGCAGCAAACTGAGCCTTCACGCGGAAGGTTAAATAACCAGCATATTGAAGACAGCCTGGGATGTCGCCATCCATCTGCTTGTAGCCAAGTTTTACGCCCTTGTTGGAGGTCAAACCGTTCCAATCAATTGCGAAACCTTTTCCTTCTGTTGGTTTGATATTATTGTAATACATAGCACTTCCAGCTACGTAAGCGAGGTTAAATTCTTCACCATTCTTCGAATAAAGAGTAGTCTGATCAAGATATTGCGTTGGCTTAGCATTAGATGATTGAATCTCACCTACAATCTTGATCTCTTTAGCCGTAGTGGTTGGTACGTTGAAATAAGCTGTTACGTTGTGTGCCACCAAATTGAGGTTTGCGGCAGCGTTGTTATGTACATACATACGAACAACATACTCTTTGCCGTCCTCAACCATGGTCTTATCCGACCAGCTATTGTTGGCCGAATTGCCAGTGTATGGCGATGCATTAACGAAATAGAGCTCATTGCCAAAATTAGTATTATCTGTAATTGAGTTAAATGTGACATACGATGCCGGTTTCTTGAGCGTGAATGTTGGGCGATCGGGATTACCTGCAGCGAAAGTCACGAATGCGCCGACGGCGGCTACTGCAGCAACGGCTGCAAGGCCTAAGCCAGCTTTAGTGAATTTCTTCATATTATTTGATTCCTTTCTTGATTTAAATATCCAGAGTGGAAAAAGTTCTTTTGAAAGATAATTTTAGCCGCATTGTTAATCGTTTCCAAATCAGATCATTACTGAGTAAAACTTGAAAGAAGGTGGGGGAACTGAGCCCCCACCTTTTGGCCCTTCAAAAGGGCCACCCATATAGCCCGCGCAGACTATAAGGGCTTCTCGAAGCTTTATTCGACATCGAAGTCTTCGCTGACTTCGAGTCTGTTATGGCCGTCGGAGCTGCCGCCACTGGAGCTGCTGCTACCGGAGCTGCCGCCACTGGAGCTACTGCCGCCACTGGAGCTACTGCTACCGGAGCTGCTCTTGGAGCTGGAGCTACTGGAGCTGCTGCTACTGGAGCTACTACCGGAGCTGCTCTTGGAGCTGGAGCTACCGTTTGCGCCAGGCACAACCGGCGGAGGATCGTTTTCCATCTTCTCGCCGTAGTCGGACCTATCCTTTCCGTCCGTTGCAGTAACTTCGCCCGTGAATGACCCCTCCTTCGTCTCTACTGTCTCCGTTTTGCCTTGAGACTGGTCAGAGGCCTTCGAGCCGGATTTGGTCCCAGCCGAAGCCTCTTCGGAGTTGCCTCCAGAGTTGCCGCCAGAGCTGCTGTTGCCGTTGCCGTTACCTGTTGCGGCAGGACGCCCAGGGTTCGGACCGCGCCCTTCTTCGGAATTCACCTTAGAAGGCGCATTTTCGGCAGAGATATCGGACTTGTCGTCTTTCGACTCATCCGTCTTCCCGTCCACTGAAGCATTCCCCGGGTTAGCCGACTGCATCTCTTTCGAGATATCTTTTTCCTCAAGCTGAGGAGTCGGAGTCGGAGTTACCGATGCTGCCGGTTCGCCGGGTTCGCTGGGTTCGCTGGGCGGATTGTCGTGCGGAATATCGTCGGGGATTTCCCGCCAATAGCTCAGCTCGCCTGCGGGCTGGAACAGACACGGTACTCTAAACCATGCCTCGTCTCCGTTGTCCCACGAGAAGACTACGAAAAGACTATCTTCCTCGCGGGTGATGTTTTTTGAACTCACGACTACGCCAGGACGGCCATGCCTGAAGCCGTTACGCTCATAGTACATACGGATGTAGCCCTTCCGCCGCTCAAGACGGATATGAACTCCGTCGAGGGTTTCCAGGAAACGTTCGTATGCAGCGTCCGCTTCTTCCGGCTTATCCTCAAAGAGGTCCGCCGCAGCATCGGGCCGTTGTTCAACTTCCACATCCTGCACTGCGTCGGGAAGGATTTTTACCTTCCTGACCTGCTCGATGTGGTTAAGTATCGAGGCCAGTATGCCCGGATCTGCATCCGGGTTACCATTCCTGGGGTCGATTACTCGCCCCATGATGCCGCCGAGCTTTTTGCCGTCCCAGTTGGCGAGCGCATTAAGCAAGTTATCCGCCTCGCCTTTCTGAACCATTTCTTCTGCGACCGGAATGGGATTAAACCCGAAATTCCAGTCGTTGGACGGGTCTTCGTCTTGCTGCAGCAGGTCGTTCCAATAAGACCAGGTTCTCGAGGAGCCGATAACTCCTCCAGTATCCTCATATGCCTGCTTGATGCCACGACGCACGCTGGGCATAGAAAGCAGAAAAACGGAAGCCGCCAATACCATCGCGGCACCGGCAAGCAAAAATATTCTTCTATTCATGTTTTTACCTCCTTTTTCAGTCGGCTTAGCGCCGCTTAGTAACGACGCCAATCCCGATTAACGAAAGCAGAACGCCAAGGTCAAGGACTCCAGCGCCGATCAGCTTCATGATGTCCCAGGACACCTGCGTGGTGTTCCCGTTGACGATTTCCTTTACGAGGAACGGGTCGTGGGTAAAAACCCAGAATAACCCGATGCCGAGGAGAATTGTCGCCACGAAGGTGAACAATCTGTATCCCCAGCTGTCCCAGAGGCATCTGTTGTGCTGCTCGAAGGCAGCGTCAAGCATCCCTGCGAATTCGGCGTTCTGCCGTTCGCGAATGCCGTCACCTACACCGCAAATTGCGGCGAGGAGTCCCACACGCCATGCGTCAAGAAGGCCTGCGATACCCGCGAGGCTTACTCCGCCGTTGGAGTTGGAATTGCCGTTGGAGTTGGGATTACTGTTGGAGCTGGAATTGCCGTTGGAGTTAGAATTGCCGTTACCGCCCCAGTAGCTGGGGCCATAGTTAGAATTCGAATTCGCGCCGTTTCCGTTCCCGGATCCGCCGCCAGAGTTGCTGTTGCTGTTGTCGTTACCTGTTGCGGTAAAGTATGCCGCCGAGTACTGATTATTGCTGCTCATAGTGTTTCCTCCTCAATAATGACCCCCCGTGGGGGTAAAACATGTAGTATCATGGTAATGGTAGCCGCTTCGAAGCTACCTTTTTCAACTGTGTAATTATTTGCGCGTTTTACACAGTAATGATCTGATTTGTTAACTACACACCTCTCGCTAAAGCCTTTCGCAGTCCTTGCAATTAGCTGTAACTATTATATCAAAGATTTTGATTTTTGTCAATAGTCATGTGTAACAATTTACCTCTTATGCAAAATGTGTTATACATAAGCTATTTGACATCATATGCTAAAATATAAATAAGATGGCTTTGAGTAGCAAAATAATTGGTCGAATTACAAAAACGACCGCTAGTAGCACACATACGGCGAATGCGATTCGCGCGCACACTAATGGTGGTTTTAGTTCAAGGGGTTTTAGTGCTAATCGCTCGACGGTTGGCACTAGTGGGCGCACGGTTGCAGGGTATGGCCATTCAATCGTTGGTCGCAACCGCAATTGTCGCCCAAAAGCGCTGACGGCAGATGAGCTGCAGAGATCGCGCGAAATCAGGAATAATAGCGATGGACGCAATATGAGCTACGCGCGTGCTGCCGAAGAAGCTAGAGCTGGCTTAAATCAGGGAGAAAACACCAGAACGAATCGGGTTAGCTTCAGAGATAGAGTGGCGACAAATGAGAGTTCATTAGGGACTAACCGTAGTGCCGGTGGCAGATTTGGGCAATCTACAAACACAAATAGTGGCAGTCGCCCAATGTTAGGTGGTGCCACTAACACAACCGCAAGACCAGTGCCAACGCCGACTTTTCGACGCCCAATGTAGAGCTTGCGTCTATAAAATTGCTGGCTTTAATGGCGTAATCGGTGATTTTTCGATGTTGTGTTTTATCCGCCTCTAAGAGAAGGTATCCGCCCTGCTCTAGGTGTTTTGGGGCTTGTTGGATAATCATCTTAATCAGCTCTAGGCCGCCATCTTTAGCAAAAAGAGCATTTTTTGGCTCAAATTGAAGTTCTGGACTAAGCCAATCCCAGTTTTGATCCACATAAGGGAGATTTGCAACAATTAAGTTAAATTTTTCAGTGTTCTTGAACGCACCTAAGAGGTCAGATTGACGAAATTCTACTTTGGCTTGATGTTTTTGGGCGTTTGCTCGGGCAATTTGGAGGGCATTTTCAGAGATGTCCACTGCCGTAATCTGGGCTTTTGGTAGCTCTTTAGCTAAAGTGACGGCAATACAGCCACTACCAGTACCAACGTCAATAATCTTAGCGGGTTTTAACTGTTTCGCAACTCTTACTAATACTTCTGTTTCGGGGCGCGGAATCAGCACATCTTTCGTAATATGAAAAACACGACCATAAAAGGCCTTCGTACCAGTAATATAAGCGAGTGGTTCATGTTTTTGGCGGCGACTAAGAGCGTGACTGGCTTTTTGAAGTGCCTCAATCGGTAGTTCTGCATCTGGATGCGCATGCAGAAAGGTCCGCTCTACGCCAAGAAAATGGGCTAAAATTAGCTCGGCATCGAGTCGATTAACGGTTTGAGCGGCGTTTTTAAGCCATAAGCTCACGTTCATGAGCAGTCAAGGCCTCAATTATATCCTCAATATCGCCATTCATGGCGGCAGTAATGTTGCTACGACTATAATGAATGCGATGATCGGTAATGCGGTCTTGTGGATAATTGTAGGTACGAATCTTTTCTGAGCGATCGCCGGTGCCAATCAGGGATTTGCGCGCATCGGAGGCTTTAGCGCGTTCGTCGGCGATTTTTTGTTCTAAGAGACGAGAGCGAAGGATAGTCATGGCGCGAAGACGATTTTGCTGCTGAGAGCGCTCATCTTGCATTGTTACAACAATGCCAGTAGGAAGATGGGTAATACGAACTGCTGAATCGGTAGTATTAACCCCCTGGCCACCATGGCCACCAGCGCGGTAAATGTCAATGCGAAGATCTTCGGGTTTTATTTCCAGGTCTTGCTCTTCTGCCTCTGGCAAAACGGCTACCGTAGCGGTACTAGTATGAATGCGCCCCTGCGACTCCGTAACCGGAACACGCTGGACGCGATGGACGCCACCTTCAAACTTGAGCTTGCCGTAAGGCTGATCGCCCACAACGCGGAAGATTACCTCTTTATAGCCACCAGCGTCATTAGTAGATTCAGACTGGAGTTCCACCTTGAGGCCATGTGTTTCGGCATATCTAAGGTACATGCGATAGAGGTCGCCAGCAAAGAGAGACGCCTCATCGCCACCAGCGCCGGCACGGATTTCGATAATGGCCGGCTTGTCGTCATTAGGGTCCTTCGGAATAAGCATCTCGGCGAGTTTTGTCTCGGTTCCCTGAAGTTCTTTCTCGAGGTCAGGTTTCATTTCGGCTAGCTCGGGGTCCGAATCGGCTTCTTTGAGATCATCCTGGAGCTGCATGCGTTTTTTGCCAAGCAAGAGGAGTTCATCGATTTCTTGGAGGCGACGATTTTTTGCAGCAAAATTCGGGTCTACATAAGCATTTGGCTGGCTTAAAAAGTCGGTCAATTCTTGATGTTCAGTATTAAGTGCGTCAAAATCTATATCGAGGTTCATTTGTTGATATTTTAACATCTTTTATGAGAATTTGCCAATCACCCCTTAAGTTGACAGACAACCAGGAAATGCTTGCATTTATCTATTAATATACGCGTAGCGTGTCGCTTTTTTACGAGCCGTTAAGGCGCTCATATATTTTGCTACATTAACAAAACCGCAAGACTAGATGTTTAGTTATATAAACAGCTGGTTTTGAAGTTTTGAATAGGGGCGCGCTTAGAGGTGCGCCCCCTTTGAAGTATCACGAAGGTAGAAACCCTGGTGTGTCCGTAGGTACAGGCATCTTCTCACAATCGTGCTGGTTTGCGTTTCTTTGTGCGCAGCCCTTCCTTTGGGCTTTTAAAGACGAACACAGCGTAAAGAGAGTCCTGCATCGTCCTTGTCGTTGCACCCAACGGCGATCGATTTGTCGCTAAACATATGCAGGTTATGAGCCCGATTTTCGCCATATATATACGCCGCAGCAGTTCCTGACCAATATAAGCCGAGTATGCCTTTAGCGTAACACTGCGCTTTGAGGGTGTCATAATACTCCCTCATATCTCCGCTAATATAACCCTTAAGGCCGAGATTAAGCTTCGCGCGAAGCTCTGCGATATTATGGTCGTACTCTTCACAGAGTTTTCCCCACTCCTTTGAAGTGGGTAAGCGCCAGCCATTAGGCTTAAGTACTTCCTTCTCTAACCATTTAGCGTCGTGCCAGGTGAAGTACTCTCTCTTCCCGTCCGGCATTTTTCCACTCAGAAGATAAAAGTCTTCCGGAGCGAATTCCAAGTCGCCAATCGTGATGGCATTTTTTTCCCAGGATTCGAAATCTGGGCAATACTCCATCGGAATTTCCTGCTTTGAAGTAAGCTCAGAGGTGATAATATTAATAGCATCTGCAGTAAGGCGAGCATATTCTGCCAATGCTTCACCTTCTTTTCCGTGTAGTTCGGATAATGCCGCAACTGCGTTTTTCATTTCTGCAGTTATATTAATAAGTTTTCTCATATCCGAATATTTCATATCTCAAGCTCCTCCTTGGGCTGTTTTTGAGACTAAGCCCTGCGTGAAAGCGGGCGTTTTCGTGAAACGATAATTAATGTACTCCTGTACTTTGCTATAATAGCAAAACCGCAGGACTGGGCGCTTCAGTGGCTGGAGCGGTCAGTTCTGAGGTTTTAGTGTCATCCTGCAATTGGGTGTAGATTTTTTATTTTCAACACCTAATCATTTCGATATTTAGAATATTATAACATTAGTGTCATAGATTATCAACTCTGTTCCTATATTAACTCATAAAGTGCAACATTTTGAGGATCATAGGCCCCAATGGCTTAAATGCGGCTCAAAAAACCGCGTCTCAACAGATCAAAAAAGGCCCCAAAGAGGACTCAAATGAAGTATGGTGGAGCTTGCAGGGCTAAATGCGAACCCCAAAGTCCTACAGATGGTATAGCGGATTTCTTCCTTAATAACAACGAAAAGCACTATTCCGTATAGAACCAAATAGGACTTACTTTAACCACACTCTCTATTATCACCTGAGAAAGCAAAAGCTGGAGTCAACAGCCTAGCGCTCCGTGAATCCTTTGACGCCATTTCGCTCCACCAAGCTTATTTCTCCTTAAACAGAAACGCCCAGCTCTAATGCTTCAGATATTATAGCTAGAGCGATATAGTGTGTATTGTGTACCTATTTATATGTTTCGACTACCACTCGCGCTTTCTTGAAATCCAAAAATAATAAACATCCACCGGCTTAGCCGGTGGTTTTTATATGGACGGGCAGTAGCC
>CAMYZS010000037.1 GCA_947303945.1 uncultured Candidatus Saccharibacteria bacterium | reverse complement strand
TATCTACAGTTTAGAAGACTGCCTTTTTTGTTGCAAAGGTATTGATGGATTACGGATGTGTTGACAAAATATGGTATCTATGCTATACTATAACAGAATAATTTGGAGGATTGTTTGCACATTGGGGGTAAAAAATGGACATATTTTATGAATTTATGACTATAGGAAAAAGCATATTCGATGCGACGAGCATCATTATGTGCCTCATTTCCGACGTCAAAGGACGCGAAACTACTATTCTAACAGAGCGAGACAAGAAAACGCTTAAGCGCGCGAGCAACGAACTCAACAAAGCGCTGGGCGTTATTAAAAAGCTCTCAAAAGAAAACGATGATTACAAGATAACGATAATCATCGGAGCGTACGAGATTCCCATCGTTGCGTTCGAGCGCACTATTCAGGAATCGGCATTGTCTAATGAATGGACGCCAGAACAATTACGTGTTTTGGAAAATTATACTCATCAGGCAGTATACTCGATTATGATTGGCGGACGTTACTAGCACCTCAGCCAACTTCCGAGTAGCACATTAAGCCGCAGAGCAAAAATGTTCTGCGGTATTTTTTTGTTGGCATAAAAACTAGGAACGACGAATACTTGACCAAGACCACCACAACCTTCCATTTTGGTCTTTGCTAATTTCGCGTTCAACGAGCTTCGCGGACGGTCCGATTGACCGCAAAATTGCCCTGCGCTCCCATTAGCGCATCGAATGATGAATGGTATAAATATTAGTCAAAACAGAGCCAAATACTTACCATTTGCTCCGATTAGTATTATCCGAATGCTCTTTTAAAAAAGTTGAGGAGCAGCTTACCCCATTTTTTATCTGGCGATGAATATATCTGTTCTTCAATGCTACTAAACTTAATACGCATAATATTTTTAAAATCTGCTTGCCATGTGAGAAACTCATCTCTTAAAATGTTATATTCTTCTTTTTCCTCATCTGGATAATTATTAAACGTATAGTTCGTCCTTAAGTTATACCATTTTAAGTAATAACGATATGCTATATCGGAGTTTAGCACCTGCCGTGTTCGTTCAGGGCTCAATATAGGTACTTGCGTATTATCTTTTTTAGAAATTTTTACGCGATATAATGGATAGTAATTTTCTACCCTGCCCTCCTCGTTTTCATATTCTATCGATAAGAATGGAGGAATAAGAACTTCTGCTTCGCCAGTTGTTTCTTCTATCATCTCGGGAAAACTAATACAAGGCAAACCCGCGTCTAGCTCTCCGTCCAAAAACACCGCATCGGCACCACTATCGCCTTTATCGTCAACAAACCTGAACTCATAATCGTTATCTTCATTACTCGTAAACGATAAAAAACTTTCCGTTTCGCGGCTCCTCACTCTCGCATTCGTAAAAAGCCCTGAATCGACACGCTTAATTGGGGTGGGTCGTTTATTCTTTTTTCCGAATTTACACATGGCAGAATACATTTTACAATAACTATCCAGTAATTCTTTCGGATTTTCCAATAGTCTTATTCTCTCCATCGCTCCGCCATAACTTGGCATGTGCAATTCGAATAAGTCGATATCCCTAAGGACACTCGAGGGTATAAAGTACCCAGAACCCTTATATGCCATAACTTCCTGCCACTCCTCTGGAGTAATACTATACTGTTTAAGTTTTGAGTCTAAGTATCTTTGTTTTTTCTCATTATAGAGGCGCCTCTGTTCTTCGGTAAAATCATCGCCTACGATAATTTGGCTTGGCAATGGCGGCAAAACTACTTCATCTTCGGCCGGGTCTTCCAGTAGTTCTTCAAAAGACGGCACGCCTTCAAGTGTAGATTGATTTGAATTATTGATTGGCTGTTTTTCTTTGCTATTGCCCGCATCGATATTCATATATCGGTATTATATAATAGTTGGCACTCTTTGCAGATTGCTAATATCTATCCGATTCGCCCTACCAAGAGAACGGATACTTTTCTAAAAGAAAAGTATCCGGCGTAGGAAGAGCTAATCGAGAAAAGAAGCTTATGCATATGCTGCGGACTTTTAGTAGCACAAGCTCGTCTGTGTAGATGCGGCGTAATCTTCGCTTGACGCCATTTTATCTATAATGTGTTTATTTATGGGTCCGCTCAACATGTATGTTGGGCTTAGTAACGCTTATTATTACGGTCGTGTTCGTCGCTATTGTTGCATGTGCGGCATTTGACGTATGTTTCGATCATCCAGTGAGAGATCTTTTGGTAGGACTGGCTATTATTGTAATCGTTTTCTTTCTTGGTGGGTATGTCTTTGGCACTGTGGAGTTGAGAGCGAAGGGGTATGTTGCAATTTTGCGACTCAATGAAGAGTCGGATACTATGGATGATATCCCGAGCGACGCTGATTATATGGCTCTTGATATTAATCCTGTTACGGATAAAGCCGATTTGGAGTATGCTGAGCTCGAAAGGAAAGGTATAAAATCGCTCATATTTGGTATTTTTGCCAGGTTTTTAATAAAAGTGCAAGCAAAAAGTCGGATTAAAAAAGAGAAAGAATAAATGGCTAATTCGGCGATAGGCGATCACGGTTATGCTGCACATATCCGTCTGTGTCAATGCGTTAATATTGACAACTTCTTGTTGCTATGCTATAATATAGTCTATATATGATGCTTTGGGGGTATCTAACATATTGATCTTTAGGAGGTAATATATGAAATATATGTTTAGTTTGGACAATTATTGCGGCCCAGATAAGCTAATCTGTGAAGATGTGCTTCACTTTAACATTAGAGGGTTCGATTATGCGATCCGCGTGGCTCTACCGGATGATATTATGTTGAGGCGCGAGGGTTGTGATGCTTGTTATTATGCCACCGACGATGAACGTCGGATAAGCGAATTCTCTCCTGTTGTTGTCGTCAGATATAATGGACGACTGAGAGTTGATGGAGAGATGACGGAGCGATGGCTTAATGGACTGCAGCCGCGCCAGTTCTATGATGTCATACAGGAGCGTGGCTATCGTGGATGGTCTAGGTTCGGGTTCCTGAACGAAAAGCAGTTTTCATTCTGCTGCAAGTATTCCGATAAGGTATATCAACTCAAACGGATACCGCGCGACTTGTCTCCTGGAGTATTCTGGAATGAGGAAGAATACTATAAGTACGGAGGAAGGTATATTGAAAAAGTCCGTGGGATTTTATCCAAGAAAAAGTTCGCTCCATTCCGAGATATAACGGACGTGGAGATTTTGGACTTTTATGGAGATTTATGTTCCATGAATAGCCGTAGACTCTGTGAATTGGATGATTATTACGTTGAAGGGGCTTTTTTAAAAGATATGATGTTGTGGCGGCCTGATATTTTGCTAGATGTCCGTGAGATCTTGGCCGAGGAAGAATTTGCCCCAATCCGAGATATGACGTGGAAGGAGATCTCGGACTTTTATGGAGAGCTGTGTGACAGCTCTGGGTGTAGCAAATTATCGAAAGAGGCCATCAGAAGCGCTTTAAAAGAGAAATTGTCTTAATTAGATACCTAAAGGTCGCCCTATATGTGGGCGACCTTATCTTTTGTCTATAAAATCTGAGACTTGCTTAAGGATTTGGGGGAGTTTTTTATATTCTTCGGGCGTAAATTTGCTAAGTACAAAATCGAAATCGCCGATTTTGCTCCGTAGAGTATTTTTGGTATTTTTGCCAGGTTTTTAATAAAAGTGCAAGCAAAAAGCCGGATTAAAAAAGAGAAAGAATAAATGGCTAATTCGGCGATAGGTGACCACGGTTATGCTGCGTTTAGCTACCTATTAATATTGACAAGTACTTATTGTTATGCCATAGTACAGTTGATATATGATGCTTTGGGAAACATATTGATCTTTAGGAGGTATGGCATGCGTAAATACATGTATATAATTGATAGTGACTGCAGCCCGAATGATTCGATCTTGAATTATGCGCTTTATGGTCGCATACCCGAGTTCAATAAAGCAATCCGTGTGGCTCTACCGGACGATATTGCGTTGAGGCGCAAGGGTTGCGAGGTTTGCTACTATGGAACAGGCGATGAACGTCGGATAAGCGAGTTTTCTCCTGTTGTCGTCGTCAGATATAATGGACGACTGAGAGTTGATAGAGAGATGACGGAGCGATGGCTTAATGGGCTGCGGCCGCGCCAGTTCTATGATGCCATACAGGAGCGTGGCTATCGTGGATGGCCTAGATTCGGCTTTCTAAACAAAAAACAATATTCCTTCTGTGACGGGCATTCCGATAAGGTGTATCAACTTGAACGGATACCGCGTGACTTATCTGATCCTGGAATATTCTGGAGTGAGGAAGAATATTATAAGTATGGAGGAAGGTATATTGAAAAAGTCCGTAAGATCTTGGCTGAGGAAGAGTTTGCCTTAATCCGCGATATGACAGATGAGGAGATCTTGGACTTTTATGGACGGTTATGTGCAATGAATGAATCAAGGCTTCGTGAGCTACAAGATGACTATGTTAAAATATGTTTAGAAGAAAAGGTAGCTTTACAAAGGGTGTTTAAGGCTATATCAGGAGTTCTTTGAAAGAGAGACCGCCTTGATATTGCGCAGCATTGATACCTAAAGGTCGCCCTATATGTGGGCGACCTTATCTTTTGTCTATAAAATCTGAGACTTGCTTAAGAATTTGGGGGAGTTTTTCGTATTCTTCGGGCGTAAATTTGCTAAGTACGAAATCGAAATCGCCGATTTTGCTCCGTAGAGTATCGTTGGCGGTACCAATGCGAAGACGAGGAAAATTTTCGGTGCCGAGATGGGCGATGAGGGATTTAAGGCCGTTATTGCCACCTGCGCTACCCTGTTCGCGGAAACGGACTTTGCCAAAATCAAGGTTAAAATCGTCACAAATAACGAGGATATCCTGCGACTGGAGCTTGTAAAAATCGAGAATTGCGCGAATACTTTGGCCGACTTCATTGTAGAAAGTTTGTGCTTTAACAAAAAGAATATCTCGTTTGTCGTCTTTTGCGACGGCGGCGTTGAATTTTGGTTTATTTTGCCAGTCTAATTTATGAGTTTTGGTATAAAAATCTAATGCCAAAAAACCGAGATTATGGCGTGTGAAATTGTATTTACTGCCAGGATTACCGAAGCCTACAATTATTTTCATATCTTAATAGTAACATGAAAAACCGCCCCTGGTGTGGGGCGGTGCTTTAAGGTGCTCGCTATTAGTGATCGAGGCGGCGTGCAATTTCGCGTGCAGCTTTAGATCTGGTAATTTCGCTCTCGAACATCGATACGACGGCGGCGTAGGGGCTGCCGGCCATTTTGGTAGCGGCATACATGAGGCCGTTGCTATAATAGTTCATGTGTTTGTTGTTGACCTGGTTGGGGTCTCCCGTAATGATCATCTTGGAGCCGTCACCGATTCTTTTCATGAGTTGGTTAATTTGGAAACGCTCCATATCTTGTGCTTCATCGTAGATAATCCAGGAATTTGATAGGGAGCGTCCGCCCATGTTGATGATGGAGGCGAACTCAAAGTACTTCTCAAGCAAGGAGACGACGCGTTCGTTAATATTATCGGCTACTTTGGCGTTGCCCTTTTTGTGCCCTTCTTTGTTCTTGACGTAGGCGCGGACATTGTCGATAATCGGCATAGCTTTGGCAATGGTCTTTTCGCGCTCATCTCCAGGTAGGAAGCCGATTGGCTTGCCGAGCTCTGCGTCTCGTGGCACGACGAAAATACGATCTTGGTCTGGCTCTTTGCCGGTAACCTTCGTAAGGCCGATGGAGGTTGCTAAATACGTTTTGCCAGTACCGAAGATAGCTGGGCAAATAACGATAGGTATCTCGTCGGCGGGAGCCATCAGGGCTTCTGCAAGCATAGCTTGTCCAGCCGAGCGTGGCTGAATGTAATTTGGTAGATTATCGACATAATGGAGACGGCGGAGAGTTGACATTTCGCTGCGTTCATCATATTCGAAGCGTCCAATTAACTGAGTAATGCTGCCAATGGAATACCCGTAGGTGGAAGAAGCGAGGTTCGCATCGACTTCGAATTCTACGAATTCATTGATTAATAATGGTTTCTGATCAGGGAAGGCCTCAGCAAAGCTTTCGGCGCTTAGACAACGATGCGTGAACCAATCGGTGTAGTATTTTTCTGGCAAAATCAGCTTGCGGCGGCCCGTATAGGTGTACGGGTTGACGTGGGCGACATCAATGTCGGACAAGAGCGCTTTGGAGGCCATATAGTTGTCGCCAGTTAAAATAGCAATCTCGTCTTTGCCATATTCCTTCTGTGCGTATTGCGCAGTTGCTAATGCGTGCGCGGTTGAACTAGGGCGTCCGTTTGTGTCTATGAGCTCGAGTTCCTCGTTACATATAAAATGGATTCGCATACCATTAGCGCACGTGTAGGTGTCGCTGTCATTGCTGTAATGGATCGCCTCCAGGATATAGTGAGAATCCTCAAGTAGCTTATTGGCAGATTCGCCGCGACTGCTCTTTTCTTTGTGGAATTCGTGGATGCGGTCGATATACTGAGTGGGGATTAATAAATCATTCGCCTTTAGCTTGCTGTGTGTTGTTGGGGTGATTAATTCTGGATTGCCTATAAGTGCGTCAAGTGCTGGAATGAGTATGGGATGAAAATCCTTTCTCTCAGCCATATGGATCCCTCCTTTTCTATTGGCGTGTATATTAAAGAACATCATAAACAAAAAAGCTCAAACGAGAGCTTACTTTTGTCTGTTTTTAGTATAGCACAAAAAATGCGTTTAAGCGAACAGATGGAAGGATTTTTTAATCGCGATTGCGGAAGCTAAAGAAGATTGGGGTGCCGGTGAAGTTAAAAGCTTCGCGTAGGCGACGTTCTAAATAGCGTTTGTAACTCCAGTGAAGGAGGCTAAGATTGCTGCCGTAAACTACGAACCATGGCGGACAAGTGTCGGTTTGAACCATGTAACGAAGCTTAGGGTGGGTGTTTTTAAGCCCAGCTGGCGGATGTGATTTGACAGCATCTTCAAGCAGCTTATTGAGGTCGGAAGTTTTAAGCTCGGCATGGCGAGCTTTGTCGATTTGTTGGGCGAGCTCGAAGATTTTTGTGACATTCTTCCCCTCTACGCTAGATGTCATGACTACTGGCGCGAACGGCGCAAAATTAAAATCATATTCAAGGTCGTCAAGGATGGTATTGGTTTCTTTATGCTCGAGATCGGTTTTAGTAACGACGAGAATAATGCCTTTGCCGGCCTTAATGATTTCGCCAGCAAGTGTTTGGTCGAGTTTTGAATGTGGCTCGGTACTATCGATAAGCAGACAACAAATATCTGCCTCTTCGATAGCGGCAAGGCTGCGTAGGGCGCTAAATTTTTCAATACCTACTTCCCTTTTCCCAGGCTTACGTAGGCCGGCGGTATCAAGTAACTCGATGTTTTGGCCTTTATATTTTAATTCAGTGCGATTAATGTCGCGGGTGGTGCCGGAGAGATTTGCGACAATGGCTTGTTGTTTTCTGGCAAGTGAATTAAATAAGCTAGACTTGCCGACGTTTGGGCGACCGATGAGGGCGATTTTGAGCGAGTCGTTTTTTTGTTCTTTCTCGTTAAGGTTGAAGCCTAGACTGATAAGTTCATGGCTGATAGTGTTGCGGAGTTCGTCTAGATGTAGGCCGGTCGTAGCGGAAACGCGGAGTGGCTCCTTGATGCCGAGACTATAAAATTCTTCGAGCGGCAAAGCATCGCCCATATCGGATTTATTAAGAAGGAGAATGGTTGGCTTTTGGGATTTGAGGGCTTTTTTAGCGATAATTCTATCGTCATGGTTGGGGTATTTAGTGGAATCCATTGCGATTAAGATTAAATCGGCAGAATTGATAGCGTCGTCGATTTGGTCTTGAATATGCGACTCGAACTCGTCGTCAGGGTCTTTAAGGCCAGCCGTATCGATCAAAATATACTTGCCTTCAACTTTGCCAACGACATTGTCGCGAGTGGTGCCAGCTTCTCGAGCGACGATAGCTTGCGATTTGCGGACAAGGCGATTAAAAAGGCTGGACTTACCGGCATTGGTTTGACCGATGATTGCTACTACTGGTAATTTCATACTCTACATTCTAACAAAATTGACAAAGTAGCGCAAGTATATTATAATAGAAGTTTACCTTTAGTTAATTTGTGGCCAAAGTTATTGCGTGATTACTTGAGTCCGTTTGAGTTGGCGATATATGCGCCAACGGCGCCAAAAACAGAAGATGATGATATAAATGAGGGTGCCAATAATTCCTGCAAGGAGATCGATAGATACGTCGCCAATTGTAGCATTGCGGCCGACGATGGTGAGCTGATGTACTTCGTCAATGGCGCCGTAAGCTACACAGAGTACGATTGGATAGATAGTGAGAGTAATGTTTGGATACTCGGCCGTATGGAGGCCTTTTACGAAGCTAGAAATTGAATAGCCGAGTGCGCCGAAAAGCACAAAATGAGCTAGTTTACGCGCAAAAGCGTTAGTCATACCAAAAGCTGATGCAAAATTGCTGGATTGATTGTTGGAGTTTTGGCCATTTACTCCAGAAAAAATCCAGATTAATACGATAAAAAATATTGGAAAGATGATGCGCCAATAGCGGCGAATTGTTTTCATTTTATACTCACTCCCGATTCGCAGCGGTTTATTCCGCTAAACGTTATGTGTATATTATACCATGTTTTTTAAATTTGCAAAAGGGGGATATTTCTGTTACAATGCGAGTATTGGTCCCGTCGTCTAGTGGTCTAGGACGTCTGGTTCTCATCCAGAAAATCGAG
>CAMYZS010000036.1 GCA_947303945.1 uncultured Candidatus Saccharibacteria bacterium | reverse complement strand
TAGAGCCTATCTTTTTGTTAGCTAACTATGTTGCAAAGGTGCTGAACGGTCTACGGTACATTATTGACTTATTGAGTCTTTGTGTTATAATCAAAGTTGTGTAACAGCTTATTGTTTAGGTTCAGGTTCCTTAAGAGGAGGTGTTTTTTATGGTATCAAAAAAGAGGGCTAGATGCGCGACGATAACGTCTATATTATGGACTATCGCGATAGTTTTTTATTGGTTCTTATTCCTGCCCGCTTTTAACATCAAGGATGTTAAATTTATTATCTGGTTGATGATTATTCTCAGCGCAGTTATCTGCGAGATGGTCATAATCGGATTTGATGATTTAGCTAAGTACGAAATATTTACAGCGCTTAACGGATCGTGGTGGGACGACAACAGAGTAGCAGCTAACTCCATGTGGCATGATTCTCGAAAAAAAATAAAGTGGACATTTCGGGTTATTGTAGTCGCCAAGATGGTCTTATGGGTAATGCTTGCATATTGCTGCATGATCAATCTTAACTCATGGGTCGATATTGAATCGGTGGCTATGAGTGTAGCTGCCGGCATAGCTATCCTGGGTCTGCTAATATTTATCGAATACCGAGTATTCAAGAGTTGCTTGCATGAAACAAGGCGGCGGCGTATGAATAGAGCGATGAAAGCTACTCGGAAAAAGCTAATTGCTGTCTATTTTATAGGCGCCGGTGCAGCGTTTCTTATGGTATCGTATTTCTTTGGCGTTCTGCCACTTAGGGCGAAAGACTACAGCAATCTTTTAAGAATGTCCAAAACGGAAGGGAGCGTAGAAGATATTCCAGTCGGAATTGAACGTATTGCCGTCATGGATACCGATAGTGCAGCAGCGTTAGGCAATACCGAGATTGGTAGCCTATCGGCTAAGTCACAGTTTGTAGTTTCTGAAGACTACATTCAGCTGAATGTAGGGGGGAAACCGATTAAGGTTTCTTCGCTCGAGTACGCTAATATAATAAAATGGGTAAACAATCGTAAAGATGGCGTACCCGGCTATATAGAAGTTGATCCGGTTGCTGACAATGGCAAATCGGAGTTTGTTAGCCTAACAGAGGAAGATGGACGTATGGTTTACGTCAATTCTGCCGCTTTTTGCGATAATATAAGCTTAGCGCTTCGTCTATCGCATCCAACATTGATGTTTGAGAAACCTCACTTAGAACTCGACGAGGAGCGGCATAAGTGGATTGTAGCACCTGTTTATGACTACAAAATTGGTTTATTCGGCGGCAAAGACATAATTGGAGCAATTATAGCATGTCCATTTTATGGTAAGTGGGCGGAGCAATATTACCCACTCGAAGATATACCCGAGTGGGTAGATTATGTCTTTGATGGCGATTTACTTTGTCGTCAATACAACTACATGGGAAGGTATTCTCAGGGGATAGTTAACAGTATTATATGGCAGAATAATACTACCAAGGTCACTGATGGTAAAGGTATTGATTATGGATACCTCACTAGTAAGCGAGATATCCTGATTTATACCGGCATTACATCCGTGACAAAAAGCGAATCGGACCATGGCTTCCTGCTTGCGAATGAGCGAACAGGCGAAGCTATGTTTATCGAATGTCCTTCCGTGAACGAATGGGCGGCGATGGAATCTGCCAAGCAGGAGGCGTACGAAAAAAGCTATACCGCATGTTTTCCGTCAGTCACGCGTCTTCAGGTTGGTAAACGGGTATGTCTGGTATACTTTGGCGCACTAAAAGATGGTCGAGGCTTTATTAAACGTTACTATGTTGTCGACGTTAATCAGGGATCGATCGTGGCTGTTGGTGATAGCTATAAAAGAACTATCAATAACTTTACGAACAAGGTTATTGGAGAACCTGTTGAATCGGAAACCTCGTATGACGATAACGACGGAGAAATTGATCTGTCAAATTATTACCAGATTAGTATAGTTATTACCGATATCATCTGGCCATGGAGTGAATCTAATGGCATGATGTATATCGTAGCTCCGAACGGATATTACAAGGCCAAATTCCGCGAGGAATATGTATGGCTTGCGCTAGCAAAAGGAGTAAACACTACAATCTGGGTTAACGACAATGGTTATTTCTACTATGAGCACCCAAATCGCGCTCAGTAACACCTCTTGCGCTATTATGAGCCACCCCTTGAGGGGTGGCTTTTTTGTACTACGAAGATATTTATTCGGAATTTGAGAGTTGGCTAAATAATCGAGAATATACGGACGGGGTTAGAATTGAAAATTATTCTAGTGAGCAGATTCATGTATTAGCACCGCATTTAAACGGCATAGGAGTTTATAATTTTATGGTGACTTTGCGAGATAATTCAGAACTCGCAAAAAAATCATCCAGTCTAGGTTTAAAGTTCAATAAAAACTAGATTACATCGTAAGAAATCAAACCGCAATTACAACTAGCCTATTATTTGCGATTGATATTTGCTTGTCGCCAACTTTTAGCAAATTTTTAACTGCTCGAATATCTTGGCGTTACGGTCGTTATTGATGTCGTATTGTCCAGAGTATATGGTCGCATATATGCCGACTCGCGACTAGCATCAGCTGCGTCCATATTCCAATCTTGGCCACTATCGTTGCTGGTGCTATTTTTTCAATGCCCGTAATCCTCCTTCTCACTATGGCTCTATTTGTACTATAGTTTTGATCATTAGTATAATTGAGGGCAAGATGATCAGGTTAGGTAAGAAAGAGCCGCTAATTAGGCCGAGAGGCCTAGAATATAAAAAGGGGCAGGACAATATACGTTTGCCAAAAGTCGCAATCGGCGTATTCTCGAAGCGTTTATTTAATGAGATTATTAAAAAGTTTAAGTGCAAGGAAGTTGGCCTGATTCATAATGTAAACTTCGATAAAAAAGTGTATCTCCTGGAATATGAAGGTGAAGAGTTTTCGATTTTTATTGCCGGAGTAGGTGCGCCAGTAATTGCAATGGACATCGAAGTACTGCACGCCCAAGGAGTCGAAAAAGTAATAATTTTTGGGAATTGTGGAGTGTTGGATTCTAGCATTGAGGATTGCTCAATTATCATACCTGACTTAGCCTATAGGGAAGAAGGTACGAGCTATCATTATGTCAAGAAAAGCGATACTATCGAGATTAATCCTAAATATAAGAGCGAGTTTATCAATTTGCTAGATAGCCTTCATTTTGGCCATACGGTTGGCGCTATTTGGTCGACGGATGCTTTTTATCGGGAGACTACCGACAAGATTGCTCACTTTAAGCGTCTGGGCGTGAAAGCGGTCGAAATGGAGAGCTCGGCGATTGCTGCCGTATGCGAATACTTGGGGATGGATTATTTTATCTTTTTCTACGCGGGGGATAACCTAGACGGCGCCGAATGGGACGAGAGAAGTTTTAGTGAAACGGCTAATATTGATAAAAAGAAGCAAGTAGCATTGTTGGCGTTGGAATTATCATCTATAATGGATAAAGATGAATAAAGACGAGTACAAGAAAAAATTAGACGCTTTAGGGCTAGATAAGAGCAGATACTGTGTTATTTCTGGCGGAACGATGCTACTATATGGCCTAAAAGAGGCAACCGAGGATGTCGATATTAAAATCAGGCCCGACTATTTTGAGGAATTAAAAACAAGGTTTAAATTTAAAAAATCGCCAAAATACTCGTACTTATGGGAATTAGATGACGAAACCGAGGTCGCGGTTTTGGATTATAGCGATTCAGACGTGGTGATGGTTGACGGCTATCCGGCCGAATCATTAGAGCTACAGCTGAAGTGGATGCTAGAGCATAACAGGCCAAAAGATCAGAAGAAGATTGAGGTGATTCGGAGATATCTGAACAGTCGTTCCTGAACAGTTGACGAAAGTTTGGCCTAAATTATGGAGCTAAGTGCTGTAGATTGGTTATTACTTAGTATGACAGTCCACTCCTATAAGGGAGCTGACTTTTAGACGGCCAGATAATGCCATAAAACTGCTGACTAGCTAAGCTGGTGGGCGTTTATTATGATATAATCTTGCCATGGGCCTTTAGCTCAGCTGGCTAGAGCGTACGATTCACATTCGTAAGGTCACTGGTTCGAAACCAGTAAGGCCCACCACGGTTAGCTTATTCTAACCCACCCATAATTTGTGCATTTTGCCAAAATGTAACAGGGGTGGATTTTTTGCGCAAAAATCTAAAAGTTTTTATTAAAGTTGAGCAATTTAGACGATGTACTTATGAGTAGCTTCGCTCTCGATTTCAGAAAAATTCTTGCCATCGAAACACTTCAATGATAAAGCCTCCTCTGGGGTACTGGCGAAGGCTATAACTTCTCCGCCACCAGTCTTGAACCCGTCGGGATATCTCCAAATATCGTAGCCGCTCTTTTCATAGTTCGGCTCAAAACGATAGCTAACGTCATTATAGACGAACTCGATTTCCCGATTAACGCCGAGCGCCTCGAGATAGTCGCCCATAGGATCCTGCTTGTCATCTTGTGGATTCATAAGTCGATTCCTTTCAAAAACTTCTTAAATTTATTATATAACTCTTGATTGACTATGCCTTCTTCTTTAGAGGCGATAATCTCAGCTTTCTGGCGCTTGCCATTTTCCCAACGGTGAAGATGGAAAGATTCTTTATTATCGTCAGGGCCATAATTTAGCTCGTACTCTGGCTTGCGGTCCTCGCCATATTGAATCATTTGCCTGAAATTGCCATCTTCATCCAATAGAACATAGGCAGTGCCCGGGGTACCACTGTAGAGAGGTAGCGATTGGCTCTCGTTTGGATTGGATGTTTTCTTTTCCAATACCTTTAGGCCGCATAGCTTCTCGCCGGTATCTTCCCAGCCCTGCCATTTGAAGCCCCCAGTTTCAAGGAATGCGCCAGTACTACCCATTTTTGCGCCTCCTCATGCTTAAGCGTTGAGAGAAATTTAGGTAGTAGACGATATTGTCAAAAAGCGCATCTAGCTCTGGCACGGGGCCACCAGCAATGATGAGATGCGATGGATGGAGTCGTTTCTGAACCTCGATTGCTCCTTCGATGAACATTTCGTGACTTACGAAGTTTTGCATGGAGCCATTCGTCGACATGGCGATGGATGAATTCGGCGGTAGGCCATCCAGGCACCACTCGAAGTCGCGCGGATAGGCGTAAGAGACTACCGGAATAACATCAATGCCGTTCTGTTGTAGATAAAAATCAAGTTCTCGATTTTTGCCTACGCTATCCTTTCTGCGATAAGCCGGCATATTGCGATACGCCGAGAAATCGGTGCCGATTACACCTTTCGCTTTACGATAGCGTTCGAGATATCGATCGCAGTTACTGTAGACGCAGTTAAAACGATAATCGTCTACGAAATGGTCAACCCAGTACTTTTCTGGGTGCCCATTTGCCATCCATTCATTAAATGAGATGACATCTTCAGGTATAGATTGAGTTGGGCTGATTTTCGGAAACCCCTCAGAACCAACTAGCTCTGCACCTTCTAAATATTTTGAGTATTTGAAGGATTTCTCCTTAAGTAATCGTGGCATTTTCCTCCTTTTCCCCACGTTATGTTTTTATTTAGTCCATAACGCTCGAGTTTGCTCGGAATCTGCTTTTGATATAATATAAGACGCATACCGAGCAAAAACGAGGTATACAGATTGTTAGCGTATTCGGATCATTTAGTCGTGAACGAATACGCTTTTTTGTGCGATTCTGAGATTTAGATTCGCGTCCGCGGTATATAAGAAAAGGCGCCTATAGTCGATAAAAAAGCCTTTATGCCACCTCCACACTCCTCGCTTTTTCACCCACTATAGGCGCCCTTCAAGTATCTCAGACGCGACTCTGATTATACACACCTCAGAGTCAATATAATCGTAGCATGTTTTTAATATAGCTGCAACACCACTTATAGAGGTTATGCTTTCAAATTACCCCTGTTATAACGCATCCACAAATCATTGCAAGCATAAGCATTTTATATCTGTTAAGCATTAACGCTACACCTGTGGAAAACATGTGTAAAAGTGCTATTTTTGGTCTATTATTTTTCTTGAATTATTTCATAATAAAATTGTTGTATTATTTACATTTTTAATTTCATTCTTACACTATTAAGAATATCGGCCTGGATTATGGTTCTAACTTTGTGAACTAAGGTCCACCAAAAAGTCCTTACTCGAACCCTTGTCTAAAAGCAAGGTGTCGGGCGAGGACTTTTTCATTGCATTTCGGAAAGCGTCGTTTCCCCTAACTGCGTGTATAGTGCCTATTGTCCAGCGAATCTGGGCATTGTGAACGACGCGATAAGTCTATCGAACGGTCGCTTCTAAAGTTGTCCTTTTTCAAAACCGTCTCATTGCATATGGTACATTTCGTATGTATACTTTGCTCAGAGGCAACAAGTATGGCGAATGAAAAGAAAAAAGATTTTAACGCGATGCTGCATGACAGCAAGGATATGCCAAAGTTTCAGACGATTACGGACCGATCCAGTATTGAGAAATATGGCGGAGACAGGATGTATTTTGCGCCGCCTATTGATTACGACGCAGTTATGAAAAGGATCCCCTGCGGAAAGCTGACGACCGTTGGAAAGATAAGAGAATACTTTGCCAAACAATCCGGCGCAGATTTCACGGAACCGATTACGGCTGGTATTTTTGTCTCTATCGCTGCTTGGGCCAGTCGTCAGAGAGATGATGACAAGACCCCTTATTGGAGAACGCTGAAAGCCAATGGCGAGCTAATGCCCTAATTATTACAGTGCATTTTTTATATAATCATTATTCAATTTCTTTTGCGTACCATCGCGGAAAGTTACCATAGTATAAACACCATTTAAGCCAAACCGTATACCGACAGATGCGACATTTTTGTAATCCTTCAGATTCTTCGTTAATTGAGCTCTTCCCCTCTTGTAGTCATAGGTCCATTCGCTATTGCTATCAAATACTGGAGACGAACAGAAAATACTTATATTACCGTCTTTATCGATAAAGGCCACTAAATCACCCACTGGACCTTGTTGGCCCGCACCAATATCGTTGACGTCAATAATATTCTTTAAATCAAGCTTGTATCCTACGATTGTAAACGAGTCCTTGCTAGCAGACTCATTCGACATAGAACTAAAGTTGTCGTATTTAAGTGAATATTTTCCATAAGTACCTGGTAAATATTTGTCATCGAACTTTATGTTCGTATATACCTCGCTTTCACCATTGACAGGTGGAGTGACGAACCTTGGAACGTAGTATACGTTTCCGCTTTTCGTAACATAATAGCGTCCGCCATTTGAATTATTAGCCGCAAACAAAAAGCCTAATCCACCATTCATTGCGGATGACCCTTTTTCGCCGTCAATAACTGGCATTTTTGAGGTATCTACTTCTTCCTCATCTCCATGCTTTGCGTCATCTTTCGTGTTAGGTGACCCTTCTTTATCTTCGTTTATATCGTCGGGAATACTACTGTCGTTATCGTTAGGTGGGTTCAACGTAGGATATCGATATACAACCCTTTCCCGAATCGATGAGACGCACTCCTTTTTATTGAAGACTTTATCCCACACTATATAACCACAAGCGCCAAGTGACACTATGATAGCAACAATCATGAGCGCTAATGTGGCTTTTTCTTTGCTCGATCTTTTTTTCGTGCTTGATTTTTCTTTTTCCTCATTAATCATACCGTCAGCCTTTCTCGATATTAATGGTTATATACTTTGTTCTTCTTACGCTTACTTATATAATAACACGCATACTAGTTCCTATCTTTCCGGCCTAAACTATCAAGAATATCGGCCTGAATTATAGTTCTAACTTTGCGAACTAAGGCCCACCATTTAGCCATTAAAAAACCAGCTCCTTTACGAGGCTGGTTTTTGAGTAACAAGAAGGGCGCATTTGAATGCGCCCATAGTGTTAGATGTACATCGGATTAGCAAGTTCTGGTGTGAAGAATAAATCGTAAACGTTCATAATCGTTTTGGTACTAGGATGCAGCACTAAAGTCGGCACTTTTCTCTGCGCGGCGGCTAATAAGTCGTCCTTAGTTGGTGTATCTATTGCTAGTACGATGGAAGGCAATAAAACTTTGGTCTGAATTATTGGTCCAATATATGACGTTTTCTTAGATTTAACCGATACCTGGCAGTATGTCCTCTCCGACATGGCATTGTTACATAAATCATCTATATCGAGCAGCTCTTCCGGGAATTCCGATAGCTCTAGTCGCGTTTTCGCAAAAGCGAAAGTGTCCGCATCACGATGACAAATGTAGCCAATCATTGACGGGTCAATTCCTTGATAACCGTAAAGCACCCGGCCGGGAAAATGCGAAAGGTTCTTTTCGGTCAAGATAGAGAAGCTGAGAAAATCTCTTTCTTCTGCCGTCTCTTCGATCGTGGCCAATTCGCAGTTTGTTCGTACTCGGGCCAGAATAAAAAAGTGTTCTTTGCTACAGTCGAGATGGTAAATCTCCCCAGCGTGCATGCCTTCGAAACTTTTTAAGTTATCAGCTATTGATTTGCACGCATATTTTCGCGCCTCTTTGTAGAGCTGTTCTAGCTCCGCCCTATTCGTAGGCTGGGCTTTCTTTCTCAGCACCTTCTTCACGTATGATGAGGACTCCAAAGGATAACGAAGTTCTTCATCTGACATTTCTCGGATCATATCCATACTACTTTCTCCCTATCTGTATAAAATACTAGTGATAGTACCACTCTTGTTATACTAATAATATCAAAACAGCAATATGTCAATATGGTCGCAATCCATAAAATCAACCTCCCAAACATCTTGCACACTTTCATATAATAAAGAAAGGATGTTA
>CAMYZS010000035.1 GCA_947303945.1 uncultured Candidatus Saccharibacteria bacterium | reverse complement strand
TTCAATACATGAAAGTTCGTGCTAGTGTAAAGAAAATCAGCCCTGATGATATCATCGTACGCCGTAAGGGTGTACTTCGTATCATTAATAAGAAAAAACCTAAAAATAAGCAAAGGCAGGGTTAAGCATGGCAAGAATCGCCGGTGTTACCATTCCTAGCGAAAAGCAAGTCGAAATCGGCTTGACTTATGTCTATGGAATCGGCCTCACCACTAGCAAAGCCATCCTTGCGGCGGCTAAAATCGAGCCGACCACTCGGGTGAAAGATCTCACCGAGGCTCAGGAACAAAAACTTAACGATATTATTTCTAGTAAATATTCCGTTGAGGGTGACCTAAAGCGCCTCGTGACAAATAATATTAAACGCATAAAGGATATCAATTCCTATAAAGGGCTTCGCCACAAGGCAGGCTTACCAGTCAACGGTCAGCGCACTCGCACGAATGCGCGTACGCGAAAAGGTAAAGCTATTGCAGTTGGCGGCGCTCAACCAAAAGCAGCAAGCAAAACTTAAGGAGTTAATATGGCAGAAGAAAACACTACAGTCACTACTGCTCCTGAAGTGGAGCAGAAAGCCCCAGCAAAAACGAGGGGCAAGAAAGGCAAGCGCATCGTCCAGGCAGGCGAAGCGCACATTCAGGCTACCTTCAATAATACTATCATTAGCGTCACCGACAAGAAGGGCGAAATTATCGCCGCTTCCTCTGCTGGCGCGAATGGTTTCCGCGGATCCAAGAAGGGCACTGCATATGCAGCCCAAATTGCCGCCGAGAAGGTTGCCGAAATCGCCAAACGCGATCATGGCATGGGAAGTGTTGACGTATTCGTCAAAGGCATCGGACTTGGCCGCGATAGCGCCATCCGTGCTTTTAGCACTATGGGTATTTCAATTAATAGCATAACGGATAAGACCCCAATTCCACATGGCGGTTGTCGTCCTAAAGGAGAAAGGAAACCATAATGGCACGCGATATTTCACCAATTGGCAAACAATCTCGCCGTGAAGGTTATGCACTTACTCCAAAAGCGCAAAAGATCATGGCAAAGAAGTCTGGAATTCCAGGACAACACGCAGATATGCGCGTCCGCGGCGGCAGTCTTTATTTGACACAGCTCCGCGAAAAGCAAAAAGTTCGCCGCATTTACGGCCTACTAGAAGCTCAATTCGCAAAACTCATGCGCGAAGCGCAACGTGCCGAAGGTATGACTGGCGAAAAACTTCTCGAATACCTCGAGCGTCGTGCAGACAACGTAGTTTACCGTGCGGGCTTCGCAAATACGCGCCGCGCCGCACGACAACTCGTTTCACATGGCCATTTTACCTTAAATGGTAAACGTATCGATATTCCATCTATTCGCTTAAGTGCAGGCGACGTTCTCGAAGTACGACCAAAATCAAAGAAGAACACATACTTTGGCAACCTAGAAAACATCGTCGGCGCATCGAGCCAAGCTCCACTTTCCTGGATGAAAGCGGACACCAAAAAGATGAAAATTGAAATCACCAGTACACCAAAGCGCGAAGAAGCAGAGGTGGGCATCAACGAACAATTAATCGTAGAGTATTACTCACGCTAAAGGAGAACTATGACAAAAGTTATTCACGAAGCAGAACTAGCAGAAATCAAGGACCTTGGTGAGAACAGTTCCAGCTTTGTTATCAAGCCATTATATTACGGCTACGGTAACACCCTTGGTAACTCCCTCCGTCGTGTTCTTCTATCTAGTATTAAAGGCGCCGCCATTACTGCATTTCGCATTGAAGGCACCACCCACGAATTCTCAGCAATTCCCGGCATCGTCGAAGACACTGTTGACATCATGCTCAATCTAAAGAACATTCATGTCAAATCTCACTCCGACGCCCCAGTTGAAATTCACCTCGAAAAGAAAGGCACCGGTACCGTCCTAGCTGGCGATATCAAGCTTCCAGCTGAGGTTGAGATTTCTAATCCGCAACAGGTTATTTGTAACATCGATGATCCAAAATTCGTTCTCAAGATGGATATGGTCGTCGATACTGGTCGCGGCTACCTAAGCATTGAACAATCTGGCGCCGAACGCATTCATAGCGACATGATCGCCCTTGATGCCGTCTTTACGCCTGTTCTGCGCGTCCGCTACAATGCCGAAAACACCCGTGTTGGCCAAGATACTAACCTGCAACAGCTTACTTTGACTATCGACACCGATGGTACTATTACCCCACGTGAAGCTTTTGAAGAAGCTGCCGCAATCCTGGTTAACCAATACAAAGCACTCGCCGGTAGTACTACTGTCGAATCAGCTCCAGCTCCAACCACGAGCCAAGCTGAAGACGAGTCTGGCCTTATGCTTCCTATCGAAGACCTCGGCCTTTCCGCACGCACTGCGAATGCACTTCTTAATAATGACATTCACACCGTACGCGACCTCGTCGTATTATCAGAAAGCGACCTCAAAGAGCTCAAAGGCTTCGGCGCCAAAGCGCTTGATGAAGTTCGCGAAAAATTAACGGAGTTAAAAGTCTAAATGCATCGCCATGGATATAAAGGGCGCAAGTTCGGTCGCGAAACCGACCAACGCACTGCACTAACACGCGGTTTGATGCGCTCCTTGTTTAAATATAAAGCAATCAATACAACTCTTGCTAAGGCTAAAGAGATTCGTCGCCCAGCAGAGAAGCTAATTACCATCGCAAAAAAAGGCGATTTAGCTTCCCGCCGTCTTGTAATTGCTCGTCTGAACGATCAATCAGTTGGCAACGATTTGGTAGATAATATTGCACCACAAATTAAGCGCAATAGCGGCTACCTCAGAATTGAGCGCACCGGTTTTCGCCGTGGCGACAATTCCGAAATGGCAACCATTTCCTTTGTAGACCAAATTGAAGACAAGGTCGAGACTGAGGAAGCGCCAAAGGCCGCAAAACAGCCCGTAGCAGAAAAGGAGGATAAGTAGTCATGAAAAAGACCTACAGCCAAAAGACCTCCGAAATTAGTCGCGAATGGTGGATTATCGACGCTAGCACCATGCCACTCGGCAAGCTTGCTGTCGTTATTGCTGACAAATTAATGGGTAAATCAAAAGTAACTTATACTACGCATATCGATAATGGCGATTATGTCGTCGTAATCAATGCTAAGAATCTAAAAGTTACTGGCAATAAGGTAACAGATAAGCATTACTATCGCCATTCCAGCTTTCCTGGTGGCCTTAAGGATTTTACTCTCGCCGAAATTATCGAGAGAAATCCAGCTATTGCAATTGAGCAAGCAGTCAAGGGTATGCTTCCAAAGAATAAACTACAAGCCGATCGCTTGGCTCGCCTTCGCGTCTTCGCAGGCGCAGAACATGCTCATACGGCACAACAGCCAAAGGAGATTAAGTAATGCCAGCTAAAAATGCTAAATATACTTACGGCAACGGTAGCCGCAAAGCCGCTACCGCTACCGCGCGTCTTTACAAGGGTAAGGGCGAAATCACTATCAATGGCAAGCCAGCTCTAGAATTCCTTAGCGGCAATAAGACCTTGATGGCTGAAATTACCGACCCCCTCGCAATGACTCAGAAACAAAAAGAATACGATGTCACCATTCTTGCAAAAGGCGGTGGCATTGCAGGGCAGGTCGACGCTATCAAGCTCGCCATCTCTCGCGCACTAGTGACTGAATTCCCAGAATTCCGCCCAGTGCTCAAGAAGGCAGGTCTCATGAAGCGTGACCCACGCGAAAAAGAACGCAAACACTACGGTCTCCGCAGTGCTCGCAAACGCGAACAGTTCTCCAAGCGTTAATAAACACCCAATCAAAAAGCCTCCCCAAAGGGAGACTTTTTGATTTCACAAATAGTCATTATCTAGTATATACTAGAATCATGAAAAAGCTACTTTGGCTAGCTATTGCGATATTTACCGCTGAAATCATTGGCATTATTGGATATTACTGGTTATTCAAAGGATATGCTGGAGATATCTCACTCACAATCAGTCGCTATGTCGGCCTTTCGCCAATCACGAGCATATTATTTCTAATTGGCAATGCAGCCATTTCAATAATTACAATAATTTATATGGTAAATTCTAAACATAGAAAATTTTCATGGAGATTTGGCTACGGGATGCTTTCGCTCTGCTTATTAATGCTATCAATCTGCCCACACTTGCCCGAAAACGACCAAATTATATATATTCATCGATTCTTTGCAGCAGGAATGTTTTTATCTTTAGTTCTTATATCATACTCCGTAGCAAATCTTGCCAATAATAAGCTAGTCCGCACATTTTGTCATCTCTACATACTGTACGGATTTCATTTTTTAATTGCGCGCTTGAATAATCTTCCATATCTCATGAACACAATTTTAATCTGGGAGACTGCCTACATATACGGTGGTTTTATCATAATGATCATGCCCATATCTTCGCCAGCTAATAAATACGATAAGCTCACACCATAAATACATCTTTCTAAATTAATAAGGCTTAATGTGTAGCGTATGTGTGCACGGTATCACACTTATAAGACGCAAAAACGCTCTCGCTTATGATACTATGATTAGTAAGTAATGTTACACGAGGAGGCATATGGCATTTAGGAGCATACTCGGATTTCTGCGTGGGCAGACGGAGGCTGGAAGAGCCAACAGTTCCGAACAAGACCAAGAACCAGAGCAAAACGACGAGAGTATGGAAAAATCCGGGGAAGAGTACTCTGAAGAACGTATGGAGCAGGTTGGGGAAAAGGCAGTCGAAATTAACAACGAGCTGAATTATACGGACCGACAATTGGCAGATAGGGGCGGTTCGCCATCAGAGCTATCAGCAAAGCGAGATTTAGAAAAAAATAGAGAACGTCAAAGAACGATTGAAACCAAACTAAACGAAACGTTCACGCCAATCGAGAAGCTAGAGGCGATAATGGATGCTGGCGAAGCTGAAGCCTCAAAGACTGTCGTCGAATATGAGGGCAAGCCAGTCGTAATATATAATACTGGCAATTTGCCGTTTAGATATCTAGAGCATGATATTCAATATAGTGGCAGCAGGGCGCGTCAGCCATTAATGAAAGATCCCATGTTGTGGTACGCCAGCAAAGAAGAGGCTCAAAAACACTCCGCGCCCTTTCTATTTTCAGATCAATTGTCGCTCCAGTACAAAGATAGCATTAAACGGCGGAATCAAGTATACGCCGATAAAGATGAACATATTTTCTATTGTTTTCTACATTTTCCAGAAAAGTCTCTTTCCCAAATGAGCGAAAGTGCTACTGGCGAGCTGGTTAAGGGCAGTAACGATATTATTTACCTCAACGAAGAGTCGGCAACTGGCGATGTTGCCGAGAAAATATCGAATACGGATTTCCTAGAGCTCCAAGCGCACCGCTACGACGAAACGGGCAAGCCGGCATTCAAGATTGATTTTATTAAAGCCCCACTTGATGGTGTAAATGAGGATGTTCTTAGGCAAGCCGCTGCGCATGGAGTGCCGATTTTCATAATTCCAAAGAAACACATCCTCACTAAGGAGGAGGTGGCCGCAGAGGAAGCGCGCAAAGCTATGGAGATAGAGCAAGAACAAGAGCGCCGCAAAAATGAGTTATTCAAGATAATTCTTGGTTATGCATTTTACAAAGATGAAGCCTATGACAAATTAGATGCACTTATGCAGGATCCATATAGCAAAGAATGGATTCCAAAGCTACAAAGTTCTAGGGTGGGCGATGCTAGCGCGCAACTTCGCGCAATGTCTCTAGAGCAAGCTCAAAGCGGGAAAGAAGAGTTCGATACTTCGACCGAAGAGGGCTTTGAGGCGAACAAAAAGGCCGAGCTTGAGCGCGCCAATAAAGAAATCAGCTTCGAAATCGAATGGATCATGTATATCAACAAAAATGAAAGGACGAAAGATGAATTACGCGAAAAAAGGGAGAAGCTAGAAAAGCTTGTAAAAACGAGCAGTCGAGAAAACTGGGGATTTTATGCAATAAAATATTCGCAACTTTTTAATCTCGTGAAGATGCGTGACGAAATAGAGTCTAGTCAATTTGGCGTGAATAGCGAAGAAGATGACCCAGAACCAGAAAACGAGGAGGCGGAGCCGAGCGTGGAAAAATTAGAAACCAAAGTCAAAGAGTTATGGCAACAAGTCGAGTCGAGAATTGATGCTTTCCTAGAAAGTAAGGATTACGACGACAATAAGCTCAGTCAGCAGCGAGATAGGCTAATTGAAATGGCCAACAATCCAGATAGTGATATTCTTTGGCAAATGCCAACTAAGAGAAACCCAGACTTCTTTAAGCCGTTCCAAGAGCTGGCTCAAAAATACAAAGAAGCAAATGCTGAGCTAGAGAAAAAGCGTCAAAGTTAGTATGATATATAAATTTAAAGGTGTATTTGACTTAGATGAAGAAGAAACAATTAAAACAAATAAAAGGACATGGAAAATAATATCAGATGAAATAAATTTAAAACAATATTTTAATTAGCATAAGTAGAGGAGAGTGATTCAACGGATAATTATATTAAAGTAACAAAAGATGTTTTGAATCAAATTGATTATGAAAATGTAATAGCTATTTTTGTTGCTGAAGGTGGAGCGATGGGAGAACCTAACGCATTCCATGCAGTTCACGTGCTGTTTCTACATTCTGTCCTACTCTTTCTACTCTAAATCCCATTTTTTATTCCTCCTTAGATATACCGAACTTTTCGAATAATTTCTTTCTTAACGCATCCGCCTCTGCCTTTTCTTCATCGGTCATTTTATTGTATTTTTCCCATGATTGTTCTACATAGGGCTCCCCGTTTCCTTTTTCGGAATTTGTTCTCCTTTCTTCCATATATTTGTCACCTCCCTGTTTCATAAATATCTACATAAACCTTTCTATTTTCTTTATCAATCCAAAGAGTCTTATAATCTATTACCTATTTAATATCTCTAGTGTTTCCAGGCGAAAGAACCTCATCTTCATGAGAATGTACTGACATATGTTTTATTGGAATTACACTTTTATTATTTCTACAAGTTAATACTAAACCCCATTTATCTTGACTTGCAAATTTCTTTGCTACCTCTATATTAGAAGAACAACTAGTTATCCCTGGTTCTTGCCAAACCCCTTTACTATTAGACAATACATTTGCTAAATCAGCTGCTAAACTAAAACTTAATCCTCTATGAATGTCACCTTTATATACTGGAACATAGGGTGAATCAAGCACTCTTAATATACTTTCTATTTCTTCTCTCGCATTTTCCCGATCATTGTGTATGTCTGAATAACCTACGCCAGTGTAATGCTCTATAGCTGAAACTATTTTTTTAGATTCTTCCATAGATGCTTCTGGGACCATGCCCCACACCCACGAAAGCTTCTCTTCTTTTGAAATTTCATAATCAGCCAGATGGTGATCTACTTGTGGGCAGCTTCCATAATAAAGAGGGAACGCCTCTCTATGTAATTGTAGCGTAAAACCACTGGCTAGGCCAGTGGTTCCGTATAGGTTTACCGATGAGTGCATAAAAACTCCTTTTTGTTATGCTAATTTTGTAGCCCGTCAGCTATTCGCATAAACAAAAAAGGAGTTTTTATGCCTATCAATGACATCAATAGTTTAAGCCACACGAAATGGAATTGCAAATACCATATAGTATTCGCTCCAAAATATAGAAGAAGAGTATTCTTCCATAAGAAAAAAGTGGTAATAGGTAAAATATTAAGACAGCTTTGCGAATGGAAAGACGTAACCATCCTTGAGGCTGAAACAATCAGAACACGAAATCAGCGTCTGCCGAAGCAGACGCTGATTCTATCCACAAGTTACTCAAATCCTACTCAAATTTTTTTTGGGCAGGGTTTGAATAACGAACTTTCTGGTGGAGCACAGGAGATTCGAACTCCTCACCTCTTCCATGCCATGGAAGCGCTCTAATGTTGCCCCTTAAGGTTAACTTTAGAGCATCCTATACAGATACTCGCTAAAAGAAACATATCGGTTTCAAATTAGTTTGTAATCTGCTGGATGGCGAGTCGAACTTCCGTACGTCCACTCCTTTCTTTAGCTTTATTGCGTTTGCTAAAATATCGTGTTCGTATCAATGTTCAATGTCATCGATACTCCTATTCTATCAAATTTTTCAACTTTCGTCAAGAAGCCGGTTATACTTAGCCTGCTCCACGCAGTTGAAATGATGATAAAACCGCATGGAGCAGTAGTCGAACTAGCACTTGTACATATCAAACAAATTGGCTAATTGACCATCCAAGCTGTGCAAATATTTTTGAGTCGTTGCAATATTCGAGTGACCCATCATTTCCTTGATCACAAAAATATCTGCACCTTGTTTTTGAATGTCAGAACCAAAGCTGTGTCGTAATGCGTGAGGATAGAAATCATCATGCCCACAACGGACGAAAGCTTCTCTCATGATCCTACGAATCGTGTCTACCGACATAGGATAACCCCACTCATTCATCCAAATACGATCCTCGATTTCTGGATGTTTTTCAATGTATTCAAGAAGCCGTTCATTTGCAGCAACGGTCAAATAGACCTCTCGCTCTTTAGTTCCTTTGCCGATGAAATTGATTCGCCTTCCATGTATCTGCGAGAGGCTCAAATTCCTCAATTCATTGATTCTCATGCCGGTATCGAATGCAATCTTAATCAAAAGCCATTGTATGTCAGAGTTGCAATTATCCAAGACTTCTTCAATCTCTTGCCTAGTATAACAAGCTCTGCGTGGTGGCTGTTCCTTGAGTTTGACGATGAGTGGAATCCTGATCGGGATCTTCATATCAAGCTCCTTCCAATACTTGATGAAGGCAACAATATGTGCCGTTTTCGTGTTAATTGTCCTACAGCAAACTTTTCTCTCTAGCTCGCATTGAACGAATCTGTCATAATCTGCATTAGTCAGTTCTTGCAAATCCTTGCACTTACTTTCGACAATCAGATTTCGCAGGGCTGACTGTTTGCTTCTTATTGTCATTGGACTCATTTGTCTTGTTACAGAGCAATACCTTAAATATTGGTTTGCTTGGTCATAGATTGGCGCATTCCCACGATGCTCGATATATGAATAATCAGGTAGGTGCTGATTCTTAAACTTTGAATAGTTGTTCATGAATATTCCTTTCAAATAATTAGCCGTAGTAGTCTATTACTATTAGTTTTATTTCCTTTTGTATGGGTGGTCGCATTGCGACCAGCGCACCTCTGTTAGCCGGTGGTCGTAATATGACCAGCGAAAAGACATTTCCACAGACTTTTTCGCATAGTTATCCACAGAAAATGGGGTAGTTTTCCACAGGTCTAACAGATTATACTGACAAAAAACAGAGGTAGAGCTATTGTGCTACCCCTGTTGCGATCGTCTATTTTGCGACTCTATATCTAGGCTTTATATTCTGATTATTCCCTGGAATATAGTCTATAAGTTTCGCTTCAACAGCTTGTTTCCTAACTTGCTTGAATTTAGTCAGACCATACGGAAGAACCTTCAACGCATAGTTAGAATCAAAACAGAAGTAGCCATAATCGTCCTTAGGACGGTTGCGTTCAACAAACTTAAGATATGAAACAAAGATGGCAGTATCTACGCCATATCTCGTCATAAGCTCAAACTCAACTTTCAGGAATTTAATTTCCACGAAAATCGTACCTCCGTTATTTGCTGTATAGCGAGGTGACAGACAAAAAGCCTCAAGGCGAACGACATCGCCAATGAGGCTTAAATCCCAACATATTTGCTATCATAATTATATCAAATTAAGGTGTTAATGTCAATGTGAGCCTAGGTCGTTTATGCTTTTTATGATATAATATAAGTAGTCAATAGCGCCAAAGAGCAAGTCTCTTGGCGTTTTTTGATGTCAGTAAAACTAAACGGAAGAATTGATATGCAGGAA
>CAMYZS010000034.1 GCA_947303945.1 uncultured Candidatus Saccharibacteria bacterium | reverse complement strand
GGGAATGTTCCTTTTTTGTTTCTAGTTCTTTCTAAATTCGTTAACTAAGCCGGGTTGCTATGTCTTAGTTTTTTAAGCGTTTTATTAATAACAACTTGATGGAGACCATAAGATGATTACTATTACTGAGAACAACGTGGTAGCACAAGAGTGCAATATGTGCGGTCGCGAGGCGTACATACAGCTATCAGACGAAGAATTAAAGATATATAGGCGCCCGCCCGATGCGTCGAATCGTACAAAATACAGTTGAAAATATCGTAGCGAAAGCCGTGTTGGCCGGAATCGTAGATAGCGGCTCGGAGCTTTCGATTAATGTCGATATGATTCGATCGCAGCTAGATAATTAATTAAAAGCTTTCTTTACGAATAGTTTCGATAATATTCTGCTTCTTGATTTTGCGTACTGAATAGCGCATGATGACCGCAATTAGGACCGCAACTACCACAATACAAATGGCGATGGAGTGCCACGGAATCAACCAGCCGATATTGATTGCGGCTTCATCAAATAATCTCGACACGCCATAGGACATTAATAGGCCTATCGGCAAGCCAATCAGTAACGCGTGCGTGGTATACATGGCGCTCTCCAGGCGAATCATATGATTAAACTCCGCATCCGTCATGCCAATTGATTTCAGCACAGCAAATTCTTTGGCGCGTAAACCAATGTTCGTAGTAATAGTATTAAAGATGTTCGTGACGCCGATTAGCGACACGACGATGATAAAGCCATATATCAAAAGTTCAAATACCAAAATCAGATTGCGCGTGGCTTTTATTTCTTTTTCAATATTTAGGTAGCTAAAGTCCTCGTCATCGAGTTGGTATTTCTCTATTAAAGATTTTTGCACTGTTTCGTTGTCAAGGTATTCACCAATCGCCTCGCCGAGCCCCTCGTCACCAATGAATAACGCAAGGCCGTGCGCATAGTCGGAAATTGTCTGCGCGACTGGATGATCCTCGGAAATATAGACAACCGCCGCGCCGCCGTATTCATTCGAGACACCCATTGGTGCGCCTTCCGCGATAGCATCAATCGTGACGGTTTGTAGCTCGCTTTCAGATTCGCGCCAACCTCCCTTCACTACCATGTTTTCGACGGCTGCGCGCTCCTCTTCCGACAAATCATCAAGGTCGATATCTTGATGTACGTCTTCTGGATTAACTTCGGTTATCATATTTGGGTCGTAGACTGATTTGATGGCACGGAATTTTACCTCGTCGCCGACTTTGTAATCCGTGACGCGACCAAATGTCGGATTGCCACTACTGTCGTGCCCGACGAAATAGTCCTGCAATATGCCGATCTTGGCATAGTCACCCGATACGCCATTTTGCTGCGCATAGCGCGCAAATTCATCGCGTGAGACAACTTGCACATTTGCATTATTCGGCGTCTCATCTTTCATGGCGTATGCGAAATAATAGGCATATTTTTGCGGGCGGAAACGATCGATAATCTCCTGATAGATTTCGCGACTGCTACTGTAAATAATTACATTGGCGCCGGCATCCCGTACGAAAAGATTGATAATCTTATGCCCGTACATCATGAAGGACGACACACCAATAAACACCGCTACGCTCACGACAATTGAAATAACCGTCGTGCGATATTTGCTGCGACTGCGTTTGAGATTTTTGGCGGCAATCACGCCTCCGATGCCTAGCATTATCTGCGTAAGTTTCGACGTGCGCACTTTGCGTGCTTTGATTTTAATGTCTTGCACATTACGTAAGGCTGCGATTGGACTGACGCGGCTTGCCACAATGGCCGGCGAAGCGGCAGATAGAGTGATAATAAACAGTCCGACGCCGCAAATTAGTAAGAAAGATTCGAGTGGAATATGGAACAATAACGTAGTTCCGACATAGTCGCCAAGTAGCATATTGATTACCGACACGATGCCGAATGTCGCACCAACGCCAATCATGATGCCGAGCGGAATAGCCACCAAGCCAATCATTAAAGCTTCTTGGTAAACCATAAAACGGATTTGGCGTGGGCGCGCACCAAGACTGGCCAGCATGCCAAATTGGCGGACACGCTCGGTAATTGAGATATTGAATGAATTACGGATTACAAATGCCGCGACAATCGACATGGTGCCAATGGCGAAAAATGCCAACCAAAAAGCAAAGATACCGGTGGTTTCCGGCAGATTACCATCCAATCGAGCCAGATTTGCATTGGTGCGAATTTGGACGCTATCAAAACCGGCATCAATCAGCGCATTTCGAAGTTTTTTATTGATGAGTTCAGACTTGGCCGGGTTTTTATATTTTAGAAAGACGTTATAGAGATGTCCTTCATCGCGCACGAGCGTATTCGCATCAGTAATCGGCTCATATTCTGTGCGTGGATACGGATGCCAGTACGAACAGGTTTCCATATGGCGCTCTTCGTCACATTCAATATGATTGGCATAATATTTCAGCTCAAAATTTACATCCTCTTCAATGACGTGGACGACACTGCCCGGAACGTCTTTGTACATAATATGGATGTCGCCATATTCCGCAATGGCCTCCTGGCGCTCAGTCCAGAGAAGACTTGTTACTAAGCCAATCATCGACAGAATTAACGCCACCGACAAGGCAACCCCCACAATTGTCATGATGGTGCGTGAACGGTTTTGCCTGAGATTTGCGAGGTTAAGATTCGTCAGAACCTTCATGTGTTTCCTTGTTGTGCGTTTGCTTTGGCTTACTCTGGGGTTGTTTCTGGTCGTTGATGATTTTACCGTCTTCAAAAGTAATGATGCGGTCGGCCTTCTCGGCAATGGCCATGTCGTGCGTTACGAGAATAATTGTCTGATGATATTTGCGATTAGCCTCTTTTAGCAAGCGCACAATCTCGTCACCGGTTTTTTTATCCAAATTTCCGGTCGGCTCGTCGGCTAGCACGATTTTTGGTCGATTAAACAATGCGCGGCCGATGGCGACGCGCTGCTGTTGGCCGCCGGACAGTTGATTTGGCAAATACTTGACGCGGTCAGCTAAACCAAGATTTTCGACTAGCTCATTAAAATATTTTTCGTCTGGTTTTTTCTTTGCGAGGTCTACCGGCAACGTAATGTTTTCAGCCACGGTTAAAACTGGAATTAGATTGTAAAACTGGTAAATAATGCCGATTTTTTCGCGACGATAAACCGCCAGCTTTTCAGCGTGCAGCTTGGTGATTTTTTCGCCATCTACTACAATTTCGCCGCTAGTAGCACGGTCGACGCCGCCAATGAGATGAAGGAGCGTGGATTTACCAGAGCCGGACGCGCCAATGATTGCGACGAATTCGCCTTCATTAACCTCAAAACTCACATTGTCTACAGCTTTGACTAAATTGTCGCCTTTGCCGTAGGTCTTTACTAGGTTTTTTACTTCGAGTATTGCCATTATGCTTTTATTATAACGCAGAAAAAGCAGGCGCAATGGCCTGCTTTTTCTGTGGTACACCCGGAGGGATTCGAACCCACGACCCTCTGTTCCGAAGACAGATGCTCTAATCCACTGAGCTACGGGTGCGCTAGCGATATTATAACAGATGCAAGAATGGTTAGCGAGATTAGAAATAGTTGTGTCATAATGAGTACATGAACAAAGCGAAAGCTATAGTCATTGTTTTTATAGTTCTAATAGTAGCCTTAGGTATAGCACTCAGCTGGGGTATGCTCCAAGCGAGCTTTAATATCAAATTGAAGGACGAGGCGAAGTTACATGAGCAGACAATAAGCAGCCTGCAAGAAAAAATCGAGAAACTGGAGGGTCTACTCATGGAAAACGCCAAAGAAAGCAACGAGGAGTTAGATTATAGTAAATACGATGCGACAAGAATTATTGAACCAGATATCGATAATGGCTTGGTTGGCGACCATGTTCGCGGCAAAGCCGACTCTTCAGTCGTAGTGATTGAGTATGCAGATATGGCTTGTCCTGGTTGTGCCACTATGATGCCTTATATCAATAACATTTATAAAATGTACTCCGATCGGGTGGCGTTCGTTTTTCGTAATTATCCGCTTAAAAGCCATAAGAATGCCCGACTAGCCGCCGCGGCCGTGGAGAGTGCTGGCGTTCAGGGATATTATTGGGAAATGCTAGAGGCGACATTCGCTAATCGTACCGATTGGCTGAGTTTATCGGGACAAGATTTAGAAAATGCATTTGTGAGCATCTTTAGAAAAGTCGCACCAAAAGGTAATTTGGAAAAATTCCGTAAAGATTTAAGCAGCACAAAGATTGAAAAGAAAATAGATTTTGACTACAACCTGGGACGAAACAATTCACGGGTTTCGGCGACGCCAACAATCTTCGTGAATAGCCGACATATAGATACTTCTAGCGAAGGCGCTACTTTTGATAGCGTTTCAAATGATATTATAAAGGCAATTAATTCCGAGCTCGCCAAATAAATATCTAACAAGATATATTATTGCGGTATAATGTAGTCAACTTGAGTTTTCACAAGATGCTGCAAGGTCGTCTGTGTAACTTGTTCTTAAGGAGGTGGTAAAATGTCTACTAAATTAAAGCTCGATGAAAGATGGCGCTTATGGCAAGTCGATATCTATGGCGAGATTGATTATGCTAAGGTCGTCTTAGGCTTGAGCGAAGAGGTGGTCGGCGTCCTAAAAAAGCATGATATTAGAGTCGTTTACGACTTAGCCGATTGGGAGACGAAGAAGTTCTTGATACCAGATGATGAACTCAACGATGAGACACGCAAGAAACTCTCCGATGTCTGCCAATCCTTGTTTAATAACGCCTATGAGAATCTCCATGGCTGAAGCCACCCCCGCCAAAGTGCGGGGGATTTTTATTCTACAAGAAACATAAGCAAAAATAATAACTATATGCGATAATGTTTATAAGGATGATGCAAAAAACGCAACGCAAAGGATACACGATTATCGAAGTAGTGCTCGTACTTGCTATTGCCGGTCTTATTTTTACGATGGTATTCGTTGCATTGCCAACCTTGCAGCGCGCGCAACGAAACACCCAGCGCAAACGAGACCTTACGGCTATAATCGCAGCCATGAATCAATGGAAAACACATAATACTGGCAGCGTAAGTGATAGCTTTAATAATGCTTATGGGACTAACGGTTTTTGTACCTTTTGGAATAGGTATGTGGGCGAAGAAATTCACGATCCAGAAACTGGAAAGCCGTACAAAGTCGCACTGTGGGGGCAACCCAAAGCATACGATTGTAGAGCTAAAGTTGCCTACAATCGCGACGGTTACGATACGACCGTTAGTGGTCGCACCTCGGGGCATTCGTGGGCAAAAATGGAGCTAGGCGACATTCAATATGACGACGTAGCACGCTGCGATGGCGATGTTTTTGACGACAATCTTGGTAAATCCGCGGGTGTGCATGCTTTTGCATTTCGCATTCTGCTGGAGGGCGGGGCTTTCGCCTGTGTAGATAATGGCTTTTCCGCTGACCCAGACGACCACAATTAGTTTTGAAGATAAATCAAATATACTAATAAAAATAATTGAAGATGAAGATAAATCAAATATACTAAATAAACTATTCGGAGAAAAAACGATGTCTCAATTTAGATTGGGGCATATAGCTGTAAAAAATATGAAAATATACGTAGCCTGTGCAGCCAATAACGATATTCCACAAGAATATGTCGACGACTGCAAAAAAATATTTAACAAACTATTTATAGAACATGATTTAATATTCGGCGCATGCGACCGTAGTATTATGGGGCTAGCATACCAGACCGCAAAAGCAAACGGACGTAAAATAATCGGAGTTTGCCCTAAGGTATACGAAAGTGGCTCCAAAGCTCTTGATTGCGACGAAAAAATTGTCACGTTGGACATAAATGAGGCAACGATTACGATGATTAATCAATGTGATGAGATGATTGTATTTCCTGGAGGGGTCGGTACTTTATATGAGCTATTCGTGGCCATTCAATGTAAGATCTGCCAGGAACATTCAAAACCAATTATTATTTACAACTCTGGCGGTTTCTATTCGGGCTTGATTGATTACCTTAAAAACTTGCAGCATCAAGGATTTATATCCGAAGAAGTCGTTAAGGACTTACGTATAGCGAATACTGAAACCGAATTAATTAACTGTATTTGAACTTAAAAGCACTTTCGCTGGTACACCCGACAGGATTCGAACCTGCGACACCTGGTACCGGAAACCAGTGCTCTTCCGCTGAGCTACGGGTGCATATTTTTCTATTTTAACATGGAGCAATTCACGGTAACTAAAAGTTGCAAGAGACCAATACTTTATTTTTGATGCATAGAATGCTCTGCGGCGTAATTTAGGGCGTCGCGAAAGTTCTTATCGAAGGCGATTGTCTGAAGATTGTATTTAATAAACGTATTAGACCAGCTTTGGTTAGACTCAAGCAGAGATTGCACTAGCGGATCATTGATAGCCTGGTTACCCTCTTGATGAGTAAGGTCGACGCAACCTTCTTCGTCATACCATTTCGATTTAAGTGCAGCTACAGCTTTGTCGCACTGATAGGCTAGCTTTGACTCGGGCGTCTCGTGGGCGTCGAACTCTAAGAAATATTCCTCAATTTCGGAACCATCAAGCAGACCACTCAAGAGTTTATGTATGGCGGCATGTTCAATGCGGATTTTTTCGTCGAGGGATATTCCAAATGGTATATAGTCGCCAATTTCGATTTCGCCCAACTCGTGAATAACGGCCATATAGACTACTCGCAAAATATCGACATCGTATTGATATTGCGATTTCATAAGAATTGATAGCATTGCTACTTCAAAAATATGTTCGGAAATACTCTCTAGGCGCGCCCTGTCAACATGCCATACTTTCCAACCAGTCCGGACGGTATCGGATAATTTGTAACATTTTACTAAAAAATCTACGACACTTTGCGCCTTATTCGATTGCATTATTACCTTTCTTAAAATTAATCTAGCTCTAAAAACCTTTTTATATCTTACCATGTTTTGATTCATATTTAATCGTTGGCGGTTTTTATGCGCCTGGTGGTATAATTAATATATGAAAATACGCGAAAAAGTGCCAATATCAGAGTTAACAACTATGCGACTAGGTGGTGCCGCAAGGTATGTCATCGAAATCGAGGAGGACAAGGACTTGGCCGAAGCATATCATTTTGCGGCCGAGAAAAAGCTGCCGACCTACATTTTGGGTGGCGGTAGCAACGTAATCGGGCGTGATGGCGGCTTTGATGGGGTAATTTTCGTCAATAAGCTACATGGTATCTATGTGATAGATAGCGATCCGGACAGGATTCGTCTCTGCGCCAAGAGCGGCGATTTGCTCGATGATTTAGTCGAATACAGCGTAAAACTCTGGAATGGCGATACGTATGGCTATTCTGGCATCGAAGCATTGTCAAAAATCCCTGGCACCGTTGGCGCAGCGCCCGTACAAAACGTCGGTGCGTATGGCCAGGAAATTAAACAAACACTACATTCGGTCTGCGTATATGATTGTCGTGATAATTGTTTCAAGCACATGATGGCCGATGAGCTCGATTTGGGTTATCGGCACAGTATTTTTAATACTGGCGATGGCGTTGGGCGCTACTTTATTACTAGCGTAACCGTGGAGCTACATAAGCACTGGCTAAAGCCACCATTTTACACTTCCCTACAAGCTTATTTTGACGAACGTGGTACGAAAGAATTCACGCCACAAGTCGTACGCGACGCAGTAGCAGAAATCCGTGCTGGAAAATTGCCAGACCCAGCAGAGTTTGCCTCAGCTGGTTCATTTTTTAAAAACATCTACCTTAACGAGAAAGAAGCCAAGATAGCCGAGGCAAAAGGAATTCCGGTCTGGGACGGCGGTAAAGTACCAAGCGGTTGGCTGATTGAGAATGCTGGGCTGAAAGGTAAGGAATTCTACGGCATGCGCGTTTCAGATAAGGCGGCTCTCATCTTAATTAACGAAAGCGCCAGAAGTTATGCCGATCTTGCCAAGGCGCGCCAGGCCGTAATTGATGCCGTAAAAGAAAAATACGGTTATACTCTCGAGCAAGAGCCGATGGAGCTAGGAGACGAATGAAAGAATTAAATGGGCGCGAAATTGCAGGTTATATTAAGGAGCGCCAGGCGCATACCGTTAAAGCTCTTCGCAGCCGCAAGATTTTCCCGAAATTGGTGATTTTTTACGATAACGATTCACCAGTAATTGCAAAATATATGTCGCTAAAACAAGCCTACGGCGACGATATTAAGGTCGCCGTTGAAGTAATTAAGATTTCCGCCAATGACGCCGAGGCTAAGCTAAAAGCGGCCGCCGACGACGATTCCGTGACGGGCATTATTGTGCAGTTGCCACTCGCCGAATGTGACATGAAGATTTTGGATATTATTCCGCCCGAAAAAGATGTGGATGGTTTGCGCGGCGAATCAGATACGGCGACCGCGATGGCAATTCATTGGCTCTTAAACAGCTATGGTATCGAGTTGGTTGGCAAAAAATTAGCAATTGTTGGGCACGGCAAGCTAGTCGGTGCTCCACTCGAGCGCATGTGGCGCGAGAGCGGCTACGATGTGACCGTCTATGACAAAGGCGATGATACTTCTACTCTGCCCGAATGCGACGTAGTCGTAACAGCAACAGGTGTACCAGGCTTAATTAAACCAGAAATGCTAAAGCACGGCGCAGTAGTAGTTGATGCTGGCACTACCTCGGAGGGTGGCATTATAAAAGGCGATCTCGACGATACAGTGCGCGAGCGCAATGACTTAACTATCACGCCAAAGATAGGTGGCGTAGGACCACTAACAATAACGATGCTTTTTGAGCGCGTCTTGCAGGCGGCTGAAAAATAGCACAAAAATACTCCCCCGATTATTCGAGGGAGTATTTTTTAGTTTCCCGTCCATCTAAAAGCTTCTGGGAAAGCTCTATACTAGGCGGTCAACTTTATTTTTTGCGGCTAATTACATAATAGCCAGCAGCGGTAGTCATGGCTGCGATGCCAATAACACCACTGAGGATTTCGCTCGCGCCAGTTTCAGGAAGTTCTGGAACTGGGGTTGGAGCTGGTTTGCAGGTTTTACCCTTTACAGTAACGTCTGCGGTGTCCGACTTCTCAGTCTTGCTATCGTTATTGTATTTACCTTTGACGGTATTAGTAAGGGTAGAATCGTTACAATTATCCTTCAAAGAAGAATTGACTGTAGCATAGAAGTAAATCGTAGCTTCGGCGCCCTTGGTGTAATTACCAATATTTACGCCTTCCGCCGATACGATGCCATCAGCAAGCTTCTTACCGTTGGTGTTCTCGGAGTTGTAAAGAACAGTGCTGCCCTTTACGTAAGTCATATTATTCGGAAGAATATCACGGATTACAACATTCTTAAGAGTCGTATCGCCAACATTCTTGAATTGGATGCGATAGCGAACCTTGTCGCCAGCTTTAACTGTGATATTTTCACTCCACTCTTTACCACCATCACGCTGTACCATCTTATTGATAGTAAAGCCTTCTTTACAATCTTTGCCATCGACCGTAACGATTGCAGTATCGGTCTTGGCGGTTTTGTCATCTTTGTTGTAGCTAGCTTTAACTACGTTGGTAAGAATGACGTCGGCACAATCTTCGCCGGTGCCAGCATTAACTTTAGCATCAAAGTAGATGTAAACAGTCTTGCCAGCCGCGACGCTACCAATATTGATACCATCATTGGAGATAATACCGTCAGCAACGGTTTTGTCGCCAACTTTAGTACTACCAGCGATGTAAGTCATCTTAGCAGGAAGCGTATCTTTGATGATAACGTTCTTAAGTTCATTGTCGCCAGTGTTCTTAAACTCGATGCGATAGTGAGCTATCTCGCCAGCCTTGAGGCTAGTAGTCTCGACATAGTTACCTTTTGCATCTTTAACCTTCTTGTCGATAGTGAAACCATCTTTACAAGTCTTACCTTCGACCGTCACAACAGCAGTGTCAGTCTTAGCAGTCTTGTCGTCTTTATTATATGTACCCTTTGCAGTATTAGTAAGGGTTGTAGTTTCGCACTTATCGCCAAGAGTCTTAGCGACGACTGCGTCAAAGTAGATGTAAACTGTTTTGCCAGCCGCAACATCACCGATGTTGAGACCATTTGCCGAAACGATATCATCGGCGGCAGCTTTGCTGTCGATCTTCGTACTACCCTTGACGTAAGTTGTGTTAGCAGGAAGAGTATCTTTGATAATAACGTTCTTCAAAGTGGTGCCACCAGTGTTCTTGAAAGCAATACGATAGTGAGCAGTTTCGCCTGCCTTGAGGCTAGTAGTCTCGACATATTGATTGTCGGCAGTGCGAAGAACTTTCTTATCGATAGTAAAGCCTTCGTTACAGGTCTTACCCTCAACTAGAACATCGGCGGTATCTTCTCTCGTGCCAGTATTAGTACCGGCAGAAGTTTGCGCGATGTTGCGCAAAATGGAGTTGCCACACTTTTCGCTCACTGACTTATCGACAGTAG
>CAMYZS010000033.1 GCA_947303945.1 uncultured Candidatus Saccharibacteria bacterium | reverse complement strand
AGAGCCTATCTTTTTGTTAGCTAACTATGTTGCAAAGGTGCTGAACGGTCTACGTACTTTTCTCGAATTTTTTATTTTCGTGAAAAAGGAGCCTCCGTTGAGGCTCCGACAATTGAATCAACAAAAGCTGCATCGTCAACAAAGCTGCGCCGCTACGATACTAAACACGATTATAGCAGCGACAATAGCCAGAATAGCCCGAGTGGCTATTACTATACGACGCGACCGTCTCCGAGTACCCATGTAGGCATTCGTAAGCGGCCTAAGCGGAGTATTGTCGCGTTTATTACTGATATGAGTCCTCTTATTTATCAAATTAACAGGAACACTATACCCTGCACGCGACACGAATCTTGCTTTACCTTTGCGGTTTTTCATTTTTCCACCTCCTATATGCTTCAACTATGTCGACTATGGCTAGTATAACATATTTTGACATATTTCGCAATATCTGCTATACTATCGTTATTCAGATTAGACCGGCTCGAAAAGAGGCGGTTTTATTAATGCAGACGATATAAAAGAAAGGAGAATATGGACCTAGATTTAAAACAAATGGTCGCGATGGTCGACATCATTGCAGAAGAAAAGAACCTACCAAAAGAGACGGTAATTGATGTAATCCAACAAGCGATCGCTGCCGCATGGCGCAAGGACAATGGCGACAAAGACATGAATGTACGTTGCGAGCTCAATCTCAACTCTGGCGAAGCGGATATCTACATTATACGCGAAGTTATCGAAGATGATGTAGCCTATAATCCTGCTACCGAAATTCCTCTCTCCGAGGCTAAAGGTAAGGAAATTGGCGAAACCGTGGAAGAGAAGCATAAAGTTGAAGGTTTCGGTCGCGTCGCTTCTCAGACCGCAAAACAGGTTGTTATTCAGCGCCTCCGCGAAGCGGAACGTGACGCTGTTTTAACGATGTTTGAAGATAAGATTGGCAGTGTTGTCAACGGCACAGTCATACGCGTCGAGCCAAAGCTTGTTCGTGTCGACCTCGGTAAAGCTACTGGCATTATGCCAAAAAGCGAACAAATTGAAGGTGAATATTATGCCGTCGGTTCTCGCATCAAAGTTTATATTAAAGAAATTGAACGCAACGAGCGCGGCGCTCAGTTAATTCTTAGCCGTGGCTCTGCCGAATTTGTCGAATATCTCTTTCGTCAAGAGGTGCCAGAAATCGAGAATGGTTCCGTTGAAATTAAGGCAATTGCACGCGAAGCTGGTCGTCGCACTAAGATTGCCGTAGCCGCCACAATGCCTGGCATTGATCCAGTCGGCACCTTTGTTGGTGGCCGTGGCGTGCGCGTTCAGGCTGTCATGAACGAAATTGGCGATCGTGAAAAAATCGATATTGTCAACTGGAGCGATAACATTTCTGAATATATCCGCGAAGCCCTAAGTCCAGCCGAAATTCAAAAAGTCGAAACCGACAAGATCGAAAATAGAAAAGGCGAGACTATCAATCATGCCACAGTGTATGTCTCGAAAGACCAGCAATCAATCACGATTGGTCGCGTTGGGCAAAATGTCCGCCTCGCCTCCAAACTAACTGGCTACGAAATCGATGTTGAGATTGCAAAAGCCCCAGAAAAGAAGAAGAAAAAGAATATTGAGGATTCTCTGCTCTCTGCGCTTGAAGAAAACGAAGAGGAAGAAGCAACAAAAGACGAAGAATAATACAATATTATGAGAAAGAGCCCCAGCTTGAGGCTCTTTTTTCATTCCCGCCAAGCATTATAGATGTCTATCTATTACTCCTCACTATCTTCAATAAGCCCAGTTCGCTAGGCTTCTTTTTTTCTGAGCTCGGTAAATTTTGCAGCCATAGTTGGATTGCCTCGCGTTAATCGTTTGATTGTTAAATCTTCGGCTTTATTATTGGCGAGGCGAAGGTTATTTTCGGAGCTGAGTAGGGCTTCTTTGGTTTTCTGAAGATGCGCAATTGTCTTATCGATTTCCTCGATGGCGACGCTAAACTTTTTGCTCGCTAATTCGTAATTACGCGCAAAAGCAGTTTTGAAGTTTTCTATATTCTCTTCGAAATGAGTAATATCAATATTTTGATTTCGTACAACGGCGAGCTCTTGTTTGTATTTGAGCGAATTAAACGCCGCGTTACGCAAAAGCGTAATCATTGGAATAAAAAACTGTGGGCGGATGACATACATTTTGTCATATTTATAGCTAACATCCACAATGCCAGTATTGTATAGCTCGGAGTCCGATTCGAGCAAGGAGACCAGTATAGCATATTCGCAATTCTTTTCTTTACGGTCTTTGTCGAGTTCTTTAAAGAAATCGTCGTTCTTATGCTTCGTAGCAGTAGTCTCATTTTCATTCTTCATCTCAAACATAATGGAGATAATCTCATTGCCTTGTTCGTCTTCTTCGCGATAAATATAATCGCCCTTGCTACCCGTGCGAGCATCATTATCTTTCTCGAAATAGGCATTTTTGAAGGCGGTCGCACGAAGGCGATTAAACTCGGTCTGACAATGCTGCTCGAGCGTTTCGCCAACCATTTTTGTGCTAAGTTTAGACTTAAGGTCTTTGAGGCGATCGATTTCCTCATCCTTGAGCTTAAGTGCACCTTCATATTGAGTCTTTAGTGACGATTCGCGTAATTTAACCTGGGCAGCGAGAGACTCCTCGCGTAGTTTTGCTTCAGAAGTTTTAGTCTTCAGGTCCGCCTTGGCGGTTTCTAGTTCTTTTTCTACTGGCGCTAGAGCCTTAGTGATGGCAAGCTCCTTATCCGTCTCGGTCTGCTTAATTATCGCTTCTAACTCAGCGATCTTCTGTTTTGCTTCAGAAGTTTTAGTCTTCAGGTCCGCCTTGGCGGTTTCTAGTTCTTTTTCTACTGGCGCTAGAGCCTTAGTGATGGCAAGCTCCTTATCCGTCTCGGTCTGCTTAATTATCGCTTCTAACTCAGCGATCTTCTTAGCCTGAGCATTCTTGGCTTTTTCGAGTGCAAGTTCGTTTTTAGAATCAGCTTTTTCAAGCGCGGCTGCAACTTGCTTTTCGACCTCGTCATCAAATTCACGCGTACGAACTTGACTTAAAATATCTGCATAGCTCGTATCGTCAACCTTAAATGTCTTGCCGCAATGAGGGCATTTTAATTCAGCCATATTTCCTCCATTTTCACCTTATATTGTAGCTTATCTTGACTATTTTTGCATTGTGTTGTATAATATCCTTATGTACTTTAGAGTTTAGCGCTTTTGTAGAAAAGAAGGGGGAGCTAACGATGTTTAATATACAGGGTACGGACAAAATGATGTCCAATATTGCTACTATGGGGTTATGGCTTACTGTCATAAGCGCAGTTACGTCGGCTGCAGCATACTTCGTATGCCAACTGTGTGAATGGCCCGTAGTTGAGCTAATTTACCACCTGGCGAGAGTAGTATTCTGCATCGCTACATCACTGGCGATTGCGTTCTTTGTCGCCTCTATACTGGCAACAATTTTGAAGTACTTCTTGCCACGCATGGTAACACGGGTTGTGGCTATAGCTGTCGGTGCGGCTGGCACAATTGGGTTAGCTATACTCATGCTAATTGGCTGGCCGAATCTTATTTAAGGGCCTTCTAGAAGGCCCTTTTTTACTCCTTGCAAAAACGCGACGAGATATTCTTGTATAGCTCCATCAAAATTAATATCGATGATGCAATAATAAACAGCCAAATAATTGCCCAGAATGGGATAGGAGCCACCTGAAGCAATCGCGAGAAGAACGGAATCTCCATAATGACAACTTGCAAAAGAAGCGTACAAAAAATGCCAATTGCAATAAACCAATTGCTCGAAAGTGGGACCGAAAAAGCAGAGCGATTTTCGCTACGGCAATTGAAGACATGAATATTTTGAATAAATACCATTAAACACATCACATAACCACGCGCAAAGTTAACTTCCATATGAAGATCATTAATGAGAAACCAATAGAAACCAAACACAACTAGCGCTATAATTGAGCCCGATATTAGAACCTCCCGCACTAAACGGCGGTCAAATAAGGGCTGTTTTGGATTATGTGGCTTTTCTTTTAGAATACTGGGCTCGGCAGTCTCGAAGCTGAGTGCTAAATCTTGGATGCCATCCGTCACTACATTCAACCAAAGAAGCTGTACTGCAACTAGCGGCATCGGCATGTCGCAAGCAATCGCCAAGCAGAAAAATGCCGCTTCGGCAAGACCGCAAGAAATCAAGAAATAGACGATTTTGCGAATATTCGCAAAAGCTACCCTGCCCTCTTTTACCCCAGCTACAATCGATTTAAAGTTATCGTCGACAATAATCATGTCAGCGGTTTCGCGAGCAATATCCGTACCCGACCCCATCGCAATGCCAATATTTGCCGCTTTGAGAGCTGGCGCATCGTTTACGCCGTCGCCCGTTACGGCCACAAATTCACCTTGGCGTTTTAGTGATTCAACAATATTTAGTTTCTGCAGTGGCGCAACGCGCGCAAAGACGGTTTTACTGGCAATAAACTCATCAAAACTACGCTTAGAGCCACGAGCAGCATCAGCAACTTCAGCGCCCGTCGCGACCTGCGAGTCGTCTTCGGCGAGCTTTAAATCTTTCGCGATTGATAAGGCCGTGAGCGGGTGGTCGCCCGTAATCATCAATACCTTAATACCAGCCTCATGACATTCACGGATCGACGCTATAGCTTCTTTACGAATCGGATCAATAAAAGCTACCATACCCATAAAGGTAAGGTGTTTAATATCTTCAGTGCTGTATTCTGGTTGTTTATGAACTTCGCCATTAGCGATCGCGATAACGCGGTAACCATCTTGGGCAAGAGTCTCGTTTTGCTGGTTTAATTTAGTAGTGTTTTTTCCTGACATGAAGTTTACCTTATCGCAGAAGTCTTTTACTACCTCCAACGAGCCTTTGACTGTACAATATGTTTTCCCATCTTTTTCATAGAAAACGGCCGAATATTTATTCTCGGACTCATAAGGAATGCGTTCGAGAATCTTAATCCCTTTGGTTTTGACGCCAAGTTTTTTCGCCATAACTAGAAAGGCAATATCAATCGAATCGCCAATTGGAGTTGGCCCAGAAATATCCGCTTCATTATTAAGAGCGCCATAAAATCCAATTTCCTCAGCATATTTCAATACATTACCAGTAACCTTCCCCTTAGTTTCGTAGCCAGTGCCAGAAATACGATATTCCTCGCCGTTCGGTAAAAGAATTTGTTTAGCAGTCTGCTGATTTACCGTCAAGGTTCCTGTTTTATCCGAGGCAATTACAGTACAGCTACCAAGAGATTCGGCTGCATTCAGTTTGCGTACAATGACGTTTTTCTTGGACATTTTATTGGCAGCAATCGTAAGCGCCATCGTTAGTGCGAGCGGCAGACCTTCCGGCATCGCAGAAACCGCAAAGGCAATTACGGTTAACAATATCTCGTGGCCGGGAGTATGTTTAGTGATAAGTAGAATGGCGATGATGATAGCAATCGAAATAACCATGATACTAATTTGTTTACTAAACTTTTCAACTCGAATCGTGAGTGGCGATTTTTCATCCTCAGTGGTTGCAAGGCTGTCGGCAATTTTGCCAAGCTCCGTGTCGAGGCCAATTTCTGTCACATAGGCCTTTGCACGACCCGTGACGACCGAGGTGCCCGAAAAGACCATATTAGTGCGATCGGAAATAGATAATTTTTTGCCATTAAGCGCATCTGTAGTTTTAGCCACTTGAATGCTCTCGCCAGTCAAGATAGACTCGTCAACTGTAAAATTGTGTGCCTCAATTATCCGCATGTCGGCACCGATTTTATCGCCAGACTCGAGTAATACTAGGTCACCAATCGTCAGCTCTTCTACGCCAACCGAAGCATCTTTCCCGTCACGTATGATATGCATTTCGTCTTTAATTAACTTAGAGAGCGTATCGGCGGTATTATTAGCCTTGTTCTCCTGATACGCCCCTATAACTGCGTCTACTAGGACAATGCAAATTATTGCAACCGCATCGATAATCTCACCCACAAAGAAAGAAACAACTATTGCGACCAGTAGCAATAAGACTATCGGGTCCGCAAACTCATTGAAAAATATTATAAGAATACTGTCTTTTTTCTTTTTGGGTAGCGTGTTTGGCCCATATTTGCGACGGCGCACGGCTGCCTCTGAAGAGCTTAGTCCATTCTGGCTAGTCTTTAGCTCCGCCTCGACCTCGGATATATTCTGTTCAAAAAAATTCGCCATACCGCTTATTATTATATAACAAGTTTTTTGAGATATAATTAAAGAGTGAAAACAAAAATAAAAGTTGACTACCAGAAAGGTTTAACTAAAAAACAAGTCCACGCGATGCGTCGCGCAGGCCTGGTTAATTCTGCCGTAAAGCCACCGAGTAAGACCGTCAAGGAAATTGTCACTAGTAATGTCTTTACTTACTTTAATTTTGTCTTCTTGATTATTGCAATCCTCCTTATTGCCGTACGTTCGTATCGCGATATAACTTTTATGCCGATTATTATCGCAAACACATTGATTGGCATTTTTCAGGAAATGCGTGCCAAAACCGTGCTCGATAAACTAACTATGTTAAATGCACCTACCGCAAACGTAATTCGCGAAGGGCGCGAGAAGAATATCAATGCAGAGCGACTGGTACAGAACGATGTTGTCGTTTTTCGCGCAGGAAATCAAATCCCCGCCGATGCAACGGTCTTGTTTGGCGAGGTGGCCGTAAATGAGTCACTTTTGACTGGCGAAGCAGATGAAATTCATAAGACGCCTGGCGACGAATTGATGAGCGGAAGTTTTATCGTCTCTGGCGAATGTTACGCGCAATTAACAAGGGTTGGCGCAGAGTCGTACATATCACAACTTACGCTACAAGCGAAAAAAGTCAAAAACAAAGAACAGTCCGAAATAATCCGATCGCTTAACAAAATTGTAACAATTGCTGGCATTGCGATTATTCCGATTGGTCTTGCTATGTTTGCGCAAAATTATTTCATTAACCACATCGATATTCAACGTAGCGTCCAGGCATCAGTGGCGTCCATAATTGGCATGATTCCAGAAGGTTTATTCTTACTCTCAAGTATCGCTTTGGCAGTGAGTGCAATGCAGTTAGCTCACAAAAAGGTCTTACTGCACGATATGAAAAGTATTGAGACTTTAGCACGCGTGAATGTATTATGCGTCGATAAGACTGGCACTATTACTGACAATACAATGAGCGTCGATAGTGTTATTCCGCTCGGCAACAACCATACCAACACAGAATTATTTACTTTATTAAGCGACTTTGCGTGCGCTCAGGCGGCAGACAATATTACGATGGAAACAATGAAAGCTTATTTCACGAAACCAGCTGGGCGCAAAGTTATGAGCGTATCGGGCTTTTCGAGTGAATTTAAGTATAGCGGCGTCAACTTCGAGAAAGAAACATATATTTTGGGTGCTCCGGAGTTTATGCTTGGAAAAGACTATGGAAAGTATCAGAAAGAAATCGAAGACTATGGCGGAAAGGGGTATCGCGTTTTACTTTTTTGTAAATATGGCGATTCTGCCGATGGGCGTAAGCTCAATGCAAAAATAACGCCAGTTGCCTTAGTGCTGATTACCAACCCAATCCGAGAGAGTGCGACCGAAACCTTTAAGTTTTTTGCCGCGCAAGGCGTAGATATAAAAGTAATATCTGGGGACAATCCACGCACCGTTTCCGAAGTTGCTAAAAAAGCTGGGATTAAAGGAGCTGAGCATTTCATTGATGCTTCGACTTTAGATACAGATATGAAGATTGATGAGGCGATGCGTAAGTATACCGTGTTTGGCCGCGTAACACCAGAACAAAAACGAAAGTTCGTAAAATCAATGCAGGCAGACGGCAAGACTGTCGCGATGACTGGCGATGGTGTGAATGATGTATTAGCACTACGCGATGCCGACTGTTCTGTAGCAATGGCGAGCGGTAGCGATGCCGCAGTCCAGGCGGCGCAAGTCGTTCTATTGGAATCGGATTTTGCACGTATGCCAGAAGTGGTAGCCGAAGGACGACGCGTAGTAAACAACTTGGAGAGGTCTGGCAGCTTGTTCTTAGTAAAAAATGTGTTTTCATTCACTACTAGCGTAATAGCGATTTGCTTCGCAATGACCTATCCGTTAATCCCGGCTCAGGTCTCTCTTATTAGCACATTCACGATTGGCATTCCCGGCTTCCTGTTATCCCAAGCACCAAACCACGATCTTATTAAAGGCAAATTTGTGAGTAATATTCTTAAACGCGCAGCACCTGGCGGCTTAACAGATATGATTGCGGTAATGATGATGGTGATTCTAGGCAATATCTTCAATATCGGCCAAATTGACATTTCAACTGGTTGCACTTTCCTACTAATGGTAGTCGGCATGATGATGGTAGCGCGCGCGTCGAAGCCAATCGATACCTATAAGAAGCTTGTGATTGGTTTTTGCGTCGTTGGTCTAGCATTGTGCTACGCGCTCATTCCAGCCTTCTTCGGCATGACGAGAATGACTTTACAAAGTTGGGTCATCTGTGGGGCGCTCGCAATTCTTTCGACCTTTATTTTACGTTTAATGACAAAGTTTATTGAATGGGTTTGGAGACAATTCGACAAGAGTTCATTCATTAAGCGGTTAAGGGTCTAGCATAGCATAACAGCGTTATAGTGATATAATATTTTTATGGTAAAAGAGAGGGTCGATAAACGAGAGGGTAGCTATAATGCATACCAGGTTTTACGAAAATCAATTCGATATTGCAAGAATTATCGGATCCTAGTAATAAGCTCGATAATAATGTGCCTAATCGGTGTCGCTATAAGTGTCAGCGTACCAATTCTTACTTCGCAGATTATTCTACAAATAACTGATGGTTTAATGCAGCAGGTATTATTGACGGCTTTAGTAGTGTTGCTCTTGAATCTTTTCGAGAACACGATGCGCCTAATTCGAACGCTTCTTTTCCATAAACTTCAATATGGAACGCTATTTGGATTGCAACAGGCGCTAGTGCGAGAAACGCTGAAGCTGGAGGTGTCCGAAGTCGACAAAAATGGTACTGGAAAGATTATAGAGCGCCTAACTTCTGACGCCGATAAGATTTCGTCAGTATTCGCAGATTACGCTTTTTGGCTAGTATACCTTATTTCTAATATAGGTGTTATTTTCGCCGTCTTTTTACTAAGCCGAGAAATGTTCGCCATTTCTATCGTAATTGCAATTGCATGCTTTTGGGTGAGTAATGTTCGGATAAAGAATATGAATAAAGTAAGGCGAACGCTTAAGGCTAGCCGGGACGAGCGGTCGAGTATGGCAATAGAAATTGTGCGAGGTATTAGAGATATCAAGACCCTAAATGCAGGCGATGCGATTGCTCGAAGTGTGGGGAGAAAAGTTCGTGAGACCGCTGACCACGAAGATAAGATTCGCAAGATTGGCAGGCGCTTCCAGATGATAGAATATTCGACATATAATATTTCAGAGTTCGTCTTTATAGTAGTTGGATGTTCGCTATATTCAGCCAACGCGCTCACTATTCCTGCGTTCATTATTGTTTATAACTACCTAAACCGTATTCGCGATTTATTTTATGGCGTAGCACGAATCGCAGAATCAAACAAAGAGATTTCCTTATCTGGAAACCGTATTTTCGAGATAATAGAAGACAAAGTTTATCGTAAGGAGCAGTTTGGCGTCACGAAAGTCGACCACCTCGATGGAGACATATTATTTAAGCATGTAAATTTCTCATACGGCAAAAAGCCTATCATTAAAGACCTTAATATGCATATTTCGCCAAATGAAAAGGTAGCCATCGTAGGAAAGAGTGGGTCGGGAAAAACGACTATCATGAACTTAATTACTAGAATTAACGACATTAATAGTGGCGACATTCTAATTGACAATATCCCCATACGTGACCTCGACCGCGATTCACTACGCAATAATATCTCCGTCGTAACACAACAACCATATATCTTTAACTATTCAGTAAAAGATAACCTTTTAATTGCGAAACCGGGCGCGAAAATGAGCGAGATTCGGGAAGCTTGCCGATTGGCACATATTGACGATTATATAATGTCTTTGCCCAAAAAATATAATACTATTCTAGGAGAAGGTGGAGTGATTTTATCTGGCGGTCAGAAACAACGTTTAGCTATCGCGCGCGCACTCTTAATGAAGACTAAGATAATCCTGTTTGACGAAGCAACTTCTGCGCTCGACAATAAAACTCAATCCGAGATCCAAGATGCCATTAGCGCGCTTAGAGGTGGTTATACTTTAGTTATCGTAGCACACCGCTTATCAACTATCATCGACAGTGACAGGATATTCGTAATTGAAGAGGGCAAGTTGGTCGACAGCGGCACACATTACGAGCTACTCAATGGCTGCCCATTATATCGTAGTCTTTACGATAAAGACTCAAAGAAATAACGATTATTCGCACAGTTGGAACTCGATTGCGACTACTCCATATTTCTCAATCTTCTCGTCGCTATAAAAATGTGGGAATAAAGCTAGATATTGTTCTTTCGTGTAATTTGGCGAGTGTAGCTGCTCAATAGTGTAACAATCGGCAAGCTCAGCAAAATTACGAAAAGTACGTAATTTCGTTACGCGCACTTCTATAGCCTCGATTTCGTCAGGTCTTTTTAGAATCGTTATCTTATCGCCAACCTTTAACTGTTGACGTTTTTCGTCATTTACGCGCGCTTCAACGGATTTGGCGCCGTTCGCGACTTGATTAAATATTTCTGGATGAAGATGTATTTGCATAGTTTAATAATGGCTCGTAAGTGTTCTGTGATATGGTTCTTGTTATTATAGTCTTATCCTGGCTTAGGAGTCAAATAAAATCGTTAATACTCATCTGCGAGTATCTTCTGCCTGTTTTTATAAATATAATCGATAACTTTTAGAACATTAGCCCTAATCTCGACTTCTTCTTTAGGCTCCTCTTTGAGTTCGACTTCGTTATCTACTTTGCTAGCGAGACTATTGCTAAACGTTAGCGCGCCATAGCATCGCATAACTTGAGGCATCTTATAATCAGCGCACCCTATCAAATGTGAACAATCAATATTAGCGCGCTCCTTCTCTTTTCTAGCATGAAGAATATTAAAAGTCAATAATTGTGCGCGTTTATAAAGCAAAGCTTCATTTCACCTCATTCGCTTAGCCTTTTATTCTTGCAAGCAAGACAAAAGGCCACCCGTTGAGGTGGCGAATATATAAGTATAATGCAAACAGGTCTGAGGAGCCTGTTTGTTATATAAAAGGACGCACTAGTCGTGCGTATTTTTTGTACAAGTACAAAAAATCCACCTCTTTGGTGGCTTTTATTCTTTTTCTGCGAAAAAGATAAAAGGCCACCCGTTGAGGTGGCCTTTTATATAATTCGGCATCTTGCTAGTTTCCCGCAAAGCAGTATAATCGCCGCTACCAGGCTTGACTTCTGTGTTCGG
>CAMYZS010000032.1 GCA_947303945.1 uncultured Candidatus Saccharibacteria bacterium | reverse complement strand
TGTAGATAACTACTTAAAATTTAGGGCTTGTTCCAAATTAGTTAATTAAACCCTCATCTTTAATACCCTTTTCAAACTGGCGAAAATATGCTAAAATGAGACAAGTTTTTAAATATAAAAGGTAAAATATGTCGTTTGAACTATTAAAGATGGTGGGAGATGCCCAAAAGAAAAAGGCCGTCATTGACGTCCGTCCTGGTGATACCGTCCGCGTGTCCCAAAAGATTAAGGAAGGCGATAAGTTCCGTATTCAGGTTTTTGAAGGTACGGTGATTCGCGTCGACCGCAAACAATCGCATACCGAGCGCATTGTTGTGCGCAAAGTTGCCTCTGGAGTTGGTGTTGAGAAAAGTTTCTTGATACACAGCCCGTTAGTTGAGAAAGTTGAAATCGTCCGTCGCGGAAAAGTCCGTCGCAATAATTTACGCTACCTCCGCGAGCGTTCCGGCAAGAGCGCGCGCCTAGCGCAAAAGGATTTCGATCGCCACGCAGTGAATACACTTCCAGAGGAAACTAAAGAAGAAATCTCCGAGGAAGTAAAAGAGGTCGAAACAGCAGAGGCCGCCTAAATTGGCAATTTTAGGAATAGATGAAGTTGGCAGAGGTCCTTGGGCAGGACCTCTTGTTGTTGGCGCATGCGTTCTGGGTAATGCGCAGATCGATGGATTAACCGACAGTAAAAAACTGACAGCAAAAAAACGCGAAGCTTTGGCGCCTATTATTCATAAAAAAGCCGCCGTAGGTTTAGGCTGGGTTTCAGCGGAAGAATTAGATAAAATCGGCATGACGGCCGCATTATGCAAAGCGTGCCGCGAAGCGGTGAAACAAATTCATGTGCCATTTCATGAAATTATTATCGATGGGACAATCAACTTTTTACACGATACTCCCCTAGCCTCACATGTACAAGTTTTAACCAAGGCAGATCTATTGGTACCAGAAGTGTCAGCAGCGTCGATTGTCGCAAAAGTCGCGCGAGATAATTATATGTACAAGATAGCAGAAAGATATCCCGGATATAGTTTTGAGAAGCATGTCGGCTACGGTACGGCGGCACACAGAAGAGCATTGGAGGAATTAGGAGTTTGCCCAGAGCATCGTAAGAGCTTTAAGCCAATTGCCGCCCTGCTGGGTGCCGATATTGCGCCGAGAAAGTCAGCACACTCAACCAAGGCACGTGGCGATAAAGGCGAGGATGCGGTCTGCAAGTACTTAGTCAAAAATGGTCACGTAATCTTGGCGCGGAATTGGAAAAATAAGTTTTGCGAGATTGATATAGTCTCGAAGTTTAATGGCGTACTCTGCTTTACGGAGGTAAAATATCGTAAAGCGGGTGGCGGACTAGACGCGATTGATAAGACGAAAGTTAAACAGATGCGTTTTGCAGCAGAGTTCTATTTGGCAAAAAATGGTGGTGGCGCAGCAATTCTGGCTGCGGCAGAAGTATCGGGTAGCAATTACGAAGTTACGGACTTTTTAGTTTTGCAATAAAAAAGAGAGCCCCTCCCGGCTCTCGTAGTATGCGGTCATTTGTAGTTGCCAGGGTCTAAGTGATAACGAATATAGTCATCACTTAATTTCGTTTTTTTCGAAACAAGCTTGACGGCCTTGTCGAAGCTGATGATGTCGTTCGAAATACAGCTCCTTATCATGATGACGATAGTTTCGTCCGTATCTCTAACTTTCACCCGCTTGTCGACTTTGCGCACCTTACGAACGAGTTTAATCAGCATCTGGGGGAGACCCTTGCCGTCATTCTCTGAGCAGCCCAGTAGGTCCAGCTCATCGATCAGCATCATGTACCACCCGATGATATGGTCATAGTCGCGCTCGCTCTTGTCTATAAACTCGATTTCGGCACCGATTAGACTTTCCGCCCAGAGACCACTCTTGAGGAGCTTCTCTATGTGGCCGCGAATTAACCCATGTTTCCCCTCATCCATGGCCCAATAGACGACCACATTCGGGCTAACACCGTGCTCAACCAGAAATTCGGTACTGAATTCGCCATCGGTCTTTGCCTCGACCTTATAGCGATCAGCTCCGCGGTCCAGCAGAACCCCCGCCTCCTCGAGGCTAAGACGCTTGGTCGTATCCGCAATAACATTCGCGAATGCTCCCATATTGACCTTTTCCTTAAAGGGGATGTCGGGGCAAGCCCTTACAACGAGGTTCGGATCGACCCCTTCTTTAACGAGTTCAGGCCCGCTATACCTCTTCATGAGGTATCGAATGTACGTAATTTTGTCGGATTCCGACATGTTTTTCTCGACATTGACGAAGTGCTCGGGCAATACGTGCTCGAATAAATTCGCCACGTTGCGCCCATCCAGCTTGAAGGCAATAATTAGCGTGACTATCTCCGATACAATATACTCACTTACGATCTTAGGAGACTTCGTTTCTACTAAATAGCTATATTCTTCTAACATAATGTGCATTCCCTCCTAGCACAACAAAATAACATATAATAGTAACGATCTATATAAACACCGGCTATCGCCGATGGAATTATCTCTTCTATGGTAGCATGTTTATTGTTACTTGTCAATAGCTACATATTAACTCGGCATATTTGCAATATTAGCTATTGTTCAAGGCCAATTGTAGATTCTTTTGGACACAATGCTAGTACCCTTTGCATGGTGGATTTTTCGGACGGAGTGACCCAAAGATGATACTTATATTTGACCGAAATTTGACGTGCAACATATTGGCAACGGAATGCTTCGTTTGACGGCAGCCATACATCAGCGGCAGCGTCCGACTTGTCTTGGTTTGCCTGCCCTTCTACGGCGAGGAGATTTAACGGGTCTTGACTAAGTTTATAGCGAGTATCGTTGTCTAACATAAAAGCGCCAGTCGACCAAGCATTACTCAAAGCAACCACGTGATCAATTTGCACTAATGATGACGTTTCTTGTCCGCGAATAAAGTTGATTGTTTTGCCGGTATAAGGGTCGTCTAGGATGCCAGACTGGACCTTACAGCCGACAAGGATAGTGTTTTTGAGGTCGCGTTTTAAAATACGCTCGCGCATGCTACAACCACTTTCGTCTATCTCCCAGTTGTCATAAAATAGTTTTCGATAATACTTATTGGTTGTATTCTTTTCTTGAACCGCTAAGCTTTCGAGCACGTCTACTGCTTTAGTGGAGTCCGCTTTAGTCTGCTCCGTTTTAAGAGGTATTTGTTCTGGTGTTTCGAGGTTTGAATTAAGTAAAGCTTCATACTCGTACGCGTTTGGATTAAAGACTAAATAGACACAAAAAGCTCCTACCGCAATAAACACAGCGATAATTCGCCGAAAACGATAGGAGACTTTCTTGGACATATTAATAATTTTCGGCCTGGATTTCGAAATAGGCTTGAGGGTGCTTACAAACTGGGCATTCCTCTGGAGCACTGTCGCCAATGTGGATATAACCGCAATTACGGCACTTCCAAACGGTTACTCCGTCACCCTTGAAAACGATTCCTTTTTCGAGATTGTCGAGAAGTTTGCGATAGCGCTTCTCATGTTCAGCCTCAATCTTGCCAACTTCCTCAAATAGCTTGGCGATTTCTTCAAAACCTTCTTCGCGAGCTTCTTTGGCGAATTTAACATACATCTCGGTCTCTTCATACTCTTCGCCAGCAATAGCGTCCTTGAGATTATTATCTGTATCTGGTACGGCATTATCGTGTAATAATTTATACCAAATCTTAGCATGCTCTTTCTCATTGTCGGATGTTTCAGTAAAAATGGCCGCAATCTGCTCGTAACCTTCTTTTTTGGCTTTGCTAGCATAGAACTGATATTTAACGCGCGCCTGCGACTCGCCCGCGAATGCCGTATTAAGATTCTTCTCAGTCTTAGTGCCTTTAATATCTGCCATATTTCCTCCTTAGTTAATACCTATTTTAACAGAGATTAGATAAATACGGAAAGCATAAGAAAAAGCCCCGGGCAATGCGCGTCCGAGGCTTACTGTTGGAAAAAATGGATTGGGGGACAGGTTATTGAGGGACTACATGAACACTATCAGTCCTTTTCACCAACAGTAGGTTAATAATATCATTAATTAGTACTACTTGCAAGTATTAGTTTTTCGTTTTCTTCTCGATGCGCTTGTTTTCGAAATGTTGTTTATTAAGCCAATCCTGGAGACGCAGATACTCTTCATAGTGGCCCGGCATTAATTTGCCACGCTTAAATAAACCTTTGATTTCATTACGGATGAACCAGGTCGCAAATTGCACTTCGCTTTTTTGGAATTTCATTTTGGATAGCGGAATATCTGCCTTCAAATAATAATCGTCAAAAAAGCATTGCTCTTCGTCGGAACGCCCAGAATAAAATAGTTTAAGATCCGTTGGATCAATATCGACGCCAAGCTCTTCGCGTATTTCTGTCACCATACCTTGCAGGCTGGTCTGTCCAGCTTTTGGGTGTCCACCAGTAGTACCATACAGACCATTACGTTCTTTGGCGCGTTTCTGAATGAGATAATGGCCACTCGAGTTCACGATAAAAACCATCACGACCAAAACATATTTCCCTTCCGGAATCGAGTCGCCGACTGTAATGGTTTGACCGGTTAATTTACGATTCTCGTCGTAGAGATCGCGCTGTTCTGGCTTAGTTGGTGCTTGGTGAATTACCTTCTTTTTTCGTGATTCTAGAATCGCCATAAAACTATTTATACTTTTATATCATTTATAGTTTAGATGAAAATATGAAAAATCACAAAAAGCGACTATTCTACAGCTCTACTTCTTCTGCTTCGCTGCCGTGATCGGAAATGATTTTAACAAGATCTTTGATTTTGAGCCAAGTCGTGGCAGTATTGTCGTTTGGATGAATACCAATGATTTGTTTTCTTGATTTGGCAAAATCTGCATCATAGAACCATTTGACTTTGCATTCTGCGTCGTTGAGTAAACCGAATGGCGAGACGGAACCCGGCGCAACGTCGAGATATTTTTGCATGTCGTCTGGCGATGCAAAACTGAGATGACGAAGACCATGTGCTTTTTCGAATTCTTTGAGTTTAACGCGCTTATCGCCCATCACGGTAATCATGAAATAGCCACGTTTTTTGTCGTCGCGCACGAAAAGATTTTTGGCATCCGCTTCGGGGTATGGAACTTCCACATTGCGCAGTTCGGCCATATTAAAAACTGCATTATGTTCAGTAATCTCGTGCCAGATTCTCCGTTTTTTGAGAAACTGGTAGATTTCTGCTTTATGCATGGGAGCTCCTTTCTTTTCGTGCATTATAGCAGATTATGTCTAAGGTTAGTCGTTATCTAGTTGATTTTGCCAGAGCGAAGAGCGCGATCGAGTTGTCTTGATGTTATGTCGCTCCAATGATAGTTTTCCGGACTGGGCTTTCGATTGGGGGTTTTATCGCCAGTTAATGATTCATAGTGCTTAGGTTTACGTGCGGTTGCAATTCTATTACTCTCCCCTCGGGGATTTGGATTATAGGATGATTTCTTCGTTTTTGGCGAAAAGCGCTTAACGGGACGAACAATTTCTGAATAATCCTGTATTTTAGGCTTCTGATGTTTAGCTATTTTAGGATAGATATAATTTTGAATGTCTCGCTCTGTTAGATCTGGATTTAAGTGCCAGAATAGCTTAGACGTGCTCTCGTTTGGGTTGGTTTTTTGAAATATACCATTAGATTCACCGCTAAACACTTCCTGCAATGCATCGTGATCGTTTGCGCCAAAATTATTTATGATGTACTGGTATGAAAGGTACCTATTTTGCGCTAAGGCAACGAGAGCTTCACGTAATTCGGAAAGGGAGAGAAAACCGCGGAGATTTTTTGTTTCATAAATAAAAATTTGCCCACCCAGGTTGCCTGGAGATTGTTTCTTTACAAGTCTGTAGTATTTTTCGGTGGACATTTTTCTCCTACAAGTTTAAATACCCCTGTTCGAATGCGTCTGGATAATTAAACATCTTATGCCCAGCACGGAAGTCTACCCAAATGCGGCCCTTATCTTCGTCGAGAGAAGTCACCACACCTTCGCCAAAAATCTGGTGCGCAACTTTAGTACCAATTGTAATGTCTATGGCGCCAGTCTTGGGATTTTGACTAGTAGTGTTATTTGTCTCCGAATTTTCTTCAGCCACTTCAATTGCCTCCTCCGCTCCGTCACTTTCGCCAGACTTAGGTAGTGCATCTGAAATGATGGTGTTGGTTTCTGGACGGTTATAAAATTCTTGGCGAGAAATTGTTTCATCGAAGCCGCCAATTCGCGTTTCTTCTGTATGTAGGTTAATGCCCGTATAACTGAGACTTGAATCTTCGTAACGTTTAAAGTTATAGACAGCTTCGTTCATGAGTGGCGCATTAAATACGCCAATTTGACAAAGTAGTTCAAAATCAGAAACATTGATGCCAGTAACTTTCTTAAACAATTCCGGCTCAAGCTCGGTAATAATTTCCTTCAAAGTGCGTTCACGATAATCAGTGAGATACATGAAGATTGGAATGCGCGTCGCGAACTTGATGAGTTTTTCCTGTATTTGTTTGCGGAGAGATTTATTTTTCTTTTCTTCTTCATCGAGAACTTTTTTCTCGGCAGGCGTTTTTTCGACGTTCTCAGCCTTCGCCTTCTTAATAGACTCCGATTTATTAATTACAGTCTCAATTGAATTATCGCCAAGCGCGCGGAAGCCTTCGATGCTCATGATAGCTTCATAGGCGCGTGGGTCGGAAATAATACGACGAAGTGTATCGTTATCTACATTGACCAACAATGCAGACTCCCAACGGCGAGCAAGCAATGTAGCCGAAGTACCAGACATAGCCATGTCGAGAATTTCGCCGGCAGAGATTTGCTTCATTGTACTTCCGTCATAGGCAAGTACCGGCAAGAAGTGGATAAATTCGCCGACCTTCTTTTCCGGATTTGGCTCGTCAACGTTTAATTTACAAGAATATTCCGAAATCTGGCGCAAAGCACGATCGAGCGCAAAGTCGAAGACATAGCAAACTTCCTTCATGATTACGTCGCGGCCCTCATCATCTTTCATAGTCCACGGCGACTGAACGCGGAAAGCCGTCTGGAAATAAGTCTCAGGGGACTTGAGATTGCGAAGCATGAATACGCCAGTCCATGGTTTTACGGTAACGCCAGTTGTCAGCTTGCCGCACGATAGCGTAATGGTCTTAGAATTAAGTGGATCGTGCATAGATTCCTGAACAGGAGCAAGCGCAGCTAAACCAATGCCGGCCTTCGTGCCAGCGCAAACATTGATTTTATAATCATGGTAAAAAGTATTCTGAGGCTCAGCTAATAAATTAGCCATAGCATAACAGCTGTTTACGTTCGGCAAGAACCATAATGTATGGTTCAGCGTGCGCAAAAGCGGACCATGCGAGTATGGCATTGGCGGCTTTTTATCGCCCTGCTTCAAATCACTAACTACGTCGTAACTACCGCGAATTAAATTGAGCCATTTTTGAACTTCGTCTTTATAAATAAATTGCGCATCTTCTGGCTTTTTGGTTTCGGACTTTGCTGAGAAGAAAACATTTAAATCAAATTCGTTGAACTCGCCCTGCTCTGCAACTTTGCGAATTTCTTCCGGAAGTTTATATGTAAGCATACACATTTGCGGGAGCGAAATATATGGATTTGACTCTTCAGGATGTTCTTTTGGCCAGTTTTCTTTTTCGCCCTGCTCGTCGGAATATGTCCAGTTAAAGATTTGCTCTTCGATAAACTCGCCGCTGTTGATAGCGCGGAATGGTGTGCCAGAAAGGAATAAATAATGTTTGGTTTCGATTTGGAGGAAAGATTCGTTAATGGCGTTGCCGGCTTCATATTCGGAATACTTTTCTGCATCGAAGTCCGTAGCGTCTTCGGATTCTTCGTCTTGTTTAGCAAATAACTTCTTAGCATTATCGCGCCAGGCACCAAAGTGATATTCATCAAATATAACTAAATCCCAATCTTCGCTATTGATAAATTTATGTTTTGGCTTAATACCGCCATTTGGTGTAGTGCCAAGAAAATCTTGGAAGGAACCGAAAACTACGATAGGTTTGCCCTTAAAGGTCCGCTCATACATTTGGTCGATTTTCATATTGAGCGAATCGGCCTTTTTGACGGAAATAAATTCCCAACCCGTAAAATCTACATGCGATTCCAAATCTTCTTGCCAAGCAGATTCGACGGCTGGCTTAAAAGTAAGGATCAAGATACGCTTCATGTCCATTTTCTTTGCTAACTCATAACTAGCAAAGGTTTTACCAAAACGCATCTTTGCATTCCAAAGAAACTTTGGCTTCGTGGTTGGGTCTTGTTCCTTTGCGGATTGGTAATATGTAATCGTTTTTGCGATAGCACGTTCTTGCTCTGGACGCGGACGGAAAGTTTGGTTGCGAACAGGATTTAGAGTCGTGCTGGACGTAAGTTCGCGAACGGCCGCCTCGATATCTCGAACCGAGCACATATACCATTCGTTATCGTCCTTGCTGGCATTAAGCTGAAATTTACCCCAACGCTCCAAAATACGATGAATATCTTTGTCCGTAAAGACCGTACCATTGTCTCGCACGGCGGAACACTGGAATACAATTTTTGGAGTAACGGCTACAGTATGAGTTTGTTCATTAATGCGTTTCTTAACGTCGCGTTCTGTGTAGCCGATTTTAATATATCCATCATGAATTCCCGGGAGTTCGTAGGCGTAAATGGTAGGTTTAATGTCTGGGCGTTCGTTGTCGATGATTTGCTTGGACATTATTTATCCTCCATTGGGGCAATGTTGTCTTCGATAAACTTTATTTCTTCTTCGGAGAGATTGTATTTTTTATAGAGTTCTTCGTCGGTCCACTTTTTCGAAAAGTCCTCAAGCGGAACACAAGAATATGTACTTTGGCTCATGTTTTGTGATTGTTTTTTAACACTTAATAATGCTCTAAAGAATTTAGTCATCATATAGCATCTCGCGTTCTCGGCTTCGTCGACAGATTCAAATGGCCCAATCTGTAAAAAAGTTTCCGTACATAATTCGCCAGGCTTTGCTAAAAATGGCATACCTATAACCGCTGTAGTCTCGACCTCTCCGATGGTGCCAATTGCACCATTTGCCTTACTCACGAATAACTTATATTTATTCAATCCAACTTTTCTTGTGAGTGGATACTGCCTATCTAGATATTTCCAAACACGTTTTCCATGATTATCTAACCCTATTATCGAATAACCATTCTCGAGCTTCGTATCAGACATTTTTGGCAAGCCGTACTTCTTCGGACTTTTGATTACGTCCGCGGCTAAACCATATGGTTTGCGCGCGGACGTAATCAAATCCATATATTTTTTAGCAACCTTTTGGACTTTATTTCTTATACTTACTAAAGCTGGTTCACGAATATAGATATCATTGCCGTCCTCTTTCAAATATCTCTTACTATGGAATTCATCTTTGAACCCATGCCTATAGCAATTACATTCGCCACTATAATTGTTTCTCCAGAGAAAATAGCACACTCCGCCCTGAAGCTCTATTCCAGGGAATACATCTTTTGATTTTGCGTAATCATGTAATGTAACTATTCTTTTATCATTAATCATCTGATTTCGAAAGTTATCAAGGCCTTTTCCACCAGTCATCCACCTGCTGGGAATAATCATAGAGAAATAACTGGGATTCATCTTAATGGAATTTAACACGAACTTATCATACAGCGGCGTCGCGCTACTACCGTTACCGCCACCGCCATCACTAAGCTGATATGGCGGATTACCAATAATAACATCAAATTTCATTCCAAATATCTCCTCCGGGTTATTAGTATGTATAAATTCATAAGCATGAGTTTCCAAGTCGTCACTTCGTTTATATTGACTCTCGCTAGCACCGCAGTAGGTGCATTTGCCATCTTTCCAAGTATGCTTCGTCGGGACGAAACGTATGTTACCGCTGGTCGTATTTCCCTTGACGTCTATATAATCTTTGCCATTCATTACTGAATAATCACTATTAGCATCTCTACTGCAATAGACACTACGTCGGCTAGTTAATGCCGTAAGTTCGGTTATCGCTATGCCATATAATTGATTATGAAAAATATGATATAGTCGCCTGTTGAGATTTGGAATTTCTTCCTCAAGTCCAACGATTAAACGCTTCGCAATCTCTCGTAGGAATACACCGGTCTTGCATGCAGGATCAAGGAACTTTAGATTTGAATTACTCCAAGTTTCTGACGGAAATATATCCAACATTTGGTTTACAACTTTCGGCGGCGTAAAGACTTCATCATTGGATAAGTTTGCTAAACATTCCAACACGTCTGGATTGTAGTTTCCGCCGAGGAGATTTTTCGTTTGTTCGCTCATTTTCTATTTCGTTCCCTTCCCTAAAATAAAGTTGCTTGTCTTTCTGGTTTTTTCTTTGGTTTAGGCTTGGGCTTGTCGGGAATTTTGATTGGCGGATGCAACAATTCTTCTGATGTTTTCGCGAGGTTTTCTATATCAGTTTGTTTAGTTTCTTCGCGAAGCTTTTCGATATCGGCAAAGTTCCATTTTTCGAGTTCAAATCCGCCGTTACCATCCGGAATCCAATTAATAAGAAAGATTTTCTTGCGACCGGTTAGCATGTTGCCGTAACAAATATTGGCTTTTAGAATCGCGTCCATTGCCATCAAAAATGAGGCAGAATTTTTCTTGCCTTTAAAATGTGCGTTGACGATATTTTTCATACGATCGCGCGCCTCTTCGAGGTTGTCGCGCGCAATATCTACGCCATAAATATTACTAAGAGCAATAAGGACTTTATACTCATCCTTACCAGCTTTTTTGAGCTTGCGCTCTAAGATTTCTACTAGGAAGTTGCCATTGCCGCAGGTTGGTTCCAGAACTTTTTTGTCAATTTCAGAAATGATCGGCTCGCAAAAGTCGCACATAGCTTTAACCTCGCGCGGTTGCGTAAAAACTTCACCAGTATCACGAACCCGCTCGCGAGATTTTATACCCTGAGTTTTCTTGCCGCCCTTTTGCGAATTAGTTGAAGCTATGGCGCCTCCTGACTCTTAGCGCCACAACTTACAAAAAGAAAATAAGACATCTTGCGATGTCTTGTTCGAAACCAAATTGCCGGTTACATCATGAATCCGGGAACATTACACCGCATGATGTCTTAAATCAATTTCTGCACTTAGACTGAAACAGCCTAACCGGAGCGATGAATCTTCCCGGATTTACGGGTTGTTTCAAAACGCTGCCACAAGTGCAGAATTGTAGCCTAAGTGCAAATTATTAAATTGATTTAAGACAATTTAATTATAACACTTAGAAACAGGGGCTGAGAAGTGTTTTTTGAACTCATGCTTTTGCACCGCCATATATTCTTCTATATTAAAAAGGCACCGCAAGGTGTCTTAAATCAATGGTTTGAACTGACATTGAAGTCATGAGAGCTCGCAGGGCTTCAATGAACAGGATTCTAGATAACTAGACGCCCTGAGGAAGATTGTTATGACCATCACAATTCGACTTTGGATTGTGGAATTCAGAATAAGAATCAGGTTTGTTTAGAGATGA
>CAMYZS010000031.1 GCA_947303945.1 uncultured Candidatus Saccharibacteria bacterium | reverse complement strand
TACTGTAGATAACTACTTAAAATTTAGGGCTTGTTCCAAATTAGTTAATTAAACCTAGCAACCCCCATCTCTTGCGCTATATCATTGCTTTGGCCTATACTGAAAAGCAAGTCGTCCTTAATGATAGTTATAACTTCATGAACTAGGGTGTACCAGCGAAAGGGCGGAGCATAGGCTCCGCTTTTTCGCTGGTCTCCGCGCCCTAGATGCCAAACGTAGAACTTTGCTTTATTGGCATAAAGAGGTTTTAGTATTCGAAAATCTACATAACTTTGTAAAAGATAAACCAGAAAAAGCGGGCGGTACAGAAATAATTCTTGGGATATGACGCCACCGGGATACTATACGAGAAGAAGTAATAGAGGAGCTAAGAGATATTTGCGCGCGTCACGGCTATAATAGCCGAGCGAATGCAAAAGAAATCCTCTTCCGATTTCTTTGCCGAGAACGTAGACGAGGCGACGAATATCGAGCATGAGTAAAGTCTTCGCAATCGAAGTAAATTATTGGACGCGTTATAACTTATTCTCTTTCTAGACTAAGCATGATAGTGCGCTCGCCTTCACCAAAAATCCGTATCGGTATCGTGCTAATACTTGCGAGAATAGATTGGCTACCTAAATTAGGAATTATCAATCGAATGGCTTTCTAGCTATATATCCCCTTTGTGTTATTATTAAAAATAGAAGACGAAAAGGAGGTTTTTTAATGAGTAAAGAGTCCGACCCGAATAGTGCCGAAAACCAAGATCAAGGCTCATTGAGCTACGAGCATGTGATGGCTGGCGCCGTGGCTTTTAATGCGGCCGAAGCAAGCGCGCGCGCCGCAGAATATAGGAAACAGAAGGCAGATAAGGAGACGGCAGACAAAGCCGCCGCGGAAGCGGAAGCGGAGCAGCGCAAGCAAACATACGAAGACCGGAGAGCGCAAGAGCGCGCTGTGGCCGAAGAGCGCGCGCGTCAGCATCAAGAGGCTTGGGAGGCGCGTCAGGAAAACCACGATTATCCAACGGAAATTCTTGATACCTTTATGTCGTATATTAACAAAACCATAACGGAAGCGACTAAAGACGGACAAGAAACAGCAGACTTTACAACGGAGGCTACAATATACTATGGGCCAGGATATGCAGACTATGAGCGCAAAGGTATAGCTAGTACGCTTACAGGAAAAGAGGTCAATGGCGGTTCTCCTGATGTAGTGTGCGAGGCTGCAATCGATAGCGTTATTAATAAAGACCCCGACAATAAGGATTACGACGACGATATACGTGGTCTCGCTACTGAACAAATGCCAAAAATTAAAGCAAAGCTTGAAGAAGCTGGATATTTGGCCAAAACCGATGCTAAAACCGGCATCATAACATTAATTGCCTGGGGCGAAGAGGCAGCAAAAATAACAAAGGAAATGGAGGAAGCAGCTAAGGAGTCGGAGAAGCCAGCCCAGACACCAGCAAAACAACAGCAATCTGCCATTTCAAAACTCCTTGCGCGTTTTCTCGGTAAAAAATAAAACCCTTTAAAACCTCCTCGTTTATTGTTTATTGTTAGCTATACCTAGCTATGGCGCAACAAAAAAGGCGTAGCTTCCGCCACGCTAAAACGTCTCCATCTTTGGCTTAAATGCCAATCAAATCCAAATCGTAAATTTTGCCATTCTCGACGGCCGCAATGGCTTCGACTACCCATTCGTAAGAGCGAAGTTTGTCGCGCATCCCTACAACCTCATCAAAAGAGAATCATTTAGTCTACATAATCTCGTTCCTATTATTGCTGCTGTGTTTCTTTAGAATTTTTGTGCTGAAGATAATACCAATAAACGAGTCGCCGACCACCATGTCATTTCTTTTTTGCTATACTAGTCAACTTGACGTCGTATCCGCTCTTCAAGAACTCACGTTCGCATCTATTAAGAGCAGGAAAGCACTCCTGGATATAATATTCACCCCCCCAAATACGCTACAGTAGGCCTGTTATATAATAAATGTATGATTGTTTGTGCCGATTTTGATAAGACAGTTTTCTTTCGCGACGACGCGGCACTAACGGCGGAAAATCTCGCCGCGATTAAAGAGTGGCGAAGCATCGATGGCAATATCTTCGTTTTGGCGTCTAATCGAAGCCTGGGGTCACTTGATCGGGCGTTGCCAGATTGGCGGGAGTATTTTGATTATTTGATTCTAGACCGTGGGGCCAGGATATATAATTCAGACCGAAAATTGCTTTGGTCGGATACACTCAGCCGGGATGCGGTAGAGCAGGTTTTGGGGGCGGAAAAGGGAAAACCGGCGCCGACAGATTCGATTTATTGCAACTTAGATAGCGACGGCTATGACTCGACACCGACTAAGGTGATGACGAAGATTTATTACCATTTTCGGAATCAGGATGAGCTTGATTCCTTTTGGTCGAAGATTGCTGGCATCGATGCAAAAATGTTCAGCTGGCATAATAGCGAGACAGATTTTTGTATCGAAATAACACCGAGCACCGCCGAAAAGGCTGTGGCCATTGACGTATTGTCGAAGCTAGCGCGTTTTGAGAGCGGCGTCACGACGGTAGGTGATGGTGATAATGACTATGAGATGCTAGTTGGGTTTGGCGGATACGCGATTGCGGGGTCGCGGGTAGCCGAGCACCATCCCGAACTACCTACGGTAGCATCGGTTGTGAGTTTACTACAGGAGATGTAAGGTGCTCGGGTGGCGTAATATAAAAATCGCTAGTTGTTAATCATAAAAATAGAAGCATTGTTTAGGTGTTAGCTCCTTAGCGTCTGTTTTAGGGGCGTGCCGACCATTTTGAAACAGTGCTTTCTTGTAGCTAGGTTGGTAGTTTTAAAATTGAGTAAAAAGCAAAAAAGAGGCCTCGTCACAGAGAGGCCTCCTGTAGTCTCTTTGGAGAAAAACGCGCCTACTCGTCGCGCTCAATCCAAGTTATCGGATACGGCGCACCAGAGAGCGAACAGGTATATATAAACTTCACCCAGTCACCTTCTTCAAAGAAAACCTGGCGCTCGTTCACTGTTACTGGGGCACGATACAGCTCGCCGTCGATCTCGTAATAGAACATCGTTGTTCCATCGATTTCGGCAGTCTTCAGACTCGAAATGACACCCCACCCCTCGGACGAGATATCGTCTTTCTGTGGCGACGGCCGCTTCGTCCTCGGCTGCCAAAACTTCAATAGCCAAACGCCGTAAAACGCTTCTTTAGGCATAACTGTTTTAATTTAAACATAAAAAACGCTCCCCCATCATGGGGGAGCTTATTTGCGGGCGAAGATTCGTTTTTAGGCGAGTTTTTCAAGACTCTGCGATACAACAATGTCCATCTCGCCAGTCGGGCGTTTCAGCGCAGTAACAACATAGCCAGTAACGCCGACGAAGCCAACCAGGATCTCTCCGGAACAGTTGGTTTCGGTGACCAGATTGTTGTGTGCGCGGATGGAGTGATCGTGCATCGGGTTATTCTGGTTTAAATTATCTGCAAGCTCGCGCACGAGCTGGCTTTCTTCCAGCGCAACGATCGCCACGACGATTTTGTCGTTGATTTCATTTACAGCGACTGCCGCATCGTGCACATTCGTAGCCCAGACGTTTACGCCTTCGATACTATAAAAGAGAGAGCCCCGGCACGTAGTGCCTCGGTCGACGAAGCCTTTGCCCAGAGTGGCATTCTTGTGGTTGGGTGTTTTTCTGCTGATAGTATAGAGAGACTTCAGCGTACCGCAATCCAACCACTGGAATGATCCGATTGCCAGCTTAAGCTCTCCGAGTAACGACATCAGGTCATCGGTGTTGAGCGGTGTGCTGTCCATATCCCAGTCGCTTGTTGCATCCAGAATACATTTTGCCGTCCAAACATTGATGCCCGTGTTACAAGCCGAATTATCGTCTCTCATCATCTGAGTGGCGAGTTCCTTATTCGGCTTTTCGACGAAGCCCCGGACAACTCTGCAGAAGCCAACATCTTCCGGCTCGTAGAGTGCATGTCCGCAGCCCATGAATGTGACCAGATCGTTAACCTTAACACCAACGATGGTCGGGCAGTCAGCCTGAGCAGAGCGAATCGCCAGCTTCATTGTGTCAGTAAATTCCGCGTCGGCGTTAATGTATTGATCGGACGGGGTATTGATGATAATCGCATCCTCGTCGTGAGCGCTGATGAATTCCGCAGCTTTTACCATCGCTCCCGCATACCCGAAATCCGGAGAAATCTGGTAGATATTGGGGGTGATTACTCCCAGCGGAGTGAGCTGTTCGGCTGCCAGGAAAGTCTGCCTGTCGTTCGTAGTGATTACGACGACGTGGTTTGGTTTGACTCCTAAGGCGATAAAACGCTTGACCGTAGCCTGGATAAACGTGTTATCCGGATCCAGGTCGCAGAATTGCTTCGGACAGTCATTATGACTCAAGGGAAAAAGTCTGGTTCCCTGTCCGCCGGCGATTACCGCCAACCATAAATTCTTAGTCTCGTCCTGTACTTTCATAGAAAGCCCTCCTTTTCTATCGACGAATCTTCTGTCAAGTTTCGAGCCGTTCATGCCTACCTTGTTTTCAACAAAAAAGTCGTAGCACAACGACTGATATCTCTATTATATCATTAATCTATATATTGTCAATAGATTAATGCTCATGATTTACATTCTGCGCATAATATTTTAAGACAACAACGGTAACCCGTCGTTATGCAACTTTATGATGCTTATAACTTATTACCATTTTGAAACAGTGCTTTCTTGTAGCTAGGTTGGTAGTTTTATATTAGGTAAAAACAAAAAATGACCCCGCATACGTGCGACGCGAGGTCTGTGTTGAGGAAATTATTACCTCAGCTTATTCTGCCAATAGCTGGCTCTTGCCGCACTGGCATCCTGAGGTACCTTGATAGGTTCTTTTTCTTTCTCTACATCCGCATCACTACTGTCGACGTGGAAAGCCTTTGCAAGACCAGGCTGCACGGCCATTACCTTTTTATCGTCTGTTGACATCGAATCACCTCCTTATTTCGTTCTTGTGCATCACCAGACAATAGTATTATAACAATTATATTCGCCAAAGTCAATAATAATGTAATCTATCAACACTTTCACAATAATCACGATACTGATTATCTGCAGTATTCTTCACTATCGTCATGATGAGACTGGCGATGAATTCGACAATCGATGAAAATCTTATGACTATACGATGATGCTATACTTATCATATGCCTAAAATTAAAAACTTTCATAAGTTGTTCTTTGTGCCGACGATTGTGCTAATTATTATGGCTGGTGCTGTCATTTGTTTTTATCAAGCAGTTAAGAATCGTTATATCAGCATTAATGAATGGTCACTTGGCTCAAATAGCGTACGCGGCGTAGATATTTCTGCTTATCAAGTAGATGTAGACATGCAACGTCTTAAAGAGCAGGGAATTCAATTTGTTTATATCAAGGCTACTGAAGGGCGCTCGCATGTAGACGATTATTTTTCTCGTAACTGGTCAAACGCTCAGGCGGCTAATCTTCCTGCTGGCGCTTACCATTTCTTTAATTTTGAAAGTTCTGGCATCGAGCAGGCTGAAAACTACATTAATACAGTCGGCGAGAGTTTAAGTGGTCATCTTCTACCGGCCGTAGATGTTGAAATCTATTATACAAACAATACTCCAGTCGTACCGAATAAAGACAAGCTCAAACGAGAGTTGCAAGCTATGCTTAACCGTCTCGAACGGCAATACGGTATTAAACCAATCATTTATGCGCAAAAAGATTTTTATGAAACCTATCTTGCGGATTTTTCCGATTATCCACGCTGGATTCGTGATGTTTATATACCAGCTAAATGGAAGAATGGCGACAACTGGCTAATATGGCAGTATAATGATCGCGGTCAACTTGAAGGCTATTCTGGTGGCGAGAAGTATATCGATCTCAATGTTATTAATTCATACAAAACGCTCGATGACTTGCGCGTAGATTAACTAAAATCCGCTAGCCGTAATTGATTAGTATCGCCTAAGCTGGTCGCTAACAGATAACGTCCCGAGGCAACTATTGCCAGAATATTACACTTATGTTAATCTAAGACTAAATTTAACAAGGAACAAAAATGCAAAAACAGAAGAATGTACAATTGGCGGTCATTGGCGTGTTAGCCTTTGCCGTTCTCTTTATGTCGATTGGCTTTGCTGCATATTCGCAAAAACTAAATATTGGCGGTGTAGCTACCGTTGGCGCTAATCGATGGAGTGTTCATTTTAACCCAGAGAGCTACGAGCTTGGTGAGGGTAGTGTCAAAGAGAACTCCAAGACTATTACTGATACTGGAATCTCCTACGACATCACTCTCAAGAAACCCGGTCAGTACTATCTTTTCCAGATTGACGTCGTCAACGATGGACAATATAACGCCATCCTTGATAGTATCGAGATGTCTGAACTTAGTGCGGCGGAAGCCGACTACGTATCATACACGGTGACTTATGACGATATGACTTTTGATCACAGTAGCGATAGTGTTAAGACCGCTCTTCTTCCGACCACTGGCGTTAATCGTAAGGTTGTAATGGTTCGCGTAGCATATGAGTCGCCTACGGACCACAAAGTACTTCCGCTTCAGAAAGAAATCAATCTTAATTTATCTGCTTCTCTCAGTTTTAGCCAAGCAGAATAATTATGCATGCGCATTAAACGGAATGAACGTTTAGTTTACATTCTGGAAGCTGTCTATAGTATAGCTATACTCATTTTTGCATTATTTCTTCCTTTCTTTTCGTTACATGTTAAATCTTATTATTTAACGGTCGCTCTCGGCATTTTAGTGTCCATAGCCTATCTTCTTTTGGGTTATCGTCGTGATAAAAATTATCTCAAGCCTTACGTTTCGCGCGTTGTTATTTCCTGCATTATGCTGATTGCAATTATTTGCTATATGCTAGGCCTTTTATTAGGCTTTACGCATAGTTCTCTCTCGTTCGAGGTGGGACATATTCTCGGGACTGTACTGCCGATTGCGCTAATTTCCGTTGCTACTGAAACGTTTCGCTATATAGTTTTTCATGCGTATTATCGACATCGTACGCCTGTTGTGATTTTTACAACAATCTCAATTATAATGAACGCTCTATTAATACTCAATTTTGCGTCATTTATTAATGCTGAAGCGACTTTTATTACGGTCTGCACAATCATTTTGCCAATCGTCGCCACCGAAGTGCTATGTAGCTACCTATGTCTTCGGGTTGGGCTTCAACCGGCATTGATATATAAGCTGGCTGCTCGAATGTATATCTATGTTTTACCAATTCTGCCAAACCTTGGCCATTTTATTTACGCAGTCGTAGCCCTAGTCTTGCCGACGATGATTTTTCTTTTTACATATAACCTTAGTCTGGCCAATCGCGGCGAGCAAAAACGTATTCGTCGGCGTAATCGTGTCATCATTCTAGCGCCAATTATTGTCGCATTCCTAATAATCGTTTCGCTGGTGGCTGGCTTATTTAAGCATCAAGTTATCGCAGTAGCTTCCGACTCGATGGTGCCAACATTCGCTAGGGGGGACGCCGTAATAATAGAGAAGTGCGACGCTTTTGCGATTAAAGAAGGTGATATACTAGTATTTAAGCATGAGGGAATTATTGTCACTCATCGCGTCATTGAAATAAAGCAGAAAGATGAGCATCGTCAATTTGTTACTCAAGGCGATCATAATGAACGTCCAGATGCTTTTTTCTCTGATGAATCACACGTGCTTGGCCGAGTGATTATTGTGAATAAATATATTGGCTTTCCGACCGTATGGTTAAGTGAACTATCAAATATGGAATAAAACTATGAATCAAAAAATTCATTACGACCTAAGTAAGCGCATTCTCATGATCATCCTAATATTTACGTGCGCTGTTTTTGGTGTATTTCTATGCGTTGTCGGCTTCACGCCGCATGATGGCGTAGATCTAATTCAGACTTCTAATAATACCGTAGATTATTCCGTCAAACTCAAGCCAAATAGTTTCTTCGAAAAAGATACTTTACCAGCAGGCGGGAAATATGTAGCTAGCCTCATTGATAGCTTTAATATTGATTTTAGCAATGATTTAAACTTCTCCCATCCGGTTTCTGGATCATATTCTTATCGTATTATTGCGACCATTAGTGCAAATGAAAGTAAGGGTGTTGGCAGTGCCAGTTATTGGTCGCGCGAATATGAGCTGTTTAAGTCTAATGTTAGCTCGCTAGATCACGCTAAAAAACTCAATTTTTCTCGTGCTCTGACCATTAAGTATGACAAATATAATAATATGCTGCGCAGTTTTAAAGAGCAGTATTCTTTGGCTGCCGACGGAAAGCTCAAAATTGCGCTAGTGCTAAATGGGGATATTGAGTCTAATACGACTAGTGGCAGTATCCCGATTAAAGCCGAAATGAGCATGTCGGTAGCGCTTACGCAGCAGGCCGTAGATGTATCAGTAGATACGGATGCGAAAAACAACAAGACGGTTTTAGCTTCCGCGCCAAAGATAGGCGAGAACATTCTATTAGCTTGTCGGATTATTGGCATGATCTTAGTTGTAGTCGCTTTTGTTGCTGGCTATGCGTCAAACTACATTGGTCGCATTAAGGAGGCGAGTACTGAATATAACGAAAATGTCAAAAAGCTACTCTCGTCATATGATAGTATCATTGTAAATCTCAAAACTGCCCCTAGCTTATCTGGTATTAAAGTGTCCGAAGTAGGCGATTTTGATGAACTTCTCGATGTCTATAATTCAGTTCATATGCCAATTAACTACTACTCGGGCAAGAATACCAGCACTTTTATTGTTATTGATGATGGTATGGCTTGGAAGTTTGTGGTTCGATTAAGTGATTATAAAAATTAATCTGCATTAAAGTCCATCACTGCAACTGGCGGCATCTTGTCATCGACCGTCAAAGTCTTGCCAATCTCGCGCACGTTTTCGAAGTGTTTCGTAAACTCGTCGACCGTGCTGAGTATATCGTAGCCAAAGCCTTTGCCACGATAATGCATTGGAATTACGCATTTTGGCGAAAGCTGCTTCGCGATATCTGCCGCCAATTCAGCATCAATCGTAAAATGTCCGCCAGTAGGAATCATCATTACATCAATGTTCATTAATTGAGCTTTTTGCGCCTCGTCTAATGGGCAGCCTAAATCTCCCATGTGAGCAATACGAAAGCCCTCACAACTTATCACGTGGATTAGGTTCGGGCCACGCAATGCGCCTTCTTGGTCATCGTGCCAACTTTGGATAAAATTAATTTGGAACGTATCTGGATTACCTTCTACTAGTTCGACACATTCGGTGCCGTAATGATCCAAGTGCTTATGTGAGTAAACCACCAGAGTTGCCCGTTCGCGTAGGTGCTTAAGGCCGTCTACACTATCGTCCGCGTATGGATCAATAACTAAGCTGTCTTTTCCAGATATTAGCTTAAAACACGCATGTCCTAAATATTGAATCTTCATTAGTCTCCTTTCTTGTATTCTAACAACTATTTCAGACTCATTCATTAGTTGGATTAATTTTATATAGATAATATGCGCGGCATTTTTTGATAGATTTCTGATCTGGTAGTTCGAAAGCGTGCGAAATTAGATATAAAGGATGGCCAATTTTGTTCGCTTGCTCTTGGACTTTCTTGGCGATGCGTTTCATATCGCGTCCGTCGCCGAATACATAAACCGCAGTGGTCTTGCTTGGCAAGTCGCTATGGAAGAAATCACGCATTTTCGTGTGCACGCGTGTGTTACCGATAAAACGAATCTTCGAAAAAAGTACTAATAATGGATTTAGCTCTATGCCGAGCGCCCGCGCGCCAAAATCGCTCGCCGCTTTCAGGACCTTACCGTCACCCGACCCTAAGTCGACCAATAAATCATTTTTACTAAGCTTATATAATTTTTTAAAAATAATATCGAGCTCTCTGCGTCGTGACGGAACAAATGGCGCACCGGTCAAGGCGGTACCAGCAAAAAGAATGAAAACGACTAAGCCAGCCCATTTCAGTACTTCCCATACCATAGCTATATTATACTGCAAAGAAAAGGCGAGACCCAAAGACTCCCTCCGAAAAGGGAGCTGAAGCCTAAGTTATACCAATAAAACTACTATCGCGTAAGGAAAAACATTATCACAGTCACTACGGCTGCTGCGCCAAGAAAAACAGGAATTAGATTCGTAAAACGTTTTTCCATTTCTAGAATATGTCGACGTTCGTCATTGTTATTGGTATTATTTCCGATTAGCACTTCGCTAGTTTCGGTAATTTTTTGAATATCATCCTGGTAATAGCTTGATTGCGTACGCTTATCGTAGCCGCCGTACTTTTGCGGAACCAACTTCGCATAGCTACCAGATGTTTTTGTACTACCTAGGAAGAATCCAAACACAACCGCAAGAAGTAATATAAGAATGGGGAACATATAGAAAAAGTTTTTATAAAAATCATGCAACTGCGGAATGAAAGCGGATGCTGTTATTAGAACAATAGCAGGTATCATGCCTATTGCGAATCCAATCTTTAGATTGATGAGCTCCTTCGCTTTGACGATACGATCATATTTTGGTGGAGCCGCTGTAATCTTTTGCGCAATTAAGTCATAAACATCGCGCATGTAGGTATCGCCATTTGCGAAATTGGAGCTAACCGCAAAGCGATCCTCAGTCGCAGAAAGATTAAGCGAGTTATATATAAACTTACCATCCTTATTGTAGGATATCGTGTAGTCAATAATGAGATGTCGAATCGAAAAAACTCTGTTTTTAAAAACGGTTATGAAATGGTCGTAATCGTCATAAGTGACACTATTGTTATCCATGAAGAAGATGGTATACTTTATCTTCCCATCAAAATGGTTTAAGGTCCATTTTTGGTACTCGTATTTCAACGGCTCGTTTTTCGCCTTTTCTTCTTCATAGATTTTTTCGCACTTGGCTAACTCTTGGCGCATTGCGTCAATTATCTCAAGTATCATCTCTCGGTCGATGATTTTATTGTTTGCGCTAACCTGAAGAGTGTTTTCCATCTATTCGGCTTTCTTTGAGAATATAGTTCGCACCGCTGGAAAGGCTTCTAATTTCTTTATAATAGTATCGAGCACGTCGCGATACTCCTCGTCCGTATTGCTAAGTTCATACTCAAAATAGCTCGCGTTTGATTCAAAACGGATTACAAAATTATGAATATGATCAATCATTGCACTACTTTTGCCGCTACGATAATTTAAATGCAACGAAATCGTAAGATTACGTAAATCGTTAAAAATCTGATTAGTACTCGCGTTTTGATAAGAGGCAAAATCGTCGTAGTCGGCGGTATTAATGTTGTTATCATAGATGCGGATATTCAAACCAGTATTATAATATTCCTGGTATTCGAATTCTTGGTAATCATAACGAAGTTGCTCGTTCTTTTGAGTATCCCGCTCAATTTTCCTTCGTAAATCGTTGGCCTGTTGCTCGCAGTATTTAATTAAGTCGTCAACATACTCTTTGACGGCCAGTAAATCCAGATAATATTTCTTTTCTTTTTTCATCTAATTCTATTTTAACATAAGAAGCTAGATACGCTCGAATCGTAATCGAACTTGCCAAAAGACCAAAACTTTTGTATAATTTAACAACGGTGAGGGCCGGTAGCTCAGCTGGTTAGAGCACGAGCCTCTTAAGCTTGGTGTCGTGGGT
>CAMYZS010000030.1 GCA_947303945.1 uncultured Candidatus Saccharibacteria bacterium | reverse complement strand
GGGAATGTTCCTTTTTTGTTTCTAGTTCTTTCTAAATTCGTTAACTAAGCCGGGTGTTTTCGTCTCATCATGCCCTTGACAAATACACCGATATATGCTATGGTTGAATACGAAGTTATAGTTAATTCAGGCTATCGCTTATGTACCCGCACACGACTTTATTCATAGGAGGCAACTACAATGGCAAACAACGCTATTTCTGTTTCTGGCATTAACTATTCTCTGGACGCTGGCGTCGTGAACTTCTTCGGCGCCAATGGTATATCTCTCGGAGACGAATGGTACATCGATACCTATATCGGCGAGCTGATGATCCAGGTCGTAAAGTCCGACAAGACTCACCAGGCCGTCCTGAAGTGCATCGAGACAGACACCGGAAACGGCAAACGCAAAGAGATTGCCTACGTAATCGTCGGCGCGCGTGCGGCAGTCGTGCTTTATTTGGATAAGACCATCACTGCCGAGCATCTGCGCAAAGCTACCGAGGGGCCGCACTACGTCGATATTCCCGACGTGGTTTTCGATGGCCTTCCGCTGACCGTGCGCGTTGACGGCAGCCAGAAAGATCTCGATTTTGTGGCTACTGCCGACAAGGATTGCGTTATCATCAAGTAATGCACTCCAACAGACGGCAAGTCGTATCATTCAACCGCGGAGCGGAAACGTTCCGCGGTCATTTTTTTGTTGTTAGATATGGAGATGAGGGATATAAACAATGCGCCGTCGTCACTAACGCGACCGGGCATTGGGCGAACCCCCAGAGGCGAGTCCATCTCCGTTAGCGAAGAAACAAAAAACAGCCCTGCGGGCGTTTTTTATTTCTTCGTGGCTGGGGATGAGGGATTCGAACCCCCGAATGGTGGGACCAGAACCCACTGCCTTACCACTTGGCGAATCCCCAACGGTCTAAGCTATTTTAGTACAACTTAGCTAAAAATGCAAAATCGTCACGAAGTTAGCCATTTTATGTACAGTATGATAAAATAGAAAAAGCATAAGAATAACAAAACAGGATTCAGGGTGGAAAATAATCAATTAAATCACGCAACATATCATCCGCTTGACTCAGTTGAGGAAGTGGAAGAGTTTTATCAGGCTATTAAGCGCGAAAAGCTAACGCATAAGCTTTCAGTAAACCGTCCTTATTGTTATTGGACTATCGAAACCTATGATAAGTCAAATGGTATTCGTGGCGGTGGCGGACTTGGTGTTCTAGCCGCAGATATGCGTCGTGTCGCCGAGCAATTACAAGTGCCTTTTGTACTCGTAACTCCGTTTTATCCTTGGGAATCACACCAAAAAATGCAGAACATGGAGCAAGTTGACTATCATGAGGAACGCCATTATTACGACTTTGGCTTTAATTATGTAGATAAGGTTCAGATTAAAACCGCCACTAGCGGTGTAGAGTTAGATGTTGTTGAAAAGCAGCTTGGCTCATCTCGCTTCTTATGTATTACTGAGCCGAATTTTGGCGAATTGTATTCTGGTGAGTCTGGCTCGGACCACCGTCTCTATCAGGAAGTTGCGCTTGGTTTTGGCGGATACCAGGCACTAAAGAAAGTCGGTTTGCGTCCAGCTGTTATCCAGCTTAATGAGGTCGCAACATTCTTCGCCGCAGTCGCTCGTTTAGATGAGTTAGTGAGCTCTGGAATGGACTTCTATGAAGCGGTTGTATATACACGCAAGCATACGCTCTATACTAACCACACTCTAGTGCAAGCGGCCGAGGCTACTTTTAGCTACAGTCAGTTTGAGCAATACGTATTTCCGAATATTAAGTCAGTCGCCGTCAGACGCTGGCTGTCGGATAAATTTACAGATGGCTACATTCGCCTTTCCACTCCAACGGTCGAAATTGCCGAACTCCGAAGTGGCGTATCAAAGCTTCACGCTCGGGTGGCGAACTACCGCGACATAAACGGTGCTAAGATTAAGTTTAAGAGCGTTACGAATGGTATTCATTTGCGTACCTGGATTTTGCCAGAAATCATGGATTATTATCACGAACATGGGATTCTAAATCGTTTCGATTTACCAGCAGCGCGCGGATTCGAAGAAGCCGTAGATAAGATTACCGCAGACGACATTAGAAGACTAAAACAACTTGGCCGCAGGCGTCTGAATGATATCCTCCATCATCGCACGGATCAATATGGCAACCCAATTCATATTCCAGAAGATGCCTTCTTATTCGACTTTAAGCGTCGCTTCGTAGACTATAAGCGCCCTACTCTGCCTTTTAATGACCCCGACCGGCTCGCAAAAATACTCCTAGATAATAACGCGCATTATATTTTAGCTGGTCGCGTACATATGGGCGATTCGAACATGTTTACTAAATTAATGAATGTATTACATTTGATAGATGGCCATTCAGTGCTTCGCGAGCGCGTACATTATCTACCGGACTACGACGAAGAGCTTGGTCTCGGTTTGTCTCTTGGAGCCAATAGCTCAATTAATACACCAATTGTCGGCCTTGAGGCATGCGGTACGAGTTGGATGAAAGATATTGCAAATATGGGGCTCCTAATATCGACTCACGATGGTGGCGTAGCTGATATGCCATCGGATAATTATCTTACAATTGACGGCAAGACTGAAGAACAAGAAACAGAGAGCCTTTACAAACAAATGGTGGTCGCAACGAAAACTTGGAGCAACGATGCTGATTTGGAGTATTGGATTCATAAAGAGCTAAAAGCCTACCTAGACATATGCTCTGGCTCACGTATGATGCGCGATTATCTTAACTATCTATTCTAGTAGCAAACCAGACTCCTTGCTTATATATCGTGCTATAATACCATTATCGACTTAGTAAGGAGGTGGTATCTTGTCGAACGTACCTATTAAATTTCGCTATGCTTACCGCACAAGCTTTTTGCGCTATCTTAATAGCGTCCAGGAACTACTGAATCTTCTTAGAGATAACACGTACGCAACGAAAAAGGTGAAATCTCTAAAAGACGGCGAGGTGACCGCTGAGGATGCTTTTATTGATTTACAAAACAATATTGGCCACCTCTACACTGACGCAAAAAAGGTAGATGATTTTGTCGATTGCCTAAAATTTGATGTCGAGCGGGCCGAAAAAGACGAGCAACGTTGCTGGACGCGATTGCAATCGGCTACAAAAAGCTACGCTAAGTGCTGCGGGGCCAATGTTGGTAGTCTCTGGTATGGTAACAACAATAAACAACACGACATGCTAAGAAAGCGCGAAGACGCAATCGCTAGAATACAATACTATAGGTATATTCTTGCGAATTCGAAGCCAGAAGACGCCTTAAAGTTCCCGAGTGCCCTAGAGGAAGAGTATTGTCTCCATCTCAAGCAACAGTAGTCCTTATGGCTAGGGTGCCTCCCTAGCCTTTTAATTGCTCATATGGTCGCAACATTTGCGCTATTTACTTGCAAAAAGCTGCATTCTTTGCTATACTCTTGACAAGAGTCCGAAGGGACTATTTTTAATGGGAGTAATTAATGGCAAACGTAACCAGAATTAAAGCAAAGGACGACGGCCCAAAGAGTAAGGCTGACAAGTCCGGAGACGCAGAAGTTACTCGCAAACTCTCCGTAAAAGCGAAGAATAGCGAGAATAAAAAAGTCCGCGCCAAAGAGGCTGCGGCCGCCAAAAAAGCTACAAGAGCCGAAAAGAAGGCTGCCAAAAAGGCCGCCAAGGAAGGTAAGAAAACATTTATCCTTTTTCGCCCATTCGTAGCAGTTGGTCGCTATATTAGAGATTCTTTCCGCGAAGTACGCCAGGTACGCTGGCCGGATCGTAAGTCGACATGGAAGATGACGCTTTCAGTCATCCTTTATGTGTTCTTAATCGCCGCAATTATCATGCTACTCGATGCGTTCTTTACGTTCATCTTTAATCAACTATTAAGTAATATTTAGGAGAAACAAATACATGGCAGTTAACCGTTACGATGGATCGCGCGCATGGTACGCTATTAGCACCTATTCTGGATACGAGGATAAGGTCGCCGATTCCATCAAGCAACGTATTGGCAGCGTAGATCTTGCAGATAAGATTTTTGACGCTATCGTTCCAAAAGAAAAACAAATTGAGATTAAGAACGGCAAACGTCGCGTTGCTGACAAAAAGATTTTTCAAGGTTACGTCTTAGTCGAGATGTGTCTTTCGGACGAAACTTGGTATATCATTCGTAACACTCCGGGCGTAACTGGCTTCGTTGGGACTGGTACGCAGCCAACTCCAGTTTCAAACAAAGAAATCGAAAAAATTAAGAAACGCATGGGTGTAGAAGATCCAAAATTCACAGTCAACTACGAAATTGGCGAAGTCGTATCCGTCACCGACGGGCCATTCAAAGGCTTCGAAGGCACAATTTCTGAGATTGATGCCAATAAGGGTAAGCTCAAGGTTCTAGTATCGATGTTCGGCCGCGAAACTGCAGTTGAGCTCGATGCGCTCCAGGTTAAGAAGATTGACGACTAACCCAGGACAAAAGAGACCACAGAAGGTCTCTTTTGTCTATTTCTAAAACCTATCAGAAAGGTTTGGGTATTCATAGCATAATTGCCCCTCATTGAGGGGCAATTTAATAACGTTCAAGGAATTCTACTACTGTTCTATTATTTCAGCAGACTTTAGAATTGCCTCAGTTAGGTCATCTAAGACCTCGCAATAGACTTCATAGGTCGAGCCGCGCAATTCTATAGCCTGGGCAATGTGACGTATGACGGCGTCAAGTACTTCATCTCCACTCATCCCATACACAATTGCGGTTGTTGGGCACAATTCCTGAAATGGCTTTTCGCTCCTGATTCGCTTTGCAATATGGCCAAAAGCCGTTGCCCATTGGGGAGAATCTTCTTTTATCCCCAACTTTGAGTTGGCGTATGCCCCGTGAACTAGACAAAGCAATCCTTCCTTGATTTGCTCGCGGCGTCCGTTGCTCAACAGCTCAGCTGCTGGTACCGGCATCCAGTGCCAATGCCTTGGGTTTGCCACATTCATGGCAACCCTATACTCTTCGCTTGCAATGCTATAAACACTCATTGCTTCACCTCCTTATATTGTAAAAAAGCAAACACTAGTTGCGATACTTATTTTTAACATATTTTTATCAGCTGCTCAAGTTCTGATTGCATCTTATGTGGTTTTGAGGTATAATTTAGTCCGTTACGCACGTTATATAACGTAATTTCCGGCGAAGCGCTTCAAAGTCGGAGAAGGAAATATTAAAATGGCAAAGAAATGCATTGGCAACCTCAAGTTGCGCATTCCTGGCGGAAAAGCAACAGCTGGACCACCAGTAGGTAGCACCCTCGGTCAGTGGGGTCTTAATATGATGGATTTTATTAATCCGTTCAATGAAAAAACAAAAGAATATGCAGGCAAGAACGTGATTGTCCATATCAAAGTTTATGAAGATCGAACTTTTGATTGGATTTGCCTCGGTCAGCCAGTAGATGATTTAATCCGCGAAAAAATCAAACTTGATAAAGGTAGCGGAAAACCAAATACCGAAAAGGTTGGTAAAATCACGATGGCTCAGATTAAAGAGATTGCCGAGACTAAGATGGAACAACTTAACGCGATCGATATCGATGGCGCTTGCAAAACAATCGCAGGCACCGCGCGCTCAATGGGCGTTGAGGTGGTCGACTAATCATCAAAAAGCTCCCTACTTAGGGAGTTTTTTTTGATATCAAATGTAATTAATATATCGCAAAGCCGGACTCTATTATTCTTTTTTCGCTTTCCGGATTATCATAAAGATTTGAGAGTGATATGAATATATCAGCCACCGATAGGGATGGGAACTTTTCGTGTAATCTTTTAGCCGTCCAACCCTCAACCTCGGTTTTGGGCTCAAAATCGAAATTGCCAGCCCGAATCCAGGCGCAGAAGTCTTCAACAACATCATTATGGTGCGCCATATTTTGACACACATATTCAATAAACTGTGGCGACATTGAACTATTCTTTTGCAGATAGTCTTTTATTATTTCTGTGTTCATTTAAATATCCTTCTTAGTTCGCCCCCGTCGAGATGCTCTGCGAAGCGTTTTGAGACAGCTTTACCGTAAGCGTACGCTTCGCGCTCAATTAGCTGCATTCGGTATTCGTGATGACCATTCTCGGATGGTCTATACTTATTTTTATTTATATTGCGTCTGATTGCAATCTCTGACGATTCGTGATTTTTACTCACATGCTGATACGCATGAAAGTGCTCATGAGCAATAATCTCAGCCAAAACTTCAAAGAAATTTACAATGTCGGCAGATAGCTCGTTCGCGTGGGTTATATTTATATTTACTACTCTCTTTTTATGCACACATGATCCTAGCGCGGATGCCTCCCCTTCTTTTGGCGGAGTCCGGTTTATGCTAATCCGATAATAAGCTAAGTCCGCCGATAGTGGCAATGTACTTTTTACAATATGCGCAACATTCTCAATAAAATTAGATATACTACCGCTCTCATATAAATCACTAATTGCAGTTTTTATCATTTCGTCGCTTATAGACTCAGCATAGCGGGCAGCTATAAGCTCATCATTAGATATTTCTTCTTCATTAGGAGTATATATAGAGCTAATCATGCCCTGAATTTTATTTTTAGCTTCGACTTCTTCTCCGCTGCCGTACTTATCTATAATATAGCGTAGCCCCTCAAATTCTTCCTTACTCATGTGGTCCGAGTATTCGCCATGCCCAGAGAGTCTACCAATAATAGAGTCACTATAATGAGCATATGCCCATTTTCGTGCGTCCCATATAAGCTCGCCCAGATTATACTCCTTAATGACTTCGTAATCGTCTGGCGATAAAACTTTCATATAATCAATATCTTCCGCCCCTACTAAAGAACTACTCATTGCGTGATATATTATTTTCACCGCTTCCCGATGCGGCGTGTCGCGTTTTAAGTGCTCAAAGCTAATGAAATCATATATGTTTGAATATCCCTCTGCGTCAGACATCCATCTAATCGCCGACAACTCACGCGGCGTTAATGCAGCAAATCTACCACCATTCTCGTCGAGCATATTTATGAGTTCATACTCGTTAAAATTAGTTGCGTTCATTTCTTTGACTTGAGCGAGGACTTTCTTGAAACCGCCATTCCGTTCAATAAGTAAAGCTTCGTATAATGATAGCGGCCTTCCGTCAAATATCCTATTGCCAACAGCGGTAAGCGCAAGATTTTGGTCATATTTATTTTCATCTAGCACTAAATCCATATGGCGTTCATGACCGACCTCGTTATTCAAGTGGTCACTCCACCGATTTGCTACAAATCCTATCAACTTACGCCTGAACGTCTCGCTAAATGCAGAAGCTTCTCGTTCGATTAATTGCGCTTCATGATTTACTGGACCGTTCGATATTTCGACATAATTTGCAAGATTCATACTATATTTTAGAGCTCGATCATCGTCATGTCGTTCTTTATAAGCACATTGATAGGCGTGCATAAATTCGCGAGATACGACCGTCGCAAAACTAGCCAATATATATAACGACGAATAGTCGGCGCCTTCAGCATTATTTTTTAGATTTTTTTTAAAATAGCCCCTTAGCGCTTCAAAGCGGCTTGCATTTATCTTGACTTCGTCCATATATGGGTCATAATACCCAACGCTTTTGACGTCTGCGGCGTCCTCGAGCTCTACTGAAGCGTGCAGATTTAAGCATTTATTGAATAACTTCCCAAAATTATCTAGGGCAAGATCCAGATTATCTGGGTTTTCTAGTATTTTATCAATATCTGCACCGATATATTCCGATATATCGTCATCGCTAATAGACTCTGCAATAGAGTTTGCGAATATATCGCTTATCTCTCGTTCCTTGACAGAAGGAAAATATATTTCGTACGCAAAATTGGTCGCATCGTCTCGTAATTGTTCGCGCGATTGGCTGCGAGATTCGCATAGTTTATCAATTACGATATCTACCAAATTTCTATCTTTTTCGGGCACCTCTACCGTATTGTATTCAGATAAGGAAGCGAGAGCTTCGCCGCATTTTTCGTGAAAAATTCGTTCCTTGGCAAATTGAATTAATTGCTCTACCGAATAGGGCGACTCATTGATCGCCTCCTTATCTTGGCTGGACAGAGATTCGAAATCAAAACTCCCACTTTTCGATAACCGCCCTATAACAATATTAATTAATCGCTCCAGCTTAGTGGATTCATTTAAAATTTCACTAATAATGGCGCCCCTCTGGGATGCGCTTGGCTCAGCCTGGACATCCTCCGCATTACTAGTATCTGGACTTTTTAGCGTATCCCATTCATTGGAGCATCCCGAAAGAATAGAATGTCCTTCGATTTCTGTCATAATCAAAACTAATTATATCATAGCACCAGGAAACATAAGCGAGGCATCTAACCTGGTCGTTGGTTTGATTATTCTCTTATGCTATGCTATAATTACTCTAATAGTTTTAATAAGGTCGGGAGAGCAAAATAGCTCGTATGTACCGCGAAAGGATATATTATGGCAAAACAAGAAGAAGCCAAAGAAGAAATTCTTGAGACTACCGCAGTAGAAAATGTAGCCGAAACTCCAGTTGAAGAAAAGTTTGCTAAAGCTGGCAAAAAGTCTAAAAAACATATCGAAGAAGTTAAAGCAGAGGCTGAGCGCCAGGCGCGTAAGGCTGAGTTGGCCGCCGAGCCAGAAAAGAAAGTTGGCCCAAGGCCAATTACTCGAAGTAGACTCGAGCGCCGCGGCAAGAATTATCGTAAGGCGAATGAAAAAGTCGAAAAAGGTAAAGCATATAGCTTAGAGGAGGCTGTAAAACTCGCTATTGCTACTAGTCCAGTTAAGTTTGACGCCACGCTCGAGATGCATTTTCGACTAGGCGTCGATCCACGCCAGGCCGACCAAAATATTCGCGCCACTGTCACGCTCCCAGCTGGCACCGGTAAAGATGTCCGCGTAGCCGTGTTTGCGCCGCTTGACCTAGCGAAAGCTGCAAAAGCTGCTGGCGCCGATATTGCCGAAGATGAAGAGTTCACTAAGCGCCTAGATAAGGAACAGCTTGATTTTGACGTTCTAATTTCTACCCCACAATACATGCCAAAGCTCGGCAAGTACGCGCGTCTCCTTGGGCCAAAAGGGCTTATGCCTAACCCAAAGGCGGGTACCGTAACTATGGACATCGAAAAAGCCGTCAAAGAAGCGAAAGCTGGCAAAATTGAATATCGCGTAGATAAGCAAGCCATCGTACATGTTGGACTTGGTAAAATTTCCTTCGGCGCAGACAAGCTAATGGAAAACATTAATGCCTTCGTCGACAGCCTCAAGAGCCAGAAACCGGCAACTATTAAAGGCCAATACGTTAAATCCGTATATATTTCTACCACGATGGGTCCTAGCATTCTAGTTGAGAACAATTACAACTAGTCTTATTAAACAAAGATCTCCCCTTTGATTAAGGGGAGATTTTTTATGAGATTCTAGATTTTTGAGTAGTTGTTTTTATCCGTTAACGCCGACTTGAGCTTTTCGACAGCGTCTTGCTCGTCTTTGATTACGTTTCTATCCGTAGAGTAGACTGCTTGGGGGTGGGTATAGAATATTACTAAATCTTCAATGTCGGTTTTAAAGGCATACTTGCGGCACGTCCCATTTGTATATACTGAGCCTTCTTCACATTTTTTCTGCTTTTCGGCTTCTTTTAGGCTAATAACTGAGACGGCGCCAAGACTTCCACTATTCAAATCTGGGTCCACAAAATCTGGATAATACTGAAATCCGCTTGGTACAGCCCAAATGTAAAAGCCTTTGGTTCTCCAGTTATACTGGTAACTTACGCTTTTTAAGCCGCTCGGGATTTTAAATTTTAATCCTGCTTCTGGCAGATAGATATATCCAGAGTCATACGTCTTACTCTTTACGAGCTCTGGGGTTAGCTCGTCGATACTACTCGCACCTACAACTTCTTTAATTTTGTTGAGCTTTTCTTCCTTCGCGGCAACCTCCATTTGAAGATTTTTTATAGAATCAGCACCAGAACCAGATTCGACGACTTCTCCGCCTGTACAATTGGTCTTTTTATCTCCGACGGTTGCGATAATTGCATATACACTAACACCTACAAGTAGGGCCAATAAGACGATTGAGCAAATCATCCAACCTTTGCCACCTCTTGACTTAACCGTTTCTGGCGCATTGCCTTTTATGCGTTCATCGAACGAATCTTGCATTTTTGTAAAATCTCCGATTATATTATTATTTATTATTCGCCAATCATGGATGTGCCGCCACCGTTTTCGACACAGTATACTAGCCCTTTAAGTACTGTCTTCTGTTCACTGCTTAGACCAGAACATAGTATTTGATGGCCACTAAAAATTTGCTTCCATTTACCATTAGTATTATTTTCTTTATAATATATACCTCTTTGGCTTGAGCCTTTCTTCGAACCGTACGACATATTGACGACTATATACTTCTGACTGCTCTGCGTCATGATAACCTGATCATTGATAACGATTAAATCTTTTGGTATGCCAGAATCGCTTATGACTTGTTCTTTGAGTTCGTCGAGATTTATACTTATCTTATCCGTAGTATCATCTTCGATTTCTTTATCGACGGGTTTTTCTGTTTTTTCGTCGGCGGGAGTCTCCACCTCTTCATGTTCGGTCTGATCCTCTTTTTGTGTTACGGAATTCTGCTGAGACGTTAACTCTGTAATCCTGTTGTCTTTTTTGGTAATTTCTTGATATGCCAAGAACTCGGTTATGCCCAGGATGGCCACGCAAAAAATCAAAACAATTGCGACAACCATCCAACCTTTATTAGATTTAGCGTTTTTAGTTGGACTGGGGGCCGACGACTCCTGCTGCAGATTGATGGAATTATCCATTATTTTCTCTCCTATTTATAGTTTTATTTTACCACAAGCAGCATGGTTTTCATTATAAAAATATGCCCCTCTCGAGTTGGGGCATATTTTTAGCGCTTCTTTTCTTTTACTTCGTTGCGACCAAGGTTTTTCTTCGTCTCGGTGAAGATCACATGTTTGCGCAAAACTGGATCATACTTGCGAAGACTAAGCTTGCCTGGGGTGTTCATGGTATTCTTCTTAGTATAGTAAAGGCGAATACCGGACTCATCGGACACCAATCCAACAAGCTTGCGCTTGGAATTATTCTTCTTTGCCATATTAGGTTTATTTTAGCATATCTGTTAGATATTGTAAATGTTAGATATCAAAAAGCCCCCACCAGTGGCGGGGGCCCAGAATGCGCCAGGGCGCACCCTTATCGTTCTTATCTGCCGCTTCACTCTGTTTTGGTTATAGTCGAAATCACTGTGGGGATCAGCGAAAGCAGGAATGCTGTCAGTTTGCCATCGACCCAGAATCCGGGCAGATATCTACTCATCAGCAGGATCGCGAACATGCCGGTAAGCAGCAGTGCGACGAACAGGACGATGGTTGTCAGGACCTGGGCGCCATATACTTCTTTCGTGAATAGAGACGGTATCATGGCTCCCATAATCAGTCCGCAAATGAGGAGACTGATCAGGTAGTCTGCAACGAAGAACAGTATCGTTGACAGCACCAGAGCCCAGAAGCCTTCGATCATGATGTGGGTCGGGAATGCGAGCTTGCAAGCCCAAAACAGAGCACCAGTTACGAGAACAGTGAACATAAAAGTACCTCCATGTGCAATAGGACAATGCAACCGAAAACAGCAATCAGCGCCGTTTCCGCTGTTAACAATATCATACTTCCAGCATTTGGTCAACCGCTTCGTAATCCATCAATACCTTTGCAACAAAAAAGGCAGTCTTCTAAACTGTAGATA
>CAMYZS010000029.1 GCA_947303945.1 uncultured Candidatus Saccharibacteria bacterium | reverse complement strand
GTCCCTCCTCGCCCACCAACGACGAAAAGATGACCTCCGGGTCATGTTTTTGTTAATACCCTAAACAATTTGGTCTAGGTTTTTTCAAAAAAAGAAACCCCCCGCAACATTCTGCGGGGGTTGCGAGCTGTGCTCGCAGGGTGTATGTTAAAGATGATTTCTTCCGTTTGTTAATACTTGGACAATTCGCCCCCACCAGAGCGATTTATAAGACGGCTGTAGTATGATATGAAGTATACTTGTTCTTCTCGATTTATCGCGCGTGGTCAGCGGTTTTCCGATAGCAAAAAAGCGGTGTCTTACACCGCTTTGTAGGCTTCCAATAGCCGTCTTAGGATAGTAATAAAGTAAAATTTAGCTCAGGAAGCCGCATCCCGAGCTAAAAAGGTACATTTTCATTCAGGGAGTGTCGCTATACTAAATACCCAGCTAGGATACTGAACTTCTATTCGGCTCTTCGCCTCTGAGGCTGCCGCTATGTTTTTGAAAGCGCAGGCCGAAGAAAAAGTCTTAACAATCGAATTGTTTTCCCCCAGGTAGCGATACATGCAGCGACCATTATAGATGTAGCAGCACAGCACAAACACCGCACTGCGTCCATGTTCGTTAATTTTCCACACGACCGTTCTACTCCCTATACCAATAAGTTCATCACCTACCAGCATGCTCACGGAATTATTAAATGCCCTGTGAAAATCATCCATTCCCCGCATCAATAAGACCCGTTCTTTCGCCAGCTTCTCGCTTTCTCTTTCATTCTTTGCTTTCGTTTCTTTTTCTCCGCGACGAGTCGCATATTCTTTAACTCTGGGCTTGTATTCATCCATCCTGCCAGCATCGCTGACAGTCTTAGCAATATGCTCTGCATACTTCTTAATTTCTTTTGGATTATCTCTACTTGTGTAGAATATAGTTTCAGTATCGCCGAACCACTCATATAGCTCCTCTCGAAAGTCCTTACTCTGTCGGATCTCCAAATACTCCTTTATCGGGGAGTATTCCAGATTCCACGGAATAACCTTTTCCTGGATATAATTGATACGATTCTGCGAATGTGCCGTCAAGAATCGCTCAATTTCGGCTAGCTCTTCCTCACAAGGCCGAACGGCCAAGAAAGTCGTCTTAAGGACTAAGAGCTTATCCCGCTGTCTCTGAAGTGATGCAATTATTCCAAGGAAATTTTGAGCAAGACAGTGTAGCTCGGCGGCGTCTAAATAATCAAGAATCTGTCGGATTGCCAACAATTCCGTGATCAGACGGCCGAAATTCTTTCGCGTTTCTTCGATACTGCGAAGCATCGATTTATCCGCTTCATCTAACTGGCGATACTTCATATCGTCTTTTGGCGGACATTTACCCAGGTACCTATCTAGTATCAAGCTTTTTTTATAGTTTTTGTCGTAGCAGAACCCCATACTATTTCCTCCTTAATTTCTGCGACAATATAGCACTCTTAAGTTGCGTAAACCTATCTGCGGCTAGTTTACCTATACACATTACAGCATAGGTGCTGCAAGAAGTCAATGGACATACACCTATGTATCTACCGTACGTTACTATTGACGTTTCAAGATGTTTGTGATATAAAACACCCGATAGGGCATTTCTCAGAATTACCCAAATAGTTTTTTAAAGGAGGCCATTTAGTTATGGCTACTAATACCTATAAGAAGACACCCTTACTCGACAGCATTGGTGAAGAGTTCGCAAAGAAAGTTATAAGCGCAGCTTGTCAGTTGGAAGATCTGCGATACGCTTTCTACGACGAGGATGAACCCGACAACGAAGAATATCGCAATCGATACAATGATGAACTCGGCGGTTTCTTCGAGGGACTTAGGTTTCCCGCATTATGCGTACCCGTAGATGCCGTCCTAGTGTCGATAGGTGACTACGACTTTGAGGACTACTGGGGATGCAGCACCTACAATTTCTTGGTAGACAAACGGGATGCCGACGGCTTCGTGAAAGCTGGCGAGGCGGCTTTGAAAGAGCGTTTTGGGGATGCCGATTTCTACGAAGAAGTGATCGACATTGACCGTGAAGATTTCGTGAGGATGAAAATGTTCGTGTATGCAATCGAGCGCGGCCTGCCCGTTTACCGAGAATTTTGCACTGGCTACGATGATAGAAAAGCCCCCAAAAAGAATCTCTACGAAGAGTTCGTAGATCAAAGGTGCTGCTAATCGAGGCCCTATGCCACTCTCTACGGAGAGTGGTTTTTCATGGAATAAATGTAGCAAAATGCTTCAAGGCGTAAGAGCACCTATAGAAATACACCCACCAATGCTCAGTCCACAGGTGCCGCTATTGACATTTCAAGATGTTTATGATATAAAACACATATTGTATGCATGGGAAATACTGATCCTTAAAATGGGGAGGAAAAAATATGATGAGAAAATATGAAGTTACAGACCAGGTAGCCATCGTCTACGACCAGGGCGTCCTCGGAATTGAAGACGCCAAAAAGTACGGATGGAAAACCCGCACTGGCGATTACGGCTTTTCACTGCCGTTCGTCGACTATTCTCCGGGTGCAAAGAACCACCCTCTTGCCACTCTTGGACACGAGGTGCACCGCATTCGCGCTCTCTGCAACATCCCTCGCCATGGCGTCAAAGCCGGCGACCTCGGCGGCTTCATCGAAACCGAGGCTAACTTCTCGCATTTCAACAATGAGGCCTGGATAGCAGACGACTCCGTCGTATTTGGCAAGCATGCTAGAGTGGCGGGCAGAGCTCTCGTCCGCGATCGCGCCATTATCGCTGGGACCATGGGCGGTACGCTCATCAGCGGACACGCAGTGATTTCGGACGAATCCGTCATACTGCGGGGAACCGTCGCCGGAGGCATTATAATATGTGGCAATACAATTTACCGCGGTTACGGGACATATCTCGACGGAGATTGTCGCATCGTCGATGCGATAATATCATCTTACTGACCCCCAACACCCCCACAAAGCCACAGGCTTTGTGGGATTTTTTGTTGTATATCGACTTTAATTACAGCTCAAACTTTACAAACCAAGGTTTGCCAAAGCTTACATAAGGTCACTTCAATATTTCCATTTATTGATTTTAGCTTATCTAAAAGTTAAAATAATCTCATGAGAAAGCATAAGAAAAACTACAAGCCTTTTTATATTACCATCGGTGTTATTGGAACACTAATCCTAACAGCTATCATTATTACTGTCGTTAACCTCACTAGCACGACCAGCACTGACGGTATCACCGTTGATATTATCTTCCCACAAGGGGAGATAGTTGGCGGAGCAGCGACAAAGTATAAAGTAACCGGCACAAAATCTGCAAAAGAAGCAAATGCCGCCATCATCAAAAAACAATTCCAAGACGACGAATCTTTTCGCGCAATCACAGATCAAGAGCTAAAGAATATCGTAGACTACATCGCTCTAAGTGGTTGCGGCCAAATAACCGAAAGCTACACCACTGGGCCACCAGCCAAAGGCGCAAGAAACTGGACGAACTACGGTAATGAAAAAGGCGACAGTATCAGTGTCTACATACTAGACGACAAATACCTAGTCTCAACCGACTGCCAATAACCCCAGAGCTACCAAACTACTATTAGTTATTTTTAGCCTTATTCTCTGCTTCAATCTGCGCGCGAACTTCCTTCTCAATCTTCTCGCGCAGTTTTACTTCAGAGTTTTCGTCATCTCCCTTGTTGACCATTTCATTTTGTCCTTTTTTCTTTTTTTGCGCTCGTATTAATATCGGCGTCAAGACAATACAGAACACATAAACGATACTCATAATTGCAAGCATTTTCCCTGTTATGCTATCCATGCTATAATCGCCAGTCGAAATGCATTTAATTAAATAAAATGCCAATATTCCGCCACTCACTAAAGCGCCTACTCTAATCGCCATAATTATTTTTGAACGGTTCTTAATACTCAAATAACTCGCCAAAGTTGTAAAGAATACCGAAAGAACCACTCCGTCACCAACCGTCCTCCAACTAGTCTTTATCGCATTATCATACGGCTCCGTGCAAGCATCATGGTGAAATATACCCGAATAATCGCAATCAGCCTTCAGTCCATCGAAGCAATCACATACGATCAACAACCACGCAATAGACCAAACTAAATTTATCACGATTGCTATAATAGCAATAACCTTAGCCACTTTTCCACCTTCGAAGCGCAAAACATTATTCATCGTCAAAAGGCTAAATAACCCAAGAATCGAGCTAATTGACGCAATCTTCCCCAAAGACAAGGGCAACCATGTTTCGCCAAAAGAAAAACCAAATAATACCCATATAATACCAATCACCACATCTAGCGAAAAGAATCCAATCGTCGCGTACAAAAATATTTTCCATAAATGCGTTTTCTTTTTAGTGGTAGTAGACTCATTATTATTCATAAGCACATTATACCCCACCCTTTCATTTATCACCAATTAACAAAGCTGTCGCGAAACACTTATACGCATCTACTGCTACATTCCATAAGTCCACTAGAACCATCTGCACCAACAATGTTCCAGCCCAAAGCGTCAACTGCGTCCACTTCGTATCCGTCAATGCCTGTGTAACTACGTTCCCTTTTTGCGCCACAACAATCTGACCATTATGGAAGGTAGCTAAAACCATCGAGTAGCTCAATGTAAATTTATGTAAAGCCTCAATCAATTGGTTCATAGGCATAGATAAGCTAATCACTTTCGGGTAATATAAGGTACGGAATAATTTCTGCAATTGCGGCAAAGTCAATAATAAGCTTGTTTTAGCCGTCCTAATACTCCAATCAGCTACCCCTAGCATCGCCGCATCGATTGCGTCACGCGTTAAATAAACTGGCTTATCGCAAGTTTTCAAAAAATCCGCCAGCGCCAATGTTGTCTCAGCGTTTCTACCAATATCGCCAATGATTATCACGGCATCCGCCCAACTCGCCTGAAGAAGCATCTCGTTTATTGACTCTTTTCCAAAAGCGCCAGAGCCCTTTTCGGCCGGCGCAAAATACACATCTGGCGTAATTGGTACTTGGTTTTTCATCGAAGACGGCATCAAAACTCGCGCCTCTCCAACACCGTTCTTACTTGCCGCCGCCATTGCACTTACTACCGTGAAAAATGCATTCTTATTTCCGCCAATAATCAAAACTTTTCCAGCTAATTTTCGTTGCTCTGGTCGATCTAAATCTACCTCTGGATATAACGGTTGAGTTCCTTGTTTCTTCCAGTAATCATAATCATTCATCGCTCAACTCCAATAAAATTGGGCAATGATCAGACCCCATCACTTCGTCGCATATTTCCGCCCCCACAATACGCTCTCGTAAACGCTCGGATGCAAGAAAATAATCGATTCTCCAACCTATATTCTTCGCACGCGCTCCGCCACGATATGACCACCATGAATATTGAACACCATTTGGATGAAATGTACGCCATGTATCCATAAAGCCATTGCTCAAGTAATTCGTCATGCCCTGACGGCCTTCCTTCGTAAAGCCCGCATGCCCCGCATTCTGCTTCGGCCGCGCCAAATCAATTTCCTCATGCGCTACATTAAAATCGCCGCAAACAATCACCGACTTCTTTCTGTCAAGTTCTTGCATATAATTGAGCAATGCCCGATCCCACACGAGTTCACGATATTTCAGTCGCCCTAAATCGTCCTTTTCATTTGGAACATATACGTCAATTAAATAAAAATCATCAAACTCAGCCGCCAATACACGCCCTTCTTTGCGCGCGTCGCCAAATTCATCTTCCCAACCATCAATTTTTGCCTCAATCTCTGGCGGAAACCCATAAACTATCGAAAGCGGCCTTACTTTTGTAAAAATCGCCGTTCCAGAATAGCCGGCCCGCTCGGCTGAATTCCAAATTTCTTCATATTCCGGCAAATCCACCTCGGCCTGCCCCTGTTTCGCCTTCGTCTCTTGAAGACACAAAATATCCGGCTCATATTCATCAATAAAACTCTGCAAAGCCCCTTTTTTCAAAACTGCCCTTAAGCCATTTACATTCCATGAATAAATTTTCATTTCATTCCCTTACACTTTTGATTCTTCGCAAAGTAAAACGATATTTCCTCTTTACGTTCGGGTATTTGTCATGATCAATTTCCGATAAAAACATCTCTTTTGGCCGCACATAAAGACCACTATCGCCATATAGCTGACGATAAACTACCATTTCTTCTCCCGTCTCCGAGTGCCTAGCTAGACCTTCAACAATATAACAATCACCTTTATAATGCTGATATATACCATGAATTTTCAACTGCCTCATCTTGGGATATATTATACTAAATATATGAGTAAGACGACACCACGAATTAAGCGGGCTATCGAAATCGCCACCAAGGCTCACGAAGGTCAACTTCGCAAGACAGGCGAACCCTACATTATTCATCCACTCGCAGTCAAGAAAATCCTCGAAGAGTGGAATATGGACGAGGACACTATTATTGCCGGCATCTTACATGACACCGTAGAAGACACCCCCCTTACACTCAAAGAAATCGAAGACCAATTCGGTAAAGACGTTGCTTTTCTCGTCAATGGTGTCACTAAGCTCAGTAAAGCCCGCTCTGGCATGAAAGATCTCGATCAATACCTGCCAAAAACCGGCGACAACCTCCTTAAGCTTCTTATCGCTACCGGCCAAGATATTCGTGTACTTATTATTAAACTCGCCGACCGTCTTCATAATCTACGTACGCTCGGCGCCCTACCGCCAGAAAAACAGAAAAAAATTGCCCGTGAGTCACTCGAAGTGTTTGCTCCGCTCGCCGACCGTCTCCAGATGGGACGAGTCCGCGTCGAGATCGAAGAAACAAGCTTCATGTATGTCAACCCAAAGCGTTACGAAGAACTCAAAAGACTTACCGCCGACCGCCTCAAAAAGGCAGATAAAAAGCTCAAGGCTGCCCGAGAAGCCGTCGAACAAGCACTCAAAAAAGAACACATTAAATACAAGTGCGACGGCCGCGTTAAATCTATCTATTCACTCCACAAGAAACTTGCCAAGTATGACCAGAATATTGATCGCATTTACGATATTATTGCCCTCCGTTTCATTGTTGAGGACACCACGACCTGCTACCTAGTCCTTGGCATTATTCATTCTCTTTTCAAGCCAATGGACGGCCGCGTCAAAGATTATATCGCTATGCCTAAGCAAAATGGCTATCAGTCCCTCCATACCACCGTCATAACCAACGACAAACAAATCGTCGAATTCCAAATTCGCACTTCCGAGATGCACGACTATGCCGAGCGCGGTCTTGCCGCCACTTTCTTTTATAATGAACAAAAACTCACCTCTGCCTATACCGAAGGGCGCGTTAGCAAACTTCCATCAAACCTTCTCTGGATTAGAGAGCTTCAAGAATCCGCCGCCAAGCTTGCTTCTGGTGAAAAAATCGATCGACGCAAACTAAAGCTTAATCTCTTTGCTGACAAAATCTTTGTCTACACTCCAAAAGGCGATATTATCGATTTACCAAAAGGTTCAATGCCACTCGATTTCGCCTATCGCCTCCATAGCGAGATCGGCGCGCAATGTACTGGCGCAATCGTTAACGGGAAAATGGTCGACCTCAAAACGAAACTTCAACAAGGTGATGTTGTTGAAATAATCACCACAAAGAACTCTAAACCAAATCCAGGCTGGCTCGATAAAGTTTTTAGTCGTCACGCTCGTCATAAACTCGTTAGCCAACTTCATTCTATCTTCCCCAATTTTGCACCCAAGCCAAAGGAGAAAGAACCTCAAGCTAGGCATCAAAAGACCACTAAATCAACCCCCAACCTTAAGCCTGAGAAAACAAAGAATAACCCCCACCGATAATAACCCTCCTATCTCCGCAATGACTTGACCTTCGGCTCAACCATATACTCATATTTATTTCTATTAAGCATTTTTCTCAGCTTAGCATTACCTTCAACGCTATTTGCCCTCGATAAGCGAAAAACCACAAAAGTTCCGCCCTTCCCTACCGAAGGCAAGTCATCGCCATATGAAGAATAAAGAAAATATATTTCGTTCCCTTCATCAACCGACGTACCCTCAAACTCTCCATAATATCTATCTTGCTCATCTGTTGGCGGAATATAATAAACTGAATCTTTTCGACCAGTCTGTGCATCATAAACTATCACTGCACCAGTCGATGGCGCATATTCCTCGCCCCATTCCTCATCTCCCATAGGTTCCTGCTGACAGACACCACGCATTACGTGGCACCCTCTAGCATAATAAATATTTCCTTTATGGTACGAAATGGTCTGATAAAGGTTAAATGGAGACTCAATCCCAAAACTATTATTTGTTGCCACAAAACCTCCATTCCAAATTCTGATATTATTCTTTGAGGAACTAATATAGTATTCATCTAAATCAGAATCATAGGCAATTGAGTTTGTATTCTCTGCGGGCATCATATTTACTCCCAATTCTAACTGTTTCTTCGGAATTTCTTTTAATGTATTTGCATCAAAATGTTTTATTGTATTATCGGGCCCGCCTAAAGCTAGAATCTCACCCGTATTCTCGTTATAAGTCAAATCATTACCATGCCCAATATCGCACTTTGTAGACTTAACTACCTTGAATGTACTCTTATCATACGCCGTCAATACATTGTTACCATTACCTGCAGTTGTAACGACAATAAAGTATTTATCCGTCACCGTAAAACCTTGCGCCCACCCACCGTTAGCACGTTCAGCCTCAAAAACCTTCTCAAGTTCAATCTGCTTCGCTGAGCTTACCTCTTCTAGCAAAATGCGACTCTTTCTTAAATTATCAACATAAGGAATGCCATAACATAGACTTGCACCAAAAAACAACATTAATACTACAATAATCTGTAAGCCATGAAACCCCCGCATTCTCACAAAACGTTCCACCACCATTCTTTACTCAAAGATTATAACTCTTCAATCTTTACGCGTACCTGCTCAGTCGTATCACGATCGCGCACCGTTACCGTATTATCCTCAAGCGTGTCGAAATCTATGACTATACACTTTGGCGTTCCAATTTCATCTTGCTTGCGATAACGTTTGCCGATGTTACCCGAATCATCCCAAGTTACGTTACCATATTTCTTGCGCAACGCCGCATAAACACCTTTGGCCTTCTCAACAAGCTCTGGCTTATTCTTCAAAAGTGGCGAAACGCAAAAACGATATGGCGCCAAATCTTCTGGCAACTTCAGAAGCGTACGCTTTTCGCCATTCACCTCATCTTCTTCATATGCAGTACACAAAACCGCCATCACAAGCCGTTCTACACCCATCGAAGGCTCGATTACGTGCGGAATAAATCGCTTGCCGCCACCCTTCACGATATACTCCATGTTCTTGCCACTTTCGCGCTGAATGTTGCCGAGATCGAAATCTGTACGATAAGCAATCCCCATTAATTCTTCGCGCCCAATTGGGTAGTCAAATTCAATATCAATCGTGCGCTTTGAATAATGCGCACGGTCTTCCGCCGGTACATCTAAATCGTGAATATTTTTCTTATCAAGACCCATCTTATTTTCAAGGAAATCATGGCATCCGGCCAACAATTTATCAAAATGCTCTTCCCATGTTTCTGGATCAACGAAATATTCAATTTCCATCTGTGAAAATTCGCGCGAACGAAAGATAAAATCACGCGGCGAAATCTCATTACGAAAAGCTTTCCCCTGCTGCGCGATACCAAACGGCAAATCTGGATAAATCGTATCAACTACATTCTTATAATTCGTAAAAATACCCTGCGCAGTCTCTGGCCGCAAATATGCGACATTGTCCGGATCCGTACCAACACTAGTCTTAAACATGCCGTTAAATTGTTTAATTTCCGACCAGTTCACCTTACCGCAATTCGGACATTTTATCTTTAGAGCTTGAAACTCCTCAGTCGTAACACTCTCGGAAACACCATCGGCAATTTTGTCGGCGCGAAAACGATTATGGCACTCCTTGCACTCTACTAATGGGTCATTAAAAGTCTCCGTGTGCCCAGACGCCCGCCAAACCTGTGGGTTCATAATAATCGCCGCGTCGACACCGTACATATCTTCGCGATCTTCCACCCAATACTTCCACCAAGCATCCATAATTTTTTTCTTCAAAGATACACCGAGTGGTCCAAAGTCCCAAGTTCCCGCCATGCCACCATAAACTTCTGATCCTTGCCAGATAAAGCCGCGACGTTTGCACAAACTTACAATATCTTCCATTTTTGCCATATTATCTCCCTATGCTTAATTAATCCCCATCTTTGCTGCTCTTAGAGTCACAAGAAATCTAGGCCCGAGGGCCAATGCTCATACTAAATCCAATTAAGCAATTATTCATTCTCTCATTATACCATCTCTAACTCAGAAATACAGATTATCTAGGCATGACTAAAATAACTTGACAATGCATATAATATATTGTATCATACGCTAGTTATTGTCCTTTAAAAGACTATCATTCTAAGGAGGGAAAGAATGGGAAGATATACAGAAATACTTGTTGACTGTCCGTGCAGCACTCGCATACTTGACCTTGATTGCGGGGCGACAATGGTAAAACACGTCATCGATAGAATGAGCAAGATCGAAAAAAACGTTGTCGCATATTATTACGGATTACACGATAAGTCAGCAGAAAAGAATACAAAGAAAATCGCTGAGAAAATCAGCAATAGTACAGGAAGCGTCACTACCGACGCCGACGTCGCACAGGCGCTCGATAGTGCCAGAAGAAAGCTGCGTCAGGAATTCAACGATTTTGACGGAAAAGACGAGTCTATCAAAATCAAATGGATTCCGTTTCGCAAGAAGACGGAGCAGGCCCTCGTGAAACATGGGCTCTGTTGTGTAGGGGATATCATTGCACTGGAACAGAAAGCGCCACTCCAGAGCATCAAAGGCATAGGAGTAAAGGAGGCAATCGAGATCTACGAAATGCTGTCTCCCTGGTATATACTGTCGTCGTATTTTGAACACTTTCAAGAAACGGCGGAAGAATGGTACAAGCAGTACGATCCATACGTAGCTCTGTTAAAAGAAATGTACGGAGAGCCTGAAAAAGGCGAGTATATTGTCCCTGATTTTGTCAAGTGCAATATAAATAAAGCCATAGAAGATATGGCCAAAGCAAACACGTCGAACCTTGGGCTCGCCATCAGGAAATACTTCGGACTAGGCTCCGAATATCCCATGACTTACGAACTAGACCCCAGATACCACATGACTTACAAGCAGCTAGGAGAATCATATCTCCTCGTGAGTGGAAACCGAGCTCAACAGATCGTGCAAACGGCAATCCATCGACTTCGCCACCCCATGTTTAGTAAAAACTTTGAATTTGTGACCTATAGTAGAGAGGAACTCCTCAAAAACTATTTCAAAATTTTTGAAGCAGAGGAGCGTGCGAGAGACAGGTTTATAGAAGCGGAAAAAGCACTGGCTAAAGAAAGACTTCTTGCATGGGGCCGGAACACGTGTCCCATAGACGAGTTGGAGCTAAACGTCAGATGCTATAATGGGCTTCGTCGAGACGGAATAAAGACGATTAGTGACCTCGCCCAAAAAGGACACGAAGGTCTACAATTATCCAAGCGCATTAAAGCAAAAGACCTTCAGATCATCGAAGAAACCCTTAAAAATATCTATCCAGACGAACATCCGTTCTGGAAAGAGTATTATGGCGAATAAAGATAGTCTTACAAAAAGCCCCGATCAAAAACGGGGCTTTTTTACGACCAAAAATATCCACTATCACGAAAACTATATCCGCACCACCTTCTCTATACAGCGCGCCACATATAACACTTCGCATCATTGCGCCACCCCTTTCGATCAACTCAATATCTTTTACGAACGCATCGTAATAGCATCTCAAAAATAATCACATCTACGCGCCAATGTGGCTTATTGAACGGACGTAGACCGTTCAGCACCTTTGCAACATAGTTAGCTAACAAAAAGATAGGCTCT
>CAMYZS010000028.1 GCA_947303945.1 uncultured Candidatus Saccharibacteria bacterium | reverse complement strand
TGAGACCCTTGGCACCTTCCATATATATATAGTTATAGCATAAAAGCTTTTGACAAAGATATTCGTATTGTAACCCTTAATACTACGAGCCTAAATGTTTTACTCAGTAAAGAATATAAATCCTTATAAAGTCCAAAGTTCCGAAGTTCAGCTTTTATAACATTTGCGACATATTTATAACAAACGAACTTGGCGGAAAGTATGACTCGAAGAATCTTGTAATATACGAATACGAGCAACCCAGAAGAGCTTGTCGTGTCTCGATTTCTACAGGCATTGCGAAAAAGGAAAACAGATTCAGATTGATTTATTATAGTTAAGATTAGCGGACCCGACTCGCTAGCATTTCAAGAATGCGCTTGTCACGTTCGACTATTTGCTTCTCAAACGCATTATCACTTTCGAAGACAGAGTTAGTAGCAATAGCCTCTTCAATTGACACAAACTTCAAGACAAAATCTAAGGCCTTTTCGCCGTCTTCAAGATTCTGCTCGCCAATTTCATCCTCAACTTTGCATGTATAGTAATAATTCTGTTGGATATGGATAATATTCTCACCAGACTCGTCACCATTCTGAATCTTCAAGACTTCACCAAATTCCTTTACGGATTCTGGAATTAAAGACATACCAGTTTCTTCTTTGATTTCGCGAGCTAAAGTTTCAAGGTGCGTCTCGTTGCCTTCGATTCCGCCGCCAGGAAATTTATAGAAATGACTTTTTTGGCTATAAATCATTGCCACCTTACCATCATTATTAATAATAATTCCGCGAACTGACGGACGATAAAACTTCTTGCTATTCGGATTATAGTCCTTCAAATCGATAGTAAATAATTGCTTCATGATTAGTTGATAGATTAAACTTCGTCACCAATTCTCAGCAATAAAACATCGCGATAGTGCTGTGAGTCTTTATCGCAAGTAGACAAAAGCAATAGTTTCCACTGCCCTACTTCTGGTTTTTTAAGATCGTCACGTGAGTACTTTCCGTTAATTGTAACTGCGTTTTTACTTAAAGCTTTTAGTAGCGCGACATTATTATTGTTGCTTATCTCGGCCAAGTCATAAACTTTAGTCTGCTTAATGCTTTCGACGGAATATAATAATGCTTCAAGACTATATGTTCCATTCATGGTAGTAATACTACCGGTCAAATGCTTTTGCATGTATGAAGCATTATTATATTCAATCAAAGAACCAAACATTTTCTTTTGATTCATGCGATGGCCATAGATTACCGTAAAGTCATCTTCTAGAAAATTATTACGATAGTCCACAAATGGATTACCCGCAAGCGAGTATTCGGACTTATAATCCTTGGATAGATACTTTACATTGTCGGTCGCTTGAGTAACTGGGTAATCAACCAACGTATCGTTAAGTGTCAACCAAGCTACGATATCTTGATTAGTTTTTTGTAATTTCTTAATATCTGGGTATTGCTTGTCAGCTATGGCGGATTGTTTAAAACCGTCAGGAATTTCTGCGTTTTTGATTACTAGACGATGATCAACTAGCGCATAAACACCGATGCATAAGAAAAATAGTGAAATGATTAGCAAAACAATATTTAGGGTTCTTTCGATTACGTTTTGCAATACTATAATTCTACGCTCTCGCTTCATTAAAAACTCCTCGTACGCAGCATTAGTGCGATAATGCTGCCTTTTATATCCGAAGGGCTAATTGCACCAAATGCGCGCGAATCATCCATACACTCATAATTTGAATTTAAGACAAAATAGGAATTAGTCGGCACACGAAAGCCAGAACCGAACGGATTAGTCTCACCAAGTGTAAAATCATAAACTGGCGCAGAAGAAACAATCTCATCGTTAACTAATAGAAAACCATCTTCATTAACCGTAACTAAATCATCCTCAACCGCAATGATTTCGGAAAGATACTCGCGATCTCCATGCGAATAGAATACTACGTCACCAACATTATATGATTTAGTGATTCGATTAAATAATACGAAGTCTCCATCATTAAGACGTCCATTCATGGAGATATCCGAAACGCGGCGCATTCCTACAAATACGCCAAAACAAATCGAAATAATCGCAATAATAGCGACAGCCTTAATGGCCAGGCGCACCCAGGTGCGCCCGACCGTCCCGAGGGGTTTCATTATTATTTTAGGCTTTCTTACTATTCAGCTTCTTAATGGCGAAGTAAGCACCAATAGTACCAGCAACCGCAAGTAAGATGTAGATTATTATATTTCTAAATACGGTCGTTGGAACAGTGGCGTCAAGATGCTCGTCAATGGTAGTCTTATTGGAGGTATTATAATTAGTATCACCTACCTTTACGGCTGTTTTACTAATCGTAGTGCGCTCAGTGCCATCCATACTAGACGTGTAGCCGTCAGTAGTGTCTTTTTTCGTAAAGCCGTAAGTTAAGCCAATCGGAATTTCAGATTTGGTCGGCTGGCTACTATTAACGCCGATTGTGGCACTATCGCCAGATTTCAACCAGACACTTTGACCATTAGAAACAGTGTCGCTGTTTGTGCAGGTAGATTCAGTTACGAGACTATAGCTATCGCTTGGATCGTCGTTAATGTTGAATACATATTCAAAACATTTATCAGGATCGGCGGCATTACCAGATGCGGTAGCATTCACTTGCACATTAGTGTAGACTGCTGATGTATTGTAGACCATTTGCGAATTAAGACCGGAAGCATTTGCGATTTTGTCACCCGCTGAATCTTTTAGATAAATACCAGCAACGTAACCAGTAAGATCAGCGTTGTTGCGAACTGAAACGATAACGGTATAATAATTCTCCGTATCGACTGGAAAAGTCACCCTATCGGAAGAAGCCGTCTCCCTCACGACATATTCGTAATCACCGACTCTATCAAACTGCATGCCACTGAAGCTCAAATCGACCGTATCGGCTTTATTACCTAGTACTAAAGAATCCGCATTTGAAAATTCAAGCGTTTTAGTAGTAGGGGCGCCAGTAGCACCGGTAGGGTTACTCGTAGATGGGGTAATCGTGTAGGTGAAATCATTATTCGTGAGACTATAAGCGTCGCCAATGATACGCTTAATTGTCACGGATGACCCATCCGTCCAAGTTGGTGTAGTTGCGGCAAATACGTTTCCGCCGAATGGCAAGATAGTGGCGGCGGTCATAGCAATAACTGTGCTAGCTGTTATAATTTTATCTCTTGTTTTCATATTCTATTCCTATTTTCATTTTATTAATATTTTTGACCTAACTATATTAATTAACCGAATCTTTGTTTCCTCCTATTCATGCTACAAGTTATAGGTGGACCAAAAAGCACACTAGTAGAAACTAGTAATAGTATGTTATATCTTTGTATGTTTGTCTTGCGCATTTTAGTGCAAGATGTTCCCGTCTTTTTGGGCTGAAACACTTTTCGCCTAATCTCTCGCAGCTATTGAGTTGTTAGGAACTTCACACTACCAAATGCTGTAAAGCATTAACGTTATTGTATGGTATATTTTAAAAAGAATCAATAGCGCTTTTCGATTTTAGACTTCAAATTAATAATATACTAATCATAATTGGCAGCGTAATAATTGAAAATATAGTAGATATTGTAACAAGTTGTGACGCTTCTTTTTCGTCACCGCCATATTTTGACGCAAACAACCCTAGGCTAGTAGCAGTCGGCAGAGCCTGGATAAGTGTGCAAACTACAATAACTTCGTCTGGAAAAATTAAGCCTGCGCCATGGGCAATATGTTGAATGACAACTAAAAGCAGGTAAGTAGCAAGTGGTCCGATAATTAACTGAATCAGTGCCGAGATTGCAAGTTTCCATTTTTTAAATAATTGAACAATTTTAGCAGTACTAAGCATATAACCAACGCAAATAATTGAAAGTGCCGTTGTGGCATTACTCGTGTATTTAATGGCGTCATTTATAAATATCGGCATCTTAAAACCAGTCAAGAAGACAACTACACCAAGAATGACCGCAATAATGTTTGGGTTTGTAATAACATTTAAAACAAGTTTTATGTCAATTTTGCGCTTAAAGAGATAAACCCCATAAGAGAATAAGGCAAGATTAAAAGCAATAATAAAGCCGCAATACGCCACAACTGCCGTACTTTGTTGGCCAAAAGTACTCGAAATAATTGGGTACCCTAAAAAAGTTGCGTTATTGAAGACTAGAGCAAATTGAGATTCGTAGCGCAACTTATCGTCGTACCATTTTTTATTAAAGATTATTAGCGACAGAAAGATAATCGTAATCATAACAATAAAACCGCCAACTAGGCCAGAAATAAAGATGTTGGAGGTTTTTTCGTCATATGTAGTTGGAAAGGCCATAAAAAGCGACGCTGGCATAAATACCGTTAATAAGAGGTTAACTAAATCCTTATTGGTTTTGGCGGAAATTAATTTCAGCTTGCCTAGCAGAAAACCAAGGGCCAAGATAACAGCAATAGTACCAAGCCGAGAGTAGAAATCAAGAAGATTTATTTCCATAGTTACCTATATTTTATCATGAGCAATATAATAATAAGGAATCAATCTTTAGACGGTTTACCGCTAGTTGCCTTAGTGTCTTTTATGAGGTCTTTGGTCTTCCTACGGCCGCCAACTTTTTTATAGATTTGCTCGTCGAGAGCAATAATTTTATCGAGTTTATAGCGTGTATTCTTATCGATCGCCATATCATTGTCAACATTTTGGCGCATTTCGTTGAGTTCGTGAATCATCTTCTCGACGCGACGCGATTCGTGGTTGAGTTCCACTTCTGAGTAGATAGCAACCGCAATACTGACACCAGATACAAGTAAGATAACTATATCATATGCGGAATCGGCGAGGGTTTTTGGCGATAATAAAACCATAACTATACCGATTATAAAAACTATTGCCAGAATTATCGTAAATATAAATAGTGTTTTTCTATTATTGTGCATAGTTATATTTTATCCTATTTAAACATAACCTTCAGCCTGAAGTTCGAACATTTCTTTATAAATACCGTCTTTCTGAACAAGTTCCTCATGTGTGCCCTGCTCTTTAACCTGGCCAGCATCAAGGACAATAATACGCTTAGCCTTACGAACGGTCGAAAAGCGATGCGAGATAATAATAGTGGTCTTATTTTCTTGTTTCTTAATGATGTTGCGAAATATCTCATACTCAGATTTTGCGTCGACAGACGAAGTTGGTTCATCAAGTATAAGAACATTTGGCGAGCGGAAGAAGGCGCGCGCAATACCAAGGCGCTGCCATTGGCCACCGGAAAGATTCGCGGCATTATCCGCATCAATATCTTTTGAAAGAATTTGATTTAGTCCGTTTTTATACTTTGTTGCCAAATCGCCTAGGCCAGCATCGTCTAACGAAGCGAGAATATCCTTGCGATTATATGCTTTATCAACATTTCCAAACCAGACATTTTCGCCGAGCGTAGCAAAATCATAACGAGAATAATCCTGAAAAAGAGCGCCAATCTGCGCAAGATAAGAATCACGATTAATACGTTCAAGTGGCTGACCATTTATGAGAACTTCGCCCTCAGTCGGCACATACGCACCAATAAGGAGCTTAATTAGAGTGGTCTTACCAGCGCCATTTTCCCCAACGATAGCAAGACTATCGCCAGGATTAAGCGTGAAGCTAACATTGTTAATAGCTTTTATTTCAGAACGCGGATATGTAAAGCTAACATTGCGAAACTCTATTTTTGGAATATCAGTAATTTCAATGCTGCCAGAATGTTGTGCGGGAGTTTCCATGAATTCCATAAAGTCAGTAGCGTTTACAAGATTAGCGCTAATGTCCGTAATACTATAGAACAGTGTTGAAATACTGCCATTAAGCTGGCTAAGTAAAGTACGAGTCGAAACAAAAGCGCCAATCTCAAGATGACCGAGAATAATCTCGACTGATACTGATATTAAAACTGCATAACCGATTATGTCTTGAAATACATTAGCACCAAAGCGTGGCCAAAAGAAGGCACGTTCGTCTTTTATGTCTTTTTCTTGACTGCAACGACGGGCCTTAATCATTCGCTGAATAAGTTGATGCGATAGACCATTCAGCTCAATCTCAAGTGCGGAGTCAGAGCTGGTGATTTTATGTTCAATCATCCAAGCAACGCGACGATCTTTTGTGTATTCACGCCAGTTACGACGACTACGAGCAGCAAGACGAAGACTAATGACTGATGATGGAATAGCGGCGATAATTATAATGATTGTTATCAGCGGATTGACGAACATTGTGGCAATTATGATAGATATTAAACTAATTACCGAAGATGCGACCGTAATAGTACTACTAGAGACGGACTCTATCGATAAACCAAACTCGCGGACGCGCTCAAATTTATCAGCAAATTCGCGGCTCTCGCGCGTAATAAGTGGAATCTTGATATATTTTGACGCAATTAATTCACTAACATAAATGTAGGTTTCTTGACTGGTCGAGATAGAAAGCATACGATAAATTGCACCCAAAACAACATCGACAAATTGAATCGACAACAATACGACAACGAAAAAGATGAATCCGTTAAAATTCTGCGTTTTAATACCATACTGAATCTGGTTAACAACTTCACCGGCAAGAACAGCAGTAATAGAAGGTACAATTGATGTCACAATACGGTAGAACCAAAAGAAAAAGCGGCGTGCACCAACAGCTCTACGATAAATGCGCATACAATAAAGAATAGACTTAAAATCGATACGGGGATATTCGGGGCGCTTACGCTCAGCTACCTTACGCGCCTTTCTTTCCGCATGTCTGGTTCTTGGCATCATTTTTGGAGATTGAAGTTTCGACATATTACTCCACAGTAACCGACTTCGCTAAGTTGCGCGGCTGATCAACATCGTTGCCACGGTCGACAGCTATATAATATGCAAACAACTGTTGTAGTGTATTTAATAGTAGCGGGGCGAGAATCTTAATCTTGCTATTAATTCGAATAATATCGTCAGCATCTATCTCGGCGTCGCTGTTCGTAAGAACAATTGTCTTGCCTCCTCGTGCGCGCACTTCATGTAGGCCACCAATAGACTTATCGAAGAGCCAGTTGTCAATAATACTAAAAACTTCAAAGAAAGTTTCATCCACAAGAGCAATTGGACCATGTTTTAGTTCGCCTGAGGCATAACCCTCTGCATGAATATAAGATATCTCCTTGAGCTTAAGTGCACCCTCAAGTGCAATCGGATAGGCGGTATCGCGACCGAGATAAAGTGCGTCGTTATATTTTGCATATTTTTTAGCCAAAGCTTTTACTTCGTCGTGATGTTTTTTGAGAGTTGTTTCGATCTCTTTCGGCAACTCAGAAAGTTCTTTGGTAATCTTAGATATTAGCTCCGCATTGCCGCTATGGTATTCCGCCAACATACCAGCAAACATTACCATGGTCACAACTTGAGCCGTAAACGCTTTAGTGGAGGCGACAGATATTTCTGGACCAGCATGCACGTATGTACCCCCATCAACTTCGCGCGCAATCGTAGAGCCGACCACATTAACAATACCAAGAGTCTTAATGCCGCGCTTCTTAATCTCACGAAGACACGCTAAAGTATCGGCGGTTTCACCAGACTGCGAGACAATCAATGCGACGGAGTCTTTTGGCAAATGAAAGGAGCGATAACGATATTCGGACGCGATTACGACTTCTATAGTAAGGTCTGGGACGAGTTGTTCCATATAATAAGAAGCTAATAATCCAGCATAGTAAGCTGTGCCACAGCCAACAATGACAATATGCTTGATATTACGCATTTCTTCCTCAGTAAGGTTCGGACCGCCAAGATGCATCTTGCCTAGCTTTGGGTCGATGCGACCAGATAGTGTATTATGCAAAGTCGTGGCCTGCTCCATGATTTCCTTTAGCAAGAAATGTTGGTAGCCACCTTTCTGAATCTGTTCAACATTGCCATCAATAGTTTCATGATTAGCGTTAAGATGTTTAAGATTAAGATTAAAAACCTCGGCGCCTTTATCCGTACAGACGGCGAGTTCGCCATCGTTCAAATAAATCGCTTCACGGGTATAACCAAGTAAAGCAGAGGCGTCAGAGGCAATAATTGTTTCATTCTGCCCCAAACCAATAATAAGCGGCGAACCTAAGCGCGCAACAATTAGGGTATTTGGCTCATTTGGCGAAAAGACAGCAATACCATAGGTGCCACGAACTTGCTTAGCAGCCTTAGCGACTGCATCCTTGAGCGATATGCCATCTTTATAATTGCTATCAATCAGCGCAGCAAAGACCTCAGTGTCAGTATCGGATTGAAAATTATATTTCGATAGCTTTTCTTTAAGTTCTTTATAGTTTTCAATAATGCCGTTGTGAACTAGATAAATATTGCCAACATGATGCGGATGAGCATTAGTAACAGTTACGCCGCCATGAGTAGCCCAACGAGTATGGCCAATACCAAGGTGGCCATCGTGCGGTTTAGTGAGAAGAACGTTCTCAAGCTCAGCAATCTTACCAATAGAACGAGCAATGTGTGGGCGATTATTATCATCGAGTGTAGCAATGCCGGCCGAATCGTAGCCGCGATATTCTAGACGTTTTAGTCCATTTAGTAGTACATTTTGCGCCGTCCTTTTTCCAACGTAACCTACTATTCCACACATAATCTATCTCCATTTTTATTCTTACGTTCAGTATATCTTCTAGCTATTTTACTGTCAAAAAAGTGGCCACTCATACTTGAGTGGACCACTTTATCAAAGAGGCTTACCCTATTAGCGGCGACGCTTGACGCCGAAGAAGAGACCACCACTAGCGAGACCAGCAATAATTATACCAATGAAGGCACCCGTGCTAGCATCAACAGTCTTAGGATTTGCAATTTTACGATAACGATAGATAACTTCAATATCACCATTCTCAACTATACCGTTTGCATTGTTAGGAATTTTAACTAATTCGTAACCCTTAGGAATTTGGCTGAGACGGTCGGTGGTATACTTTGAACCTTGTGGATAGTCTTTGGAAGTTGGATCGGCAATTTCTTCACCAGTTTTATCATCAACGTGCTTAGTAACAACTTTATGCATGATTTTACGATAACGATAGACTACTTCAATATCATCGCCTCCAACTGTACCGCTTGCATTGTCTGGGGTTTTGACAAGTTCGTAACCTTCTGGAGTTTGAGTGAGAGGATTAGTGGTATAATCTGAACCCTGTTCTTTGTTTTCAGAAGTTGGATCGGCAATTTCTTCACCAGTTTTATCATCAACGTGCTTGGTGACAACCTTGCGGATAATTTTACTATAACGGTAAATTACTTCAACATCTTTGTCGCCAACTTTGCCCTTCGCGTTGTCAGGAGTCTTAACGAGCTCGTAGCCTTCAGGAGCTGGGCTGAGAGGGTTAGTAGTGTAATCTTTACCCTGTTGAAAGTCTTTGGAAGTTGGATCGGCAATTTCTTCACCAGTTTTATCATCAACGTGCTTGGTGACAACCTTGCGCATAATTTTATCATAGCGATAGACTACCTCAATATCTTTATCTCCAACCGTGCCGCTTGCATTGTCTGGGGTTTTGACGAGCTTGTAGCCTTCAGGAATTTGAGCGAGTGGATTGGTCGTGTATCTTTCACCTTGTTTCTTATCATCAGAAGTCGAGTCAGCAATTTCTTCACCAGTTTGATCATCAACGTGCTTGGTGACAACCTTGCGCATAATTTCAGTCTCAACAGTATTTGAATCTAGATCTTCGCCAGAAGTACTTCCAGATGGGGTATAAGTTGTCTTAGCTGTATTTTTGACTGGCGAAATTGTTACATCTCCAGTAATCGTAGCTGGAACGGTGATGCGATAGATGTGGCCATAGAGGCTAAGCGCCGTTGCGTCTTTTGGAGTAGCCGTAAGCTTCTGACCGCTGACGGAAATATTAAAGTTATTTGTGACATTGGTTCCCTTTTCGTTCACGATCGTAATCTTATCAGCAGTTGGTAGCTTAACACCGTTTTGGAAAGTATCCGTAATGCTTAAGCTAGCATAACCTTTATTTTCTGGGATGGAATCGAATTTGCTCCAAAGCGACATGAAGGTAACCATGTCATATTCGGACGAGTAGTTGTCTGGAACTTCTTGGGTGATTGTGTAAGTAATATTGTCGCCCACCTTAGCAGTGTTTGCGTTAACAGCCTTCTTCGGTTGTGGCATCGTATAAGGCACAGCGGAGCCAAATAGGAAACCGATACCACAATAAGTACCCGTGTAACGATATGACCACGAACTATTAATACCAGTAGCCGTCGTTATAATGGAATTACCGAACCAGATACCATTAAAGCTTGCGCCATTGCTAATACTATTAACCGCTAAACCATTCTGCTCTTCGTCAAATCTGGTACCATCAACTGGATTAGTCTTGTTGTAATAAAAACTGACATTACCGTTTTGTGGAATAATCCCTTCGTTACCTCGGAAATATTTATCATCAAGGCCTCCGTATTCATGCGGAACATCAAAATCCCACATCGCGGCACTAATGTTTTTAATATTAGGCGATACACAGCCAGTAGAATAAGTGCCTTTTTTGCAGAACTGAACCGTAAAGAGACTATCTGCATAACGCGTATTATTCCAAAAAATAATTGGATCGCCAGTCTTGACGCTACTTCTTGTGTATTCTTCCTCGTTAGCTGGATGAGTTTCTTCCTTTGTGCCATTAATATTGCGATGGAAAGCTAAAGTAGCATAGGAGTCTTCATCCCTCCACGGGTGAACATCGGAAACGCGATATATTACATCTACGTCGTTGCCATTATCGTCCATGGCGGTGCTATTTTCAATAAGAACTTCCAGGGTTTCACCTTCTTTAATTTTTGCAGATAACTTATTACCGTTATCGGCAGTAACAAACGCCTCGTTTATATTTAATGGCTCATCATTCGCATTCGTAAACGTGACCTCGCTAGTTGCTTTAGCTACCTTTATGGTCGTATTATCGCGATAGTAAATCTGCGCGTGCGAATATGCACCATTAAGAGTTTTTCGATTGAGCGTACTAAAGTCTTTGTAGCTGACTGTTGCAGCGGCGCTCGCGTTGATGGTGCCCATGATTGGAGCGACGATAGTCATAGCGGCCGCTGCAAAAAAGGCTTTCGTGTGCGATTTTTTCATATTTTTCTCTCTTTTATTTTTATTTTGACCTTGTATGAATCTAGGTTAGCATAAGTTTTTTACAATTGCAAGCCTGATTTTAGTAGCAAATTTAGTAGGTGCACTTGACTTTTAGATCAATTATTTATACACTTAGATTACTTTCCCCTGTAGCTCAATGGTGGAGCAAGAAGCTGTTAACTTCGAGGTTGCCAGTTCGAGTCTGGCCGGGGGAGCCATATTTGTAAGAAGAACCCAGAGGGTTCTTATTTTGTTTCATCACTTTCCAGGACTGGATGAGAACCACGGATTCGATTAGGCGACGATGCAAACAAGAAAAAAGCCCTGGTTTACCAAACATAAACCAGGGCCAAATAATAAACTTTAAGGATTTACGGCCTTTAACGCCTTTTTCAAATATTCCATAGCCTTGTCTTTTCCCCGGGCGTAGATACCTCGCTTGCCATTTTCTTGCCATTTGATTACATTTTCAGAACCAAATAGTTTTTCGAAATCAAATGGCTTGAAGTTTTCTTGCCATTCGATTGAAATAACGCGCTTTCTCCACCCTACGATAATATCTCCGTCAGGAGTGTGGTATAAAAACCATGGAATATAAGGAGCATCTTTCCAGTAGCCGTTAGGAAGCAGCTCGTACTGGCACTGGTCCTTGACGGGTTCATATACGTAATCCATCAGGCAGTTGATTACCTTATAGATTTCTTTCCGCCGTCGATAATCGTGCCAACAGTCTATATGCCATGGCATATGATCTACGAACTTGTAGGTGCCATTTTTTACGTCCTCAATCGTAAATGGCTTTCCGCAACATGGACATACGGCGCTCGCAGAGGGAATATCAGAGTGTGGATACCATGAATTGTGAGAAACCTCTTCGACGTCTTCCTTTATTTGTGGATAATCACCGGTGCAGTAGCCTAATTTACCATCGTGCGTCAATATGAGTCGTTTAAAGACAACGAATTCTTTTAGTTCCGCATCGCTATGAGATTTTGCAAACATCTTCCTGCTCTTTATTATATTTTCAAGAGCGAGGAGGCTATGCAGAGATTTTTTGATGCTTTGGAGTGTATCAAATTCACTCCTTGGTACATCGAAAATCCTTTCCTTATAGCGAACTAGTGCATCGGGACAGGTACCATTTCTTCGTATAAACTCACTCTTTTTAAAAGTGAAGAGTATACTCTGCTCGTGTGAAAAAATTGGATTACCGAGATAATCGAATCTTATTGGAATAATTTCCTCACCGAGAAAAAATACTCTTACGGTCTCAGGGATAGCGAGATGGTCTAAAACTATTTTAGGAACATCACCCTCACCATTAATGAGGCAGTTTTCAATCCTCTTGTTCTCAATGTTCATAGCAAACCTCCTTAATAATCTTAGGAGGCTGATGCCTCCGTAATTTTATGGCACCAACTAACTATGTAATTATAGCATAAACGTAGTAAAAAGTCAAGTATACCGTATTAACTCAGCACCTTTGCAACATTTGCATAGGCGTCATATACTTTAGCCCC
>CAMYZS010000027.1 GCA_947303945.1 uncultured Candidatus Saccharibacteria bacterium | reverse complement strand
CGCCAATTGAGGCTTACGAGCAATCTAAATGTTGCACTTGAGGGCTTAATCTAGGTACTTATTAGCAGTAAGGATAAAAAAGATAACAGCCACAATGACCAATACTACACCAATGATGCCAATAATGAGTGGCAGTTTACTTTTTTTGTTTGGAGCAGTAATCGCATTCGCAACATGCGCTGGCTCATTAGTTGGTGCGGTAGGAATGTCAGCTGAGGTATCTGTACTTGGAGAGGGGCTGACTAGATTAGCTGTCGCATTTAAACTATTGGTCGCACTGGGGTCGGCAATGTTGGACTCGAAATTAGAGAGTGGGTCGGAATTGATGTTACTATAATCTGGCGTAACTTCCTCTTCGGTGGACTCATTAGTATCATCAATAATGTCACCGTCAACAAACGTGGCAGCAGGAGTAGTAGTCTTTTGCTCTATAGGCGCGATTGGTGCCGATGGTAAATTGTCGCCAGCAGCACTTGGGGCAAGATTGGAGGTGGCAGGGTTGACGTCTACGGCGCCAGAGCCTCCCGCTAGGCTCATTTCTGGATTCGCCTTGAGACGCTCATTGAGCTCGTCTTGAGATTGCGGAACATTGTCTAGACTAATATCATTAACATTGAAAGACGTCTGCACATTCGATCCACTACCATTGGTTGCCACAATCGCCTCGTTTATGGCGTCCATATCTAGCGATGGCTTGTCAGCATCGATAGGGCCACTAGGGTTAGGAGCAGTAGAGTCTGTGTTTATGTTCGTTGCTGAGTTCTGGTTGTCTAAATCCATTCGGACCCGTCTCCATTATAGTTATTGATTATTTAATGGTATTTTAATGCTTATGAATATTTTTTTCAAGTTTTACCCAGTCCGAGATTAGTAAGTCGGCTGGGCGAGCATTCTCATCAAGATGAAGCTCAGCAAAGATACTCCGAAGTTCTTCCTTCGATATATGGGTACTTGTGGCTAGATTAGAAATAAGCTTCTTGCGCGGTGCAATAAAACCTAATTTAATCAAGGCCATGGTTCTTTCTGTTGCGAGCGGCTTAGCTAATGGCTCTAAAATAATAATCTGACTATCGACTTTTGGCGGCGGAGTAAAAAAGCTGCGGTCAACAATGGGGCCAAGCGTTACTTTCGCATATATCTGCGCTGAGAGACCTAAAACCGAATAGCCACCCGCATCGGCAGCAAGACGTTCAGCGACTTCCTTTTGAATCAGAAATACCATTTTCTCTGGACGATGCTTGGCGTGAAGAAACTTTTGGATAATAGGCGACGTAATATAGTAGGGAATATTCCCAGCTACAACGTATTTCTCTGGCAGGTTAAGTAAGTCTAAATCTAATGCTAGAATGTCTTTATTAAGCACTATAAGATTCTTGCCAGGAAAAGACTTAGGCAAGTTTTCCGCCAGACGGTCATCTAGCTCTACGGCAATAACGTTTGCGAAGTTTTTAAATAGCGCCGAGGTGAGCGTGCCGAGACCTGGGCCAATTTCTAAGGCTACATTCGCCCCTTTGGCAGCGGCAAAATCCGAGATGTCCAACAATATGCCTCGGTCTTTTAGCCAATGCTGTCCGAGCGATTTACGGTTTTTCATAACCTACCACCAATGATTTTGCGTCCAAAATTGATAAGCTCTAGCCCAGCTACCATAACGACCAACAGCATAGCCATTACACCAACGAAGTTGCGTGATTGGATTAGTGGCCCAGTCACTGCCAGCAGAAGCCATTTTATTGCCAGGAAGTGCCTGACAGAGACCGGTTGCACCACTGTAGCTATTTCTTGCAAGCGGATTCCAATGCGATTCGCGCTCAATAATGTAGTTCACGTAGCCATAATCACTCGAAGAGATACCGGCGCGCGCCATCCAATCTTCATGGGAGCCTGAAGGTAAGCTAACCTTCATTCCTACCTTAATATGTTGCTCGACTGGCTTTTTGGTAACAATAGATGAGACAACTTTGCGAGAAAGCTCTTTACCATTTCGCATCTCAATTTCATAAGTGACGGTTTTCTTGCCTTTTTCCCCAGCCTTGACTACCTTTCGAGTACCATAAGGTAGTGAATAATCGTATGTTGTCTTAGTAGTAAAGTTAACATTCTCCTCAACTGTTTTCGTCTGCTTCCCTTGACGATAAACGGCAAAATTCATACCGTCCTTAATTTGCGTATCGTCTTCGAGCGAAGCCCACGTATCTTTATGATCAACCTTTATGTTTTGCTCGGCAAGAAATTCGCCAATAGTTTTAGCTTGAGTGCGAACGGTCATTTCTTTGCCGTAAAAATCAAATTCTATAAGCTTGGCACGTTTAATATAATAGGCGGTCGTCAGTCCACTCTCTAGAAAGTCATTATATGGGGCAACTTCAACAATATCCTCGTCATAGAGCTCAATGGCAGCATCAGCAATAACAGCATTCGGGTCCGTCGCAGAAGTACGAATATGACGTTTCATACTATTATCAATGATAACTACGTCGCGCGAACGATAGATATTAATATTAAAAGACTCGGAGTTTATTTCCTCGTCTAATCCTGGCTCAATCGTGTCGTGCTCGTCATATGAAATATCGGCGCGCTCAAGCAGTTCCCGAACCGTAACGGCGCCAGAGCGCATTGTAGTTTTATTCTCTCCGTCGTAGATAGTAATAAAACTTTGGTCGCCATCTTTCGGTGCGCCATCAATAGATGTAGCACTAGCAAAAAGACTACCTTGTTTTACGAGTGTACTAATAATAAGAATAGCAACAGTAAAGCCAAGAATTACTAAGGACGAAACAGAGAATAATCCTGTTACCTTGCGTATTTTCATGCTGTCTAATTTTATCATGTTTGATTACCTCTGGCAAATCTTAACAGATAAACTGAACAGATTAGCCGTTAGCTTCCTTGATTAAAAAATGATATTTAGTAATTTGAAGATAGAGTTCTCTATTAAGAGGAAAACGCTTCCCTGATTGATAATTACGAATTGCATCAAGAGCACGTCTTAATTGCGGCCGTGTTTGAGCGACACTAGACCGCAGTAACACCTCGCGCAATAACTCAAGACCAATAATGTCGTCAATTTGTTTAAAAAGATCACGCTCAAAACTAGTGTTCCGACCGAATTCCATGCCGTTGATAATAGCTCTTACTTCTTTGGCGACATAGCACTGCCTTCGATAGAGCTCGTATAATTCTTTCTTTTGTTCCACATTAGCATTCATTAAAACGGCACGTACACGATTGCGAAGATAACTATCCTCGGTATTAGTTTGATCTTGACGAAAAGTCAAATGATTTTCAGTAGCATAAATGTAAATATCGCATTTTCGCCAGTCGAGTAACGGACGCTGAATGCGTTCATCTCCTAATGGGGCAAGACCGCGCCAACCAGTGCCGCGCAGGCAATTGATTGCGATGGTTTCAAGTATGTCATCCTGATGATGCGCAGTAAATAATCTGCCTCGATACTTTTCGCAAACGCTAAATAAAAAATCGTATCGTGCCCGACGCGCTATAGCTTCGGAAGCTCCCTGCCCTAGTTCAGCGCTTTTTGTCACGAACTCAAGTTGATATTTACTAGCTAGTTTTTGAACAAATAACTGATCCTCGAAAGAGTTCGGGCGAATACCGTGATTGAAGTGCGCAACGATTACGTCGTGATCATTCCGAAACATATGCAGCATCGCCACCGAATCAATCCCACCTGATACCGCAAGAACTTTTCTCATGTGTTACAATTATTCCATAAGCGGAGAAAAAAAGAAAATGCTATTGGTTGGTTCAAATATGACTAACTTTCCAGTATTAAGTCTTCATATTGGTGGCGAAATAGCGCGAACAAGGCAGGCAGTTATTGATCCGGAAAATTTGGAAATTATCGCCTATACACTTGATGGACCGATCATTCATAATGACCCGGAGGTTGGCGATATTCTCGATTTAAGAGACGTAAGAGAAGTTAGCGAACAAGGCTTCATCGTTAATTCCTCAGATGTTTTTACTACACGCGATGACGTCGTTAGGTTAGATGAAATCTTGTCACTTGATTTTGATTTAGTTGGCCTAAAAGTTATTGACCAAAAAGGCAAGAAAATAGGTAAAATAGTCGACTATACGATTGATTCTGGTAGTTTTATGGTATATCAGCTAATCGTCCAGCGACCGATTATGTCTTCTTTTTTGGACCCCCAGCTAACGATTAATCGTTCGCAAATTGTCGAGATTAATGACTTTAAGATTGTAATAAAAAATAGTTCATCGCAGGTTAAGATTAAGAAAGATAGTAGTAAAACAGAAGAGGATTTTGTGCCCAATTTTGTAAACCCATTTAGAAAGCCTAGTTACGCACCCGAGGAAGAATCCAGCTCCTCCAAGATATCTGAATAGCTGAAGCCTTGCCTTAAGAGGTATTGGATTAGTTTTTGCGGATTTTCATAACGATGCGATTTGCGAGCTATAGTTTTGCGTAGCTCATCACGCTCGTTGCGTGATGAGTCTTGCAAAACTTCTTCGATTACTTGCTGGCTAACACCTTTTTGCATTAACTCCAACTGAAGCTTTTTAATACTGATACCTTTCTTCGTACTACGATTCTCAATCCAGAGCTGAGCAAATCGCCTATCGTCGAGATAGCCGCGCTGACCTAGCCTATCTAAGACCAACGGAATAAGACTTGCATCATAACCTTCGCGTTCTTTGGTTTGATACTCTCCAGTCTCGCGATTTTTAATACGAATCTTTTTACTATTGGTTTTACGCCTAAGATAATCTCGTACCTCCTTAACCGAACGTGGACGCATTAAGACATACTCAAGTGCCCGAGTATAAAACTTGCCGAAGTCGGAAGCGCGTTTAAGATTCGCCATCTCTTTCTTAGATAATATGCGATCAACTTTAATGCCAAGATCCACAACCTGAGAAATATCCAACGAACAATAAAACTTGCTGTCGATATAGATATTTATGCGGTTCTTGTCATGAATAGCTTCTTTGATATCGGTAACACAATGAGAATGGCGTCTCTCAGCTGGAGAATCATCATCTTCAAGAATAGTAATAGTCTCAAGCATTAATCCTCATTAGTTTTGGCGGCTTCGCGAACCTTAACTTCGATTTCGTCCATAAGCTCTGGCTTCTCTTTAAAAAGACGCTTAACCGCTTCACGTCCCTGACCAAGCGTTTCGCCGTTATATTTGAAGAATGCGCCGGCCTTTTCAACGACACCATATTGAGTCGCCAAGTCCAAAACATCGCCAGTCTTGCTAATGCCTTCGTTATACATAATGTCGAACTCGGCAGTGCGGAATGGCGCCGCAATCTTATTTTTCACAACTTTGATCTTTGTACGGTTACCAGAAACATTCTCGCCATCTTTGATTTGGCCAATACGGCGAATATCGACACGAACCGAAGCGTAGAATTTAAGAGCATTACCACCGGTAGTGGTCTCTGGATTGCCAAACAAAACTCCAATCTTCATACGGATCTGGTTAATGAAAATAACCGTCGCTTTAGTCTTACTGATAATACCAGTAAGCTTCCGCATAGCCTGCGACATTAGACGAGCCTGTAGACCCATTTGCGCATCGCCCATGTCGCCATCAATCTCAGCCTGCGGTACAAGCGCAGCAACAGAGTCAACAATAATAAGGTCAACTGCACCAGAACGAACGAGGGTTTCGCAGATTTCGAGCGCCTGCTCGCCATTATCTGGCTGAGATATTAACAGATTGCTGGTATCTACGCCGATTTTGCGTGCGTACGCTGGATCAAGTGCATGCTCAGCATCAATAAACGCGGCCTGCCCGCCCTGCTTTTGAATTTCCGCGATTGCATGTAGAGCGAGAGTAGTCTTGCCAGAGGATTCTGGGCCGTAGATTTCAATAATACGACCTTTTGGAAAACCGCCGCCGAGCGCTAGATCAAACGCAAGCGACCCAGACGAAAATAGTTCAACATCAATCTTAGATTGGTCGCCAAGTTTCATAATAGAACCATCGCCGAACTGCTTCGTAATCTGGGATAGAGCAAGATTTAAAGCTTGTTTCTTACCATCATCTTCTATAGTATTACTTTTTTTCTTGTTTTTTTCCGAGACGTCCACCACTTCCTGACCTTTTTTAGTCACTTGAAAACCTCCTTACTTATAATTATATATTAGCTGATTATTGGGGTAAAATCTAGCGAGTTGTCGCCTGTAAGTTACTCGCCGAGCAAGAGCGTCGCGATTGCCGACGAAACGGCGCAAAATCTTCAAAAAAGTACGCTAATAACGTCTCTATGCGATTGCAGGCATTAGCCGGCACACGTCTCGTACAACGATAAACCGCATTTAGACGATTTACGACCGGCGCATAGTAGATTTCTCCAGTTTTTAGATTTAGACCAAGCCCAAATATATTAATGGAACGGCAGTGATATTTGTATTGTAAGATGTCGCGCAGATCAATCAAAAACTCGTCGCCAGCCGCAATGACACCTTTTTTAACATCTACGGCTACCCAAATATAATCGTCGGAATAACGGCGAATTTGAGCTACCTCGGCAGCATTGAGTTTCATTTTTTTAGTGAATTTCATTATATTTCTCCTTTTTTTAAAAACATATTTCAGAAAATACACCTTCATTTTTCAACCTAAAAGCATCAGCGTAATATTTTTGACATTTGTTAATTAAAAACAGTTAAAAATATGTTAAAATATGTAGAATATAGAATTAGAAAGAAGGAAATACATGAGCGGACATAGCAAATGGGCAACCACCAAGCGCCAAAAAGCCGTCGTAGACGCCAAGCGCGGTGCGTTGTTTACAAAAATCGGTAACCAAATCGCTATTGCAGCACGTAGTGGTACCGACCCCGCAATGAACCCTTCCCTCGCAATGGTGCTTGAAAAGGCACGTTTAGCTAATATGCCAAAGGCAAATATCGAACGCGCTATTGCCCGTGTTGCAGACAAAAGCGCTGCAGCACTGATTGAGGAGACTTATGAAGCCTACGGTCCTGGCGGGGTTGGTATTATCATTGAAGTCGCAACCGATAATAAGAACCGTACGATGCCAGAAGTGCGTCATATGCTCGAAAAGAACGGTGGCCGGATGGCAGATCCAGGTTCAGTGATGTTCCAATTTACACGCAAGGGTGTAATTTTTACTAGATCTAAAGGTGACGAGGTAATGATGGCGGCGCTTGATGTCGGCGCAGAAGATATCGCGGATGAAGAAGATGGTACTACTATCTATACCGCCGCTGGCGATTTAGCGAAAGTACGTAGCGGCCTAATTGATGCCGGCTACGAGATCGACTCGGCAGAATTGCAATACGTAGCAAATAACACCGTGCCAGTTGACGAAGAAAACTCCGCTAAGGTCGAAAAGATTCTTGACGCAATTGACGATCTCGACGATGTCGTAGCAGTACATACGAATGCGGAATAAAAAACTTAGAATAGCTCTTTCTCTAAGAGCTTTTATTTCAAGCTAGTACTATCAAAACTACCTACGTGCGATTAGTTTTTAGCTATAGCGTCATTATAATATTTAAAAATACTATATAAGATATGGTATAATCTTACCTAGTGGAAGGGTGGCCGAGTGGTTTAAGGCACCGGTCTTGAAAACCGGCGTGGTTAATAGCCACCGTGAGTTCGAATCTCACCCCTTCCGCCATAGACAGTTTTTGAAGCTATTATTGATTGATTATATATTCCCAACCTGGCTGCCAGGCCTTTATTTTTCTCCAGCCCGTTTATCCATGCTAAAATTTAACTACTGGTTATGGTAAATAAAAAATACAAAATACTAGAAATTGATCCGTGGTTGGGGCCGTATGAGAGCGACATCAATCTGCGTATGCAGCGTTATTACGATACTTACTATTCGCTGGTCGGCGATGGCGATTTAGCGAGCTTTGCAAACGGTTATATGTTTTTCGGGCTAGCTCAAACAAACAATGGTTGGGTTTATCGCGAATGGGCGCCTGGTGCAGACGAGATGCACCTGATTGGCGACTTTAATAACTGGGATAGGTTAGCACACCCAATGCATCGGACTGAGTCGGGGATTTGGGAGATTAAAATCAAGGGGCGCAATGCAATAAAACATGGCCAGAAGATCAAAGTGCAAGTGTCACGTGGCGGTCGGAAATTTGACCGAATCCCACTTTATATAAATCATGTCGTGCAAGATAAGTTGACGCGCGGTTTTGTAGGCGAGGTCTGGGCGCCAGAGAAGCCATTTCGCTGGACAGATAGTGGATGGCGTGAGCGCAAAACCGATTCTTTGTTAATTTACGAAGCGCATGTAGGAATGGCGCAAGAAAAAGAAGCAATTGGCACTTACCGAGAATTTGCCGATAAAATCTTACCGCGTATCGCCGACGATGGCTACACGGCCGTACAGCTAATGGCGATCCAGGAGCACCCATATTACGCTTCGTTTGGTTATCAAGTGTCGAATTTTTATGCCCCATCGAGCTGGTATGGCAATCCAGACGACTTGAAGTATCTGATAAATAAAGCGCACAAACTTGGGCTAAAAGTTCTGCTCGACGTCGTACACTCACATGCAATTAAGAATACCGCCGAGGGCATTAATATGTTTGACGGCACATTTAACCAGTTCTTTATGACGGGCGACGCAGGAGATCACCCAGCTTGGGGCACGAAGCTATTTAATTACGCCAAACATGAAGTAATCCATTTCTTGCTATCAAACTTGAAATACTGGGTTGAGGAATACCATTTTGATGGTTTTCGCTTCGACGGCGTCACGAGCATGTGTTACCACCATCATGGCCTAGGTGTAGACTTTACGGACTATAAGCAGTACTTTGACGTATTTACGAATACCGATGCGATTACGTATCTACAACTTGCAAACGCTTTGATCCACGAGATTAATCCAAACGCAATCACGATCGCCGAAGAGATGAGTGGCCTACCCGGAATGTGTATCCCAATCAAGGATGGCGGGATCGGTTTTGACTATCGTTTAGCGATGGGTGTCCCCGATTACTGGATTAGGACTTTAAAGAAAGAAAAGGACGAGAATCGCAATATGCATGCAATGTGGCATGAGTTAACAACGCGTCGTCCTAGCGAAAAAAGTATCGGCTACGCAGAATCACACGATCAGGCGCTCGTAGGCGACAAGACTTTGATTTTTCGAATGGCAGATGCAGAGATGTATGAGGGAATGAATAAAGCTTACCACTCCCCTGCAATTGATCGCGCAATCGAAATGCATAAGTTAATACGTTTTGCGACGCTCAGTATGGCTTGCGACGGCTATCTGAACTTTATGGGTAATGAATTTGGACATCCAGAGTGGATAGACTTTCCACGCGAGGGGAATGGTTGGAGTTTTAAATACGCACGTCGGCAGTGGTCGTTGGTAGACAATGGTTTTTTGAAATACGAGTGGTTACTCAACTTTGATAAAGCAATGGTAGATTTCGCTAAGAAAAATAAGGTCTTACAGCAAGACGGCGTAGAAAATTTGTGGCTAGATGAAAAAACGAAGATTGTCGCATTTGCACGCGGAAATTTGCTTTACGCCTTCAATTTTCATCCGAGCGAATCGGCGACAAACTTTTTCCTTCACGCGTACACGACTGGGTCTGGTGAATATAAGGCAATCTTCTCGACGGATAATAAGAATTTTGGCGGTCAGGACAGAATCGATGAGAAGTATGTCTATTCAACGGTTTCCAACGAACGCGGCCTAGGCTTTGAGATATACTTACCCTGCCGGACAGCAGTAGTTTTTCGTAAGAAGAAGTGACAAGCTAGCCATCCTATGCTATACTCTACGGAGTAAATACCTTTTCATTTGTGGCACCATAGCTCAGCTGGTTAGAGCGTAGGACTCATAAGCCTAAGGTCACTGGTTCGATCCCAGTTGGTGCTACCAATGAAAGGGTATTTTGTTGTGTGCTAAAATATAGCCATGGATAGAAAAAAAGGCTTCACCGTTTTAGAACTAGTTTTGGCAATCGTTTTTGTAGGCATTTTTGTAGTGCTTTTCTTCGTACAGAAAGTTAATGCCGACGCAATGAATCGCGACGAAAAGCGCAAAGTTGCCATTAATGCCATGTTTTATGCACTCGAAGAAGGATATTTTGAGAAGAATCATTATTATCCAGAGAAAATCGAGAATGCCGAAGTACTACCGTGGATAGACCCAAATTTATTCACCGACCCATTTGGAGTGCCGCTTTGGTATGCAGACGGGGGGAGTGATTATGTTTACGAATCCAAGAATTGCGAAGATGGCAAGTGTAAAGCCTACGAGCTACGCTCAGCAATGGAAAAAGAAGAAGATTACGTCAAGACAAGTCGGAATTAAAAACCGCCCGAAAGGGCGGTTTTTAATCATCGTCGCGTTTGCCGTGTTTTTTGTTCTCATAGACTAAGTGCGAGATGATTTTAACTTCATCATTTGGGGTATCAAGAAAACGGAACGTGTAAGTTGTCTCTTCGCCAACAGTAGACATGCGAAGGATGCCGATTTGGAAGAGATGATCAAATAATGACTCTTGACGGAACGAAACGTCTTCGATACGGCGCAACTCAATAATATTAGTCGAGTTTGCAAAGAGAGAAGAGCGTGATTTCTGGATTGCGCGATGATTAGTGATAAACATTTCATTGGCATTATAGATATTTTGGCCAATAATGCCGCCAGCTATAATAATAGCGTAGAGAGCAAATATTCCAATGCGAAGATAACTAAGCGAAGTGTCATTTATTACTAGAACAGTTTCGTTTAGATTGATATTATTAGCAATCAGAATAAGCGATAGACTAAGAATAATAATACAAAAGGCCGCCATGGCCCAAATTCCAATAATCCCAATGCGAGAGCGTTTGAGGTGAAGAACGACATGTTCATCCGCCTCAAGATCGATATCGGGATAATCTTTCATACTACGTGCATGTTTTACTTGCGCTAACTCGTCTTTCATGTTCTTATCGTATCACATCTCTCTTGGTAATGCTAGGATTATTTTTGACTTTTTATCCGTAAAATGATATAATTAAGTTATGGATTTGAGTTCTACGATGCCGCAAAAAGTAACAATAGGTCGCGATACGCCTGTTACTTTTGCTAACTTAGCTATGGCAATACCAGCAAAAGTTGACACCGGCGCAGACACTTCAGCAATCTGGGCGAGCGACATATCAGTAGATAAAGAGGGGAAACTACATTTTAAGCTATTTGACCAAGGTTCTCCATATTATACGGGCAACGAGATTGTCATGGATGACTATTCGGTTGCTAAAGTTAAAAGCGCTTCGGGTCATACTGTCGTCAAATATAAGGTTATAATTCCAGTATCTATAAAGGGAAGGGAGTATGAGGTATGCTTCGGATTAAGCGACAGGTCAAAGCTAAAATATCCTATCCTGATTGGCCGAGAATCACTTTCGGGGAATTTTATAGTAGACGTAGAGCTAAAAGAAACTACAATAGAAGAAAAAACTATTAAACAACCAGAATTTAATAAGCTAATGCGAAATGACCCCTATAAGTTTTATGCGGAGCATTTTTTAAACGGAGTGGATAAACAATGAGAATTGCAATTCTATCAAACGGTCCTGGCAACTATTCCACTAAACGCCTAATTGAAGAAGCACGAAAACGCGGCCACGAAGCCGAAGTAATAAAGTACAAGAACTGTTATATTTCCATCGAACAGGGCAGCAACCAGGTTTTTTATAAAGGCGCACCGCTAGGGAAATACGATGCAATTATTCCGCGTATCGCTTCATATATGACAAAATACGGAACAGCAATTGTGCGTCAGCTCGAAATGCAAGGGGAATATTGTTTATCTAAGTCGCTCGCAATTACACGTGCGCGCGACAAGCTACGCTCGACGCAATTACTAGCAAAATACAACATTGATATTCCAAAAACAGTCGTGTCGCGCGACTCTGGCGATATCGATCAGTTGCTTGACCAGCTCGATGGTGCACCAGTAATTATTAAGCTAGCAAGCGGTACGCATGGGAATGGTGTCGTCTTGGCTGAAACGAAGAAAGCTGCAAAATCTACCCTTCAGGCATTCTATCTCTCTAACGATCAAGGTACAAATATCCTCTTGCAAGAGTTCATAAAAGAATCGGCTGGCACCGACATTCGTGCTTTCGTGGTAGGAAGCAAGGTTGTAGCTAGTATGCAACGTCAGAGCTTGGATGACGATTTTCGCTCTAACCTCCATAAGGGCGGCAACGGAACGCCAATTAAGCTTACTCCTGAAGAAGAAAAGGTCGCAGTTAAAGCCGCAAAAATCATGGGCTTACCGGTGGCTGGCGTCGATATTATGCGTTCTGCGCGCGGTCCGCTAGTGCTTGAAGTAAATGCTTCGCCTGGGTTCGGTATCGAGCATATAACTGGTCGTAATGTAGCTGGAAAGATTATTGAATACGTCGAACGCAACGCTAATCGCACTATTCGTAAAGATCGTGTCGGCGCTTAATTAAACTAAGCAGATAACTGAATGTCAAAGAAGCTTTGGTTTTTGTGCTAAAATAGTATGTAGCTTATGATTTTAGCAGTTGTTCTTGCGGCATTACTTTTATGTTTCTTGCTAGTTCGCCACCATGTCGGCGTGCCATTCTTGGCGATGGTCGCTGGCTTAGCAGTCTATGAACATTTTGGCGCTAGTTTCGCTGGAGTAATTAGTCAGTGGATTCCGGCAATTCCGGATTGGGCAGCCGACGTAGGATTATATATCCTATTCGTAGCATTTGTACCAATTTTATTATATTTTCGCGCAGGACGAAGCGGCTTGTTTGGCGTAATGCGCGCAGTGGAATCTATTATTTTTGCAGTAATGCTCACTTCGCTACTAGCGCCGTCGCTAGTGGAGTTGTTTAGCTTTGATACGTTGGCGGCAGATATTGTCGGCTATATCGAGGGGATTCGTGGAGTTGTTATGATTGTCGGGATTCTCTTTGCATACGTAGATACTTTTCTTTACCGCTCAGGTCGGATTTCCTAATCTCCCAAAGAATAATGCCAGTAGCCACAGACACATTAAATGATTCTTTTTGCCCACACATTGGAATTTCAAACAGGCCATCACATTTATCGAGAACGTCTGGCGGAATACCTCTTACTTCTTCTCCAAGTATAACTGCAAGGTTCTCAGGGAACTCTTGAGGTTCCGAAATATTCAGCGATTTAGCCCCCTGCTCCAAGGCAAAGATTCGTGCGCCTTGCCGACGGGAATAATTAATCGCATCATAGATATCTTCAAAACGACTCCATTTTACAATATTCTCGGCACCAAGAGCGGTCTTATGGATTTGCTTGCGCAATCTTGCCTGCTCGTGCGGTAGGCCTTTATCAAAAAAAGGAGTATAGCCAGTGAATATAACCGAATCCACACCAAGACAATCGCAGGTGCGCAAGATGGCACCGACGTTATAAGTGGAACGAATATTATACAAAATAACTGTAAGCGTTTTCATGATACAATGAAATTATGAATGAGGATGAGGTCCAAAGCAAGCGCAGGCAGAATGAAGAAGATGCGACCGAGCGCCGCGCAAAAATACTTGGCTTACCGTATTTGGATACGCGCGGCTTTGAGCATGAGGATAGACTCATACGTAATGTACTAACCAAAGAAGAGATGCATCGCGACTTTATGATTCCGCTTCAGGTAGGCGAAGGTAGCACGCCGTACCAGTTTATGGTAACGAGCCAAACGCCCCGCAGTGTAATAGAAAAGATGCAGCGACAATACGAAGACGAGGGTATGCGTATCGAGTTCTTCTTGATTTCGAACTCTGCTTATCAGGTATATATGTTGCGCCACGACCCGCCGCAAGAAGTGCATTACGACGATATTGAAATTGCCTCTGAAGGTGATTCGGAGACGATTCAGCAAGTCTCCCAAACGCTTAATAGTGTAGCGACAGATAAAGTATTCGATTATTTGCTCGACCAAGCAGATAAGCTTGGTGCGTCTGATATTCATATCGAAAATATGCGTAATGAAATACGCATTCGTATGCGCGTAGACGGAATTTTGCACCCTGTAGCCGAGATTAGTCGTGACCGTTATCGTATTTTTATGGGCGAACTTAGCTCGCGCGCAAATGTCTCAACCGCATCGATGCGACCACAGTCTGGACATATGCAAAAGGATATTACGCGTGACGGCGCTACGCACTTATTGAATATCCGCGTCGAGATGGTGCCGACCATGTATGGTCAAGATGCAGTGTTGCGTTTATTTAATTTTGACGAATCACTTCTAAATCTTGATTTGCTCGGCATTACTCCAGAAGAACGCGCCGAGATTAATGAAGTTATTTCACATCCGCGCGGTTTACTCTTGATGGTTGGTCCAACTGGTTCTGGTAAATCTACTACGCTATATTCGATTATTAATGCATTAAATACGACTGAACGTAAGATTATTACGCTTGAAGATCCGATTGAGTATGGGCTTACCGGTATCTCACAGATTCCAATTATGACTGGCCAGGGTGGTTCGTTTGCGGAAGGCTTACGCTCAGTCTTACGTCTAGATCCTGATGTAGTAATGGTCGGCGAGATTCGTGACCAGGATACGGCGCGCACAGCAATTCAGGCCTCGATTACGGGTCATCTAGTGCTCTCCTCTTTCCACGCCAATTCATCGTCGGCCGCATTCTCGCGCATGATTGATATGATTGGCGTCAACCCAGTATTCTCTTCTTCAGTGCGTCTAGTCATCGCGCAGAGACTTTTGCGCAAGCTCGATGAGAATAAAGAGGCCTATAAGCCGGATGCGCAGACCGTGAAATACATAAAGGACGCGCTCGAAAATATCGAGTTAACAGATTATAATCTTGACGATATAACGCTCTGGAAGCCAAAGCCAAGCAAAGATCATCCATTCGGCTATAGCGGTCGCACGGCGATTATGGAGCAATTAATTGTCGATGAACCGATTCAGAGGTTTATTCGCGGTGAAGAAATGCCAGACACGAACGCGATTGAGAAGACTGCTCGCGAGGGTGGCATGTTAACACTGCAACAGAAAGGCATTTTAGCAGCATTACGCGGAGATACGACCATCGAAGAAGTGGCGCGCGTGATTTAAAATACGGTTTGGCCAGAGTTGGCCGCTTGATCCGTATTCTACACGAGAAGTTTTTAGCGCTTCGCGAGAAGGGCCTAATAGAAACGTGGAATTAACGGGGGGAGCGGAGGGTGATTAGTCACCCTCTTTTTTTATCCCGTTCTTTCTTAGGGAAAGCGAAATAACTTTTCGGTCCTGACTCTATTTGAAACTACCCCTCATCTTTGGCTTAGTTAACGAATTTAGAAAGAACTAGAAACAAAAAAGGAACATTCCCAT
>CAMYZS010000026.1 GCA_947303945.1 uncultured Candidatus Saccharibacteria bacterium | reverse complement strand
TACATTTCGATGTATTCATTCCATCGAAGTGTATCCACTCGCAGCGTCCCCTTACGAGTACGCTTTTTCATGGTTTTCTCCTGCTTATTAATATGTCGCCCGAAACGACCTTGCCCCTAACCGATATGACGGCTTTTTGAGCGACAATAAGCATTATAGCAAAGAAGATGCCGTAATTCAAGCATAAGCGTCCAGCGGTTAACGCTTCTTGAGAGCTTCTCTAATACGACTCTCAACCGGCAGTTCAATATCGACCCCCTCCAGAGCCTTAGTAGCATCAGCCAAAGTGAAGCCGAGCGACATAAGCGCATCGAGCGCATCGTCATTTTCTGGAAGAATCTGTTGCTCTGGCTCAGATTTGCGACCATAATAAGTTGGTAGGCCAACTTTATCTCGTAAATCAACAATTACGCGTTCGGCGGATTTCTTCCCCACGCCGCTAGCTTTAGATACGTAAACCGAGTCAGCATTAGCAATAGCGTTACGGACTTCTTCGACGGGAGCGAGGCTCAAAATAGCCATCGCCGCTTTAGGGCCAATACCTTGAACTGTAATGAGTAGCTCGAAGAGCTTCTTGGCGGCAAGACTAGAAAAACCAAATAACTCCTCTGACTGCTCACGAATATGATGATACGTATATAATTTAATATCATCATTTAGATTAAGGTTATCAAAATCAATTGCCGTAAGAGTCACTTCATAGCCAACACCGTGAACATCAATAATGACAGAATTGGCGAATTTCTCGGCAACTTGGCCGCGTACGTGCGCAATCATATGTTATATTATACAGGATTAGCATGGGAACAGATAATGGTTATTGGTAAGAAATGCGAGACATGAGCGCATGTGTAATAGCGGCCGCCAGAGCGTCGGCAGCATCGTCAGGCTTAACGACCTGCTGCATTTTAAGAAAAACCCGAACTGCTTCTTGCATGTCTCTCTTTTTCGCGCGTCCGTAACCTGTTAAAGTTTGTTTGATTTGAAGGGGAGTATACTCAGATATTAGCAAATTACGTTGTTTTGCAACAAGAATACATACGCCACGAGCTTCCGCAACAGAAATGCCGGTAGTAATATTTTGGCTAAAATATAGTTTTTCAATAGAGAACTCGTCTGGATGTGTCTCGTCAATGATTTCATTAAGTGAATTGTATATATCTAAAAGACGGTCAGCAAGTGGCGTGCGCGCCGGCGTCGTGATTACGCCGGCAGTAATCATGCGAGGTTGTTTATGTGTCGTAAACTCTACAACACCAAAACCGCAGATACCCGTACCAGGATCTATACCAAGAACACGTTTTGTCGACATATTTATTATTATATCTTACGAAACCTAGAAACGATGTTTTTGATAAGTTTACGAATCTCCTGCCGGTATTGATAGAAAGTATATATTACCCCCGCCAGGATAGCGGCCGCAACTGCGATGATGGCTATGAATATTTTCGGGTTACGATAAGTAATCTCTTTTTGAGTAGATACTGGAGCATAGTCTAATGTTTCTCCCGTATTCTCACGAATTTTGCGGCAACGATTTGTTTCCGGATTACGCTCGTAGCCTTCTTTGCACGGAGCTAATTCTGAAGTGGTTGCTTCGATTTTACGACAACGATTAGTTTCTGGATTGCGTTCATAGCCTTCCTTACATGCCGCAAGTGCGGTAGATGTGGCTTCTATTTTTTTGCAACGATTCGTGAGCGGATTAAGATACTTACCATTTGGACACGTTGCGACTTCGAAAGCCGTTTCTTTGACACAGTTTCCGGTTGATGGATTAATAGTTTTACCAGATGGGCAACTTTGGAATTCTTGATAAATATTCGCTGTACCAGGAGTAGTAAAATATGTTTGACGCCAAAATGAGCTTTCGCTAGATGGCTCAAATAAAGCATACGAGCTTCCCTTTTTCTGGCCATGAGGATACGAAGCGGAAGCAATAATATCGCCGGAGGAGTTTTCGATTGTAATAATGTTAGAAGTTGCGGGATTTTTCGTTAGAATAAGTTCGGCATTCCGAAAGAGGTAATATCCACCAGAAGGAACCGACGAAGATAGATTATAAGTGTTAGTCTTATATCGCAAGACGCACGCATCTAGCATAATTGCATCGAGAGTTGGATTATACAACTCAATGTATTGCTCCGTTGCATCTTCGGAATAATAGCTGAATATCTCGCTAACGATTATGCCCTCACAACTCTGCTCGGGTCCCGGTTCGTCAGTGATCACTTCCGATATACTATTTCAGTCTGGCTCAGGATAGTATTTTTGAAGAGAATAATCTTGCCCCTCCGTACAATCCGAAGTACAACGAACAAGAGTATAATTATCCTCATACTTCGTGTCGAATTTGGAATAATGAGCTGAACATTCAAGCTTCCCCCAACAGATTTCATCAATTTTATGCTCTCCTTGATATAACTCAAGCTTCCCGGCAGTAGCAGCTAAACCTGAGTTGCCAAAATCATAAGATAATAAACTATCGTCATTACTGAATAAGGGATTAACTGACGCGCCTAAAACAAAACGCTCAGCGAGCAAGATTGTATTCTTTGGAAAACTAATTTCGCCAGCCAAGTTCCCAGAGCTATTCGTATAGATAATGCGGTAAGATTCTAGGCTCAGATTAGAATCAGTCAAGCGCTCTAGTTCTATATAATCGTAATTTTGATTAGAAGAATCGTCTTTATATCCAGCATTGATAGCATAAAAACGCAAGAGTGGCGGCGACTCCGTATCAGCAAAAACGATTGCTGATAAGCCAAAAAAGTTAATAATCATTAGTCAAATAAACATTATTCTCTTCATGGACTTAGCATAAATAATCTAGTGAAATACCCCAAGCATAAGTGCATTATTTAATTAAGCATGCTAAACTGTAACCATGAGCGATTTGTTAAGTATCGCTACAATTATACTGGCGGGCATTATTCAAGCTTCCCTTCAGCTTAGTTTGGGTGGCCTTGTTTTGTTGTATCACTCTAGTATGGGACGCCACAAGAGGCGGAAAACCCGCTATCTAGCAAAAAGCTATATTTGGGGCGCAATAGCAATTAGCTTCGTGTTCGTTTGTGCGGGAGCATTTATAATTCAAAACTATATACAGCAGGAGGCGATGCAGCTATGGCAGGTCATTTGCATAGGCGTATTAATTGCCTGCGCATTAGTGATGCTGTTGGGGTACTATCGCGACAGCAAGAGCACAGAGCTCTGGCTACCGAAAAACATTTCTAGATATATTTCGCGGCGCGCCAGAAGAACAAATGATAATATTGAAGCATTTTCTTTAGGTATGCTCAGTTCTTTTGCGGAGCTACCAATAACTATGGCAATCTATTTTGTTGTAGCAAATTGCATCGCAAACGTAAGATTGCCGCTTCTAGCAGCTTTGATATATATTGCAATCGTAGCCACGCCAATGATGATACTAAAGTTTTCCATAAAAGCTGGCCGAAATATTATTGCGGCGCAAAGATGGCGGATCAGCAACAAACGTTTTATAAAGGTCTTTTCAGGTAGCGGCTTTGTCGTGTTGGCATTGTTTATTATGGCTTTTTGGGTAATGTAATGGGCAAAAAACGAATCACATATGAATATACGCACAACGGGGTGAGAGAAAGCGTGTTGCGGCACGCTAAGGCCTTACGTCTGCCAGAAGGTTGGGGTGAACAGATAGCTGAACGCATCGCTACAGCAACAGACAAGTGGATTGATGATAAAGAAATAGTCACAGAAGATGACTTAAAAAATTTCATCTGCAAGGAACTTGATGGGATTAGTTCTGATATCGCTTTTGCTTATCGAAACCATGATAAAATAATATAAAATGAGTAAGTTTGAATACGACTTAGCTGTTATAGGAAGTGGCGACGCTGGAGGCAAAGCGGCATTAATTGCGGCTGAATCAGGGCAGCGTGTGGTTCTGATTGAGGCAAATAAGTGGGGTGGCTCTGGCCTCAATGTAACAAATGTGCCTTTTGGTGCGCTGTTTCATGCCTCTCAAGTTTATAAAAAAGCCTTGGAAGGCAGTAAATTTGGCATTTCCAGCAATAACTTGCGCTATAATTATCCGACGATTAATAACTGGAAAAATGATGCAATGCGTCGCGCGAAGGCAAATAGCAAGTCTGAGTTCGAGGAAAGTGGTATTATTTGCGTAAAAGGGAAAGCTCGGTTTCTTTCGAAAAAAGAGCTAGCCGTTGGAGAAGAAATCATACGCGCCAAAAAATACTTAATCGCTACTGGCGCCTCAACCCTTGACACTGGTATTAAAATTCCAGAGAATGTGGATTATTGGCTACCAGAAGATGTTCTGAGTATGCTTCGCCCGCCAAAAAGTATTTTCATCATCGGCGCAGGCTCTACAGGCTGTGAACTTGCGCAGTATTTTGCCACGCTTGGGACAGAAGTCATTATAGCCGACATTGCAGGTCGTTTACTTCCGCGCGAAGACGAAGAAGTTGGCCAAGTTATGGACGACATCTTTAATAAAGATAAGATTAAGGTTTTAACTCAATCGCGCGTAATAGCTCTAGAAAAAGACGGCCAGGCAAAAAAGGTTATCTTTTTGCGCGGAGGTCAAGAAAAATCTGTTCGTATTGACGAAATCTTAATGTGTACTGGAAGTGCTCCAAATGTAGATATTGGTCTAGAAAATGCTGGCGTAAAGTTCAATCGCAGCGGTATTAGCGTAGATATTACGATGCGCACATCCCAGAAGCATATTTTTGCGGCTGGCGATGTGGTCGGCGGACATAGCTCTACCGAGAAAGCTGAATTAGAGGCCCGTGTCGCCGCGATGCATATTGTCGGAAAGTCGAAGGCAATCGCTGATTATCGCGGCGTCATTCGTATTACGGATACTTATCCCGAAGTTGCGCAAATTGGCGAAACCGAAGACGATTGTCTGCGCGCCGATAAAAAGATTAAAAAAGTCGTCGTGCCACTAGACACGGTGACGAAAGCAAATATTTCCGACACACATAGCGGTTTTATTAAATTAATCACATCGAAAAAGAGTAATAAGCTTCTCGGCGCAACCATAGTAGCGCCAAATGCTGGTTTACTCATGCAAGAATTAGCATTTGCGCTCTGCTACGATTTAACAACAGACAATATTGCAATGGTTCCGCATATCGCAAATGATTGGAACGCATTAATTCGCGAGGCCTGCGAAAGAATCTAGGGAAGGTTGCCTGGCGAGTAACTTTTTATCTGCACGCAAAGACCGCAAGCTAGGTTGATGGGTATCTATTAGCAACAAAAAAAGCCAAATGGCTTTTAAAATCTTGGTGGCGGGGGTTGGATTTGAACCAACGACCTTCTGGTTATGGGCCAGACGAGCTACCAGACTGCTCTACCCCGCGACGATGCTATACATTTTACGCTTATCCGAATAAAAAGTCAAGCCATTGAGAGAAATTACTTCGGAACTCAGACTGTTCGGTAGTTTTTTTAAGATATTTTGTACGAGCTTTTTCGGAATTCTCTGGCAAAATAACCATAGTCTCGCCTTTGGCTTTTTTGCCAAGTTTTGCACGCGCCATTAATTCCTGATATTCTTCGGTTTGAAAATACTGTTGCTCAAGACGGTTCTTGTCTACTTCGAGTTCAGTCTTAGCTGCTTCGAGTTGCTTCCCTTTTAGCTTCTCGGCTAACGACCAGTTGCGTGATGTTGAATTAATAGCTCCCCAAGCCCAATAGAAACAAACTAGAATTGCTAAAATAGTGACTATATTACGTACTGTAAAAATATCTCGTTTAGCATAGTAATGGATTTTACGGAAGAAAGTCTGAACTTTTAGCCACATACTATATATTATAGCATTAACGTTTTTACCAGATAGCTCGTCCGAAGCTCAATTTCTTTTTGCATAATCACCGAAGTTTATCGGCGAATCCGACAACTTATCAATAGAGTATGCTATACTAAGCTTTGCGGGGGCATAGCTCAGTGGTTAGAGCAGTCGGCTCATAACCGATTGGTCGCTGGTTCAAGTCCAGCTGCCCCCACCAGAAATTGAAGAAAGACCCGCAGGGTCTTTATTTAATTTTTGACGATATACGATGTTGATTAATTCTATCAATTTAACTAAGTTTTTTTAAAAAAAGAGAGCCCCCGGCTCTACCCACACTGGTTGTGCGGAAGTCGGGGGTTTAATCAAAAGTTAGTTGGATTGGATGAATCAGGTAGTGCGGATGGCTTAGTTCTTTGCGATGAATCGGTTCACGTCTTTAGCGAGCGGCCCTTTCATCATGTCATAGAATTTCGCTCGGAAATAGCTGGAGTCTCTTACGTTCGGTATGATTGATGCCATAGCGGCGAGCTCACCTTGTCGCATGCCGTCAAATAGCAGGTGTCCTAGCGACTCCGGGAACTGCGCAATGACTTCATCGAGTGTATAATTGCACCCGATAGCCAAAAGCCCATCAACGAGCTCCTCTCTAGATATTCCTCCCGATTCAGATATTATGTACTTGAGACCTGAGGCGACCAACGTAGCGGTGATCTTATTGATGCCGGTCTCGCGGTTGGCCTCGAGCTTTTCAGCGATTTTTGCATCGAGGGCTGCCTCAGCAGCCTCCTTTGCTTTACGCGACTCTTCCATGAACTGGTTCCACTGCTCTTTCGTCCAGCCGAGCTGCCTCATCACGCTCTTTTCGGCGGAATTGTATCTAGCGGTCCTGTCGCCTTCCTTGCGTCTTTGCCAAATTTCAAGCATGGCCTCATCGTACAATTTGTCAACTCTTTCCTCTAAATCTTCCGTGTATATGCTGTACATAATGTTCTCCTTTCATTTTTCGTCTTGCGACGATTATTCTTTTCAATCTATCAAGTCGCAAAGACTATTTTGCAACCCGTTTCAACCACCATGTAGAGATAGCCAAAACGGGTCGCAAACATACGAAAGGTCTTTATTCACAACTAACTTTTCAATGTGCCTAATCGCATAATTTTACGATTACGTATATCATTATAGCACATATGCTTATTTTTGTCAAGATTACGGGGGTTAAACAGATACTGGTTGGTAGCAAGTATCTTCCTTATACACTGTTAAAACCTGGTTAACTAACCCCCACCAAAACGTATATAATTCGGCATTTTGGCCGATTTTTTAGTGGTGAATTCCTGTTAATTACCTTCGAAGTTCTAGTATGCATATTTTATGCCAATTCTACATAAAAAATGGGATAAAAAGCCCATTTTTATTCCTATAAAATTGTCTGTTAATACCATAAACAATCTGGTCTAACTAACTAGCAAGAAAGACTCTCAATTTGTTTGCTTCGAAAAGTCATTCATTCTTAAACTTATTTTCAGCTATGTGCACTCTTTCACCATTATCATTGATATGAGTCGACGTCCCTAAAACATTAAATCTTGCTTTGGAATTTTTAGGATACATCCAAACTGATCCATAAAAATCGCCGTTTTCTTCGTCTTGTTCCCCAAGAAGCCAATACTTCCCCTCGTCTCTTATTACTTGGTCGCCAGTATCTATTGCTTCTCTACATGCACCTATACACTCTTCTTCTGTTTTGTTAACAATCGTCGCCAATTCTTCAATCGATACGCTTTCAGGGTTTTTATGCTCCCAATATGAGTCATCATATATATCATGTATTTCTCTTTTTTGCGCATTATCATTACTAAAACTTTCGTGGTTTTTCATTGGATTCTTTCCTTTCTATGCTACATATTATAATATACGATTAGAGGATTAAATGATTTAATACTTGCAGAGCGTTAATGCTTGAACAATTCGCCCCCACCAGAAGGTATATGAAGCGGCTTTTTGGCCGATTTTTTAGTAGTAGATTTCTGTTAAGTACCCCGCAACAATAGTATGCAATTTTGAACCATTTTTATGGTGAAAAACTGCCAAGAAATGTAGTTTTTACCCTTGTTAAAATGTCTGTTAATACCCTAAGCTTTCAAGATTTTGACGCTAGTTGTTAAAAAACCAGGCAAAAAATGCCTGGTTTTCCGGTCTTACACTGCATTGATAATGATATCTTTACAACATTGGATTTGTTCAAGAAGCTCATCGTTCCAATTGATGCCTTTATCGAGAGTGTCGTATTCAGCCTTAATGCTATTTTCTACATCTTTAGAAAACGTTTCTTCTTCGATAGTAATCCTTGACTTCCCTTGCTCCTGGAAATATCCAAAGATAGATAGCGCAGCCCATAAGCCACTCTCTGGATCCGTCAAATCTGGTGTAACGTACATAAGTGGGGCTTGCTTTGAATCGTTTGACATCTTATAGAATGCAATACCCTGCTGTCCATTACAACCGTTTTTCGCAAAAGCCCCAGCAATATACCGAATACGATTATTATCCGACATATTACTACTATAGAGTTCCTTGCAAAAACCATAGAATTCGTCCTCTTCGTTCACGACAATCTTACCAGAAAATGATGGATCAGGTTCTGACCATTTTCCGAACTGCATGAAATTACCGGAAATATTAAAAATACGACTCACATTCATCACCTCCTATCGTAGTGAGCACATCTCTTGTATTATGCCACACTATTTACAATCTGTTAATGTCTGCTCAATTCGCCCCCACCAGGTTTTAAAAAACTCGGCATCTAAAGCCGATTTTTTAGTAGTAATTTTCTGTTAAGTACCCCGCAAAAATAATATGCAATTTTGGACCATTTTTGCATCAAAAAACTGCCAAAAATACAGTTCTTACTCCTGTTAAAACGTCTGTTAATACCCCAAACAATCAGGTTACTACATTCTTTCAATTGAACAAGCTAAAACTGTCTAGGGATTCTAATTGGACTTATTGCTTTTTAACCTATTACAACGCCAACACAAAGTTTGCAAATTCGAAGCTTCAGTCTTACCACCTTTCGATATAGGAATTATATGATCGACTTCTAATAAAAGATTAGGTTCACCATAAATACTATTTCCGCATTTGCAGCACGTATAATTATCTCGCTTTTTTATCGCTTCCCTTAAATCATTTGTCATTATACTTCTTTGATGTTTTGAGTGTCCTTTTTTACTGACCGATTTACTCACTTCGCGAACCAACGTCTGGATTATACTTATATCTATGGTTATTTTGTTTTCATTTCTCGATCTACCACCAGGGCTGATATATAAGAAATAGAGAAATGGCTCTTCAATGTTAGCTAATTCATAATTCAGCCCACACACTAGATATGATAATTTTCTTTTATCAGAAAAAATTTTGTAAAACAATGGTAGGTTCTTTTTTATCTTATCGCTAGCCCTACTCATTTCTTCTACGAATGACGCGTAATCGGTTAGAAATTTTGAAATAAATTCCAATCTTTCCATATCCTCTACACTGTTGTTTATATCGGAATATTTCAATAGATACTTGGTTGAATTTTGGCTAGAGTTCGAAACGACAGAATTAGAACACCTAATTATTCTATTTAGGTTAAAATACTTTATAGAATCTCTATATTGAGCATATAATTCAAGGATTACTTTGCCTTTCTTTTTGCTCTTTTCACAAGTTTCTTTGTTTAGCTCAAAATATTTTTTGCTATTTTTAGCAATACGCCAATTTGAAAATTTTCTAAGGCACGTTATTATTGCCCAAATAATTAAGGCAACACCAATAACTACACACATTATCCATACTAATGCAAAAACATCCGATTTCATGATATTTCCTTAATTATATCCAATACCATTATATATTAAATAACGGCAACCATTTTTTATATCTTCTCGACATATTGTTAATGCCTGGCCAATTAACCCCCACCAAATTATAAAACTCGGCATTTTCGCCGTTTTTTTAGTGGTAAACTTCTGTTAAGTACCCTCTAAGTCCTAGTATGCTATTTTGCACCGATTTTGCACGAAAAATGTGCTTTGGAAGCACATTTTTACCCCTATAAATTCATCCGTTAATACCCTAAATGACTTTGATCGCTTCAAATCTCAATATATTATTTTTTTATGCCTAATATACTCCGATATTCATCCTGAGATACGATTTCTGACTTTGGGACTAAATCTGTAAATATGATGCCATTAATATGATCAATTTCATGTTGTAAAACATGAGCCAAAAAACCATCAACTTCATCTTCATGTTCTTTGCCGACTCTATCTAAATACCTTACGCATATTCTTTTATATCGTGGCACTTTTGCGTAAATTGGGTTAGACTCATCGTCCAATACACTACAGCAACCCTCCCACATAGGTTCTTTTTCGCCGTATACGTTCTCAATCTTTGCGTTATAATAAACCTTAGTAAAATTTTCTAAATTCGGACGATTCGGCGTAGGGCGTATCATAACTACACTGACAGCGACTGGTTCGCCAATCTGTATAGCACTCATACCTACACCATATTCCCCAGAGCTTATTGTTTCATAAATATCATTTACTAAATCCTCAATCTTTTTAGATTGAATCTCTGATGATTTCAGATCCCGGCTCTTGTCGCGTAATTTTTTATCAGGAGTAGTCAATACCTTTCTTATCATTATCTAATAACCTCTATTTCATTTTATCATAGTCGCAGTTTAATCTTACTTGCATGTTTTCTCTATACAGTGTTAATGCCTGAACAATTCGCCCCCGCCAAACGGTTTATAAAATAATTCGTAATCTATTCCTACTCTTTGCGATTCTGTTAAATCCCTCGTCAATATAGAGGGCTATTTTTGTGCTATTTTTACGACAAAAATAAGCCAAAAATCGTAATTTACCTCTATAATTTTGTCGGTTAAATCCCTCACAAAAACATATGGCTATTTTTTGCATCAGTTTTGTTTATCTTGATCTGTCGATTAGTATCCTGCGTCGATTGTCAGGATACTGCCATTGACATAGCTTGCTTCGTCGCTAGCTAAGAAATAAATTGCATTCGCTATTTCTTCAGGTTTAGCAAAACGCCCTAAGTATATTTTCTCCAATTCAGTTTTGATGTAATCGTCTGGCAAATCCTTATTCATGTCCGTATTTGCCCAACCGATAGCAACAGCGTTTACCCTAATACTTGGTCTAAATTGAAAGGCTAGATCTCGAGTGAGACTTTGGAGACCAATTTTCGAGATATTATAGTCTATGTTTTCTGGAGCTATCACTTTTGTCCCACTAGTTGAGGACACATTAACAATCGCCCCCCATCCGGCATTATTTTTCTAATTTCTCTAGCAACAATAAATGCTCCGATAACATTTACTGAAAGGGTCTTCTTGAACTGTTCAATCGTGATATCCTCAAAATCCCTATCATAAACAATGCCGGCATTATTTACTAAAGCATCAACTCTACCAAAATCATTTTTAATCTTATCTATCATGCCAGATACTTGCGATTCATCGGAAACATCTGCTTTATAAATCTCTGCTCTCACTTGACATTCTGACAAAATACCGTTTTTTAGCTCAATGGCCTTATCGTCACTAGAATAGTAATTGATCGCAATATCATAACCTTGTTTTGCAAATTTCTTTGCGGTGGCACTACCAATCCCGCCAGCCCCTCCAGTTATCAAAACAGTCTTATTCATAAATTGATCATATCATAAATGTGACTGAGCCTGTTCGTATATCTTCTCTATATATTGTTAAAGCCTGCCTAATTCGCCCCCACCAAGACGTATTTAAATCGGTTTTTCGGCCGATTTTTTGGTGGCAAATTTCTGTTAAGAACCTTGCGGGTTTTGGGGGTGCTATTTTATGTTGTTTTTGCAAGAAGGATGGGGTAAAAACTGCCGTTTTACCCCTACAAAATCGTCTGTTAATACCCTAAACAATTTGGTCGACCACTACAAATAAATGAGTTAGCAAAAGCCCCGACTGGCTGCCGGGGACTTTTTGTTTTTAGATAGAATGATTCTCAGATAAGTTTGGAACCGCGGAATTCACGCTTCAGATAGGAGCAGCGGCGCTGGCTGAGCTCGCCAGTATGGATCAAGTCGTCCAACATCAGGAACATGTAGAAGTTATGATCGTCCGAGTAGAAGTAGTACTTGCTGCCGAAAATGGTTGTGGCGCACATGAGGTCGTGCGGAACGCCGTTATGATCGCCACGCTCAATCCTCTCTATGGACTGAATATCCGGAGTGAAAATCTCGTCACCGTCGTTGAATCCTTTACACCCGAACACCTTACCACCCAGCATGCATTTCCCGGGGATCTCAAGCTTGCCAGCCTTGGGTTCTACCCAGAAGTTAGTGAATGCCTTCGCGACAGTAGTGCGGTTATCGTAGCCATTGGCCTTATCGAAATAGAGCTCCCATTCCTTAATCATAGGATTATATATCATATTAGTTACCTCCTTAGTCTCTCTCAGAACGTTGCCTATAGTCTCAATACTCATAGTATGCACCTCCGTAAAAAATGATTTTTTGAAGTATAAAAGCCTAAAACTAAAAATGGAGTAATAGGCGGAAACCACCAAAGAAATAGAAACTTCTCCTTTCTAAAAACTTTTCAATGCGCTCACCTCTTTGGTGCTAGACCTGAGTTTAACACTCAATTTTTTAATTATAGCATAAGTATTTTAATTTGTCAATGCTTTATTATTTTGCTAAAGTTTGTCAAATTTTTATTCTTTATAATCTGTTAATACCTGGACAAGAACATTGGACTAGGTAATTATTGAGTCAGGATCGAATTTCTTGGAATGTTTTAATAATCTATAATACGCTGTCCTCAGCCGCTTTGAGTCAGCCTTTGTGCCGCCAAATGTAAAATTTTCACCATTATCAATCGACACCATATCGGCTTCTATATCTTCACGTTTGCGACGATTTCCGTTAGAATCATATTCTAATAATAAAACTGGATACTTAGCCAAAAAACCTGGGTACGCTCGAACTAAATCATCGCATAAATCAGAAATGATTTCTTCAGCTTTACCACTATATGTCTTTCTTTTAATTTTTAATGTTGTTTCATCAACTGTCAAGGTATGTCCTTTTTCTACTCCAATCCGACCTTCTTTGGCGCGTTGCTCTAAGACATCCCCGACCTTATATAATCGTTTTTGGGGGTCATTTTTATCTATAAACTCAGATTCGTAATGTATACCACCTATCGGTAAGACTTTCGATAGAAAATCGTCTGCACTATCATTTGCTTCTTCCTCTATGAAAAAATCATTGTGCGCATTAGTGTAGAAATATTTTCCATTTTTAATCATTGGTAAGCAGCCCAATACCACATGATCTCGAGCCGTTCTTAGCGCATCATAAGAGATTTCTCCGGAATCCAAGCGTTGTTGTTGTGTGTCGTGCTGTAATTCATGCTCTACCGTATATGCAAAATTAATTATTTCATATACTTTCTCATAACCACCTAAAGCCGTTTCTTGTTTTTCTCGAGGTTTTTGTGCTTCGCCCTTAGGGGTTGCCGTAAAATCTATGAAGGTCCCACTTTCAGGGCTATGATATGCTCTAGTGCCAAACCTCCACTCTTTACCCCTATAATGACCGCCAGTTTGCGGATTATACCTATCATAAAAGATTCCAGAAGAGTGGTCATTGATTTTACCCCATGATTCATAGCGTAGGTATATATTTATCGGGGTTTTTATGCCGTGTCTTTCTCCACGTTTTTGTGCATATTGTGCCAGTTCATCATATTCCTCGCCTGGATCTAGCGTCTCTTTGCCTAGCAAGTTTCTGATAGTCTGTGCGCATTCTCGATCAAGTTTCTCTCCCTTAGCAAACTCTGCCGCTTTTTCGCTATCAAAGGCAGGAATACCCTCTTGATATTTCCTACCCCATGGTTTCCCATCTAGTATATTAGCACTAGATTCTCCGCCAATGCCCTTTAATATTTCTGTCACTCAGTCGCCTCAATCGTTTTATACTCTTATTATAATATATTCGTCATCTAGTTTCATTCATAAATATTCTCTATAAATTGTTAATACCTGCCCAACTCGCCCCCACCAAGAGAACGGATACTTTTCTAAAAGAATATCAAATAAGTTTCCAGATAACAAAAACACATCGATTGTTATGAGTGACACCGAAGCCGCTAAGCGCCTTTTATTGCAGAAGTTGGATTAAAAGAAATCATGATAGTATTAAGCGATATTAATAATAATTATTTGACTAAAACTAAAACTGAGCGTAAGCGTTACACGAGAGCATGAGCCCTGAGGATAAACAGGACGGTTCGGCGCATCTGTGAATATTTTAAGAACACCAAAGACTACATGCATAATCGCTCCGAAGCGTCCACGAGTTGATCCAGGCTTTTTATTAGTCAAAGAGTATCAGGGAGCAAATTGAGGCCGCAAAACAGATTAACCATTATTTCGATTAGGATTTGGCGAAGTAGACATTTCATACTCACGCGACCGTATTGCTGCTTCTATTGCTACTATTAACTATAGATCTTAACGAATCATCACAATTCGGATTATTTAGAATCTCTTCTCGTATCTCTTCTTCGTCTCCAGCAAAATCGAATATTCTTTCAAGAGTTTCCCTTGGAGTGATTGAATTATGTGCGATTATCTTGAGTGTATACTTGTCGGTACCCTTAACGTCCTCAACTGTCTGCTTTAATACCGCAGGCGAAATCGCTTCGTTACATAGAGCTAATATCCTTATAAAAAAATTCTTGTCTCTAGCGAGCAAGTTAATGGTATATGCGTCTAGGGCCGTACGCGCCATTTCTCGCTTAGTTTCATCATCTGCGCCCATTATCTCTTTATCGTATGAATCCTGCGCGCTTTCGATTTGTTGTATTAGATCATCTGTTTCGTCAAGAATACTTAATTGCTCGCCAATATCATTTAAAAAACCATCAAGCTCACCAAAGAAATCATCGTCTTTTTGTTCTTCGGCTTCTTCCTGTATAGGTGTAGGTTGAGTTTCATTAACTATTTCTTCCATACTTCTCCTTTCTTTAGTCAAAAGTTTCCTCTATTTGATCTTCTATTTTACGAATCAACGTATCTGAGAGCATGTCGACATCTGGCACTCCAACTGAATTCTTACCCCATGTTGTAGATATTGTTCCTGCCGCATCGGCTAACCCTATGCCAGTAATTACCATATCACGTTTGAACTGTCTTATTACGGATTGAATCGACCCTGACCCAGATTCACCATCGGTCATGAAGTATACGAAATTATATGATCTATTAAAGTTGGCAGCATAATCAGCTACACTACTACACGCTGCATTTAAAGTTTTGACGTCTGGCGTGCCTTTGTCCGCACGAAGCTGCACTAACATTGAAAGTTGATCTCCATATAACTCTTGGTCAAATGTCTTCAAGAATACATAATCGTTTTCGCTGCCAAAAGTAACGATTTCTAACGGTATATCCAACCTGTTCGCAACTTCAGTTAAGGCTACTGCCGTCTTCTTTTCTTCCTCAATAATCCTCCCTTCACATGAGCCAGAGTTATCAATTATCACGCTCCATATGAATCGCGGCCTCTTCGGGATAGATTTACGCTCAAAGACTCCTGGCTCAATAGCAGTTGCGCCGAGTGCCGTACGCCCAAGTATTTTCCTAGTCCATCCGCGCTGCAAACGATTACCTCGGGATTGGTCGCGCTTATTGGCGTAATCGATATCTAGATTGAATTTTCCAGAAAAGAAGGTAACTAAGCTATCCGTAAAATCTTTCGTATCCTCGCGGTAATTAATATATATATCCAAAGCTTTGCCAGAAAGCCCAGATTGCTCACGATAAATTGATTCTAGTCGTCGTTGCTGCTCCTCTTGTATCGCCTCAAGATTTTCTATTGACTCGACCATATCTGGCTCAATATCCTGGTCGTCTATATCGAACTCTTGAAAGTTCTGTTCAGACATTAATCCCGAGAATGGACTCTCCAACTTTTTCTGTATCTCTTGAAGTTGGCTAAATAACTCTGAAAGCTCTCTTCGATTAGCGAGTCCACCTTTTCTAAACATAGCATCTTGGAGCTGTTGCACGGCATCTTGCAGACTCTGCATCTGTTCACTAGATTGACCGGATTGTTCACCTGGTTGGCCTTGCTCACCTGGCTGACCTTGCTGCATCTGGTTTAGTGCATCTTGGAGCTGTTGCACGGCATCTTGCAGACTCTGCATCTGTTCACTAGATT
>CAMYZS010000025.1 GCA_947303945.1 uncultured Candidatus Saccharibacteria bacterium | reverse complement strand
TTTACAGGAACTAAGAATACGATGCTTTTTGTTGCACTTGAGATGTTAACTTAGGCCTTGCCTTGACTTTTTTAGTATCTTGTGCTATAATGAATAGGTATGAAGTATATATCTAGGGAGCGCTTAGACGATGCCAAACAGGCCCTAAACAGAGGCGATATTTTAGCAGTTCCCACCGAGACGGTCTATGACCTAGCGGTAAAATCAGACAATACCGCAGCTATACGTAAACTATTAGAACTTAAAAAACGCCAGCTTGCCGGCAATAACAGCTTAACCATTATGCTTGCCAACGTTGATGATATTAAGAATTACGCGGTCGTAAGTCATAAAACAATTAACCTGGCGCGCCATTACTTTCCTGGCGAACTAACCCTCATTCTTCCAAAACGTCGCGCTTTTAAGCATCCTTATTTCGATCATTTTGACGAAGTTAGCATTCGTATTCCTGACCATAAATTTCTGCTAGACCTTATCCGCGCGACTGGACCGCTCCTAGTAACTAATGCTAGTCCAATCGGTAAAGCACCATGCCGCAGTAGCGAAGACGTGAGCGCGCAATTTCCAACGATTGACGCAATTGTCGAAGGTGTATCTGGCGGCAACTTGCCATCCACGATTATCGACTGGACAAAAGAGGAGCCAGTACCGGTTCGTCAGGGCGGACTCTTGATTGTCCGCTATGCTTAAAACGGCTTAACTGACAAATCAAGCAGATAGGTCGTTTTTTGTTGTCTTCTCTCTGAGCGCCGGGCAACGTTCAATTAGGATATTTCCCACATGTTTAGCGGCGTTTTCGTCACCGCTTATGGAGTAATAGCATGAGCGGTCGTATTTATCAATCACAAATAAGGCATCCCCTTCGCCGTTCGGGTTACGCCCAATATACCCATTCACGACTTCGTCTAAGCGCATAATGGTTCGAACATCTTTAAAATCAACAATGTATTTTTCTGTAACTTTCATTGTGTCATGCTCATATATTGCCTCCATCTGCTTGGCTTCGTTCAATGCCGCAGTAAGCTCGTCAGGATTTGTAAAAGCGCGAAATACTGGATCGGCGTTCGTTCCCTTTTTTGCTGCCGTAACGGCAATGAATTTCTTATAAATAATAAAGTCCACAATAATAGTAGTGATAGTTCCAATAGTGGCCATCAGGATAACATACGAAACATTCACGCGAGAGCCAGTCATGAGGAAAAGAAACAAAAATATCCCCGGCATAAACAGCATCATAAGATAATAGAGCAACAATTCTACTGCGTGTTTTTGTTTAATTTGCTTAACAACATTTTCTTTAGTAAACATATGCGTATTATAACAAGAAAACCAGACTTTCGTCTGGTTTTCATCACTGTTACGCGCCCACCCTGGGGCACATTGGTTTGTTTTAATCCGCTGTTTATTTTTGTTTCTAGTCTCCACACTTTCCACATATTTCAGTGGAACCCCGTGAAGCGTACCAGCTTGATATTATTTAAGCAGTTTTTAGCTTAAGCGTCAATAGGTGTTGTAATTTTTACTCGCCTAAATCTTCGTATTCTGCTTCGGCATCAGCTATTGAGTCGAGCGTAATAATCGTATTACGATCTCCTTTTTGATAGCGTTCGTGGCGTGGGCGACGCTTCTTTTCGGTCTTCTCAAGCGTAATGACAGGAATATCATTTTCGTTCTCTGTTGTATTTTTCACAACAGAATCCTCACCTTGCTTAGAGAGCTCAATTTCCTGCCACAATTCGCGCAGGACCTCAGTCAGACCTTGGTGTGCCGTAGCAGAAATCTTCATAATCTTTGCATTTGGGTTCTGTTCTAGGATTGCTTTCATTTGCATCTGAACTATTTCATCGTCAACGCCTTCGGTTTTAGTTAGAGCGACCAATTCTGGGCGATTAGCGAGTGCGTCAGAGTAATTCGCTAACTCAGTACGAATGTCAGCATAAGCTTTGCCAGCGTCGTCGCTATAAACGTCAACTAAGTGGAGCAATACCTTAGTGCGCTCAACATGGCGCAAGAAACGATCGCCGAGGCCCTTACCCTCGGAAGCCCCCTCAATGAGCCCAGGAATGTCGGCAATTAGAATGCTGTGGTCATCAACTTTTGCTACGCCAAGATTTGGCGTAATAGTCGTGAATGGATAATCGGCAATTTCTGGCGTAGCATTACTTACGACGGAAAGAAAAGTAGATTTTCCGGCGTTCGGAAAGCCGACCAGACCGACGTCGGCGAGCAGTTTCAGCTCCAATTCAGCATCAAACGCCTCGCCTGGATTCCCCAACTCCGCAATCTTTGGTACTTGGCGTGTGCTGGAGCGAAAATGCCAATTGCCATAACCACCATCGCCGCCATGCGCCACAATAGCGCGTTCTTCATCGTAAGTTAAATCTGCAATAATTTCACCATCACGTTTCACGACTGTGCCAATTGGAACTACTACAATTAAATCTTTGCCTGATTTGCCAGAAGATTTTTGGCCCGAGCCTGCTTTGCCGTCCTCGGCAATAAGTTTTGGCTGAAAGCGAAAATCGATTAAGGTATCACAATCTTTACTAGCAACAAAAACTACATCGCCGCCTTTTCCGCCATCTCCCCCATCCGGCCCACCTTTAGGGATATAGATTTCGTGGCGGAAAGATATTGCACCGTTCCCGCCTTTTCCCGCTCTGATATAAACTTTCGCCGTATCAACAAACATATTAATATTTTAACATATTTTTCATTGTTCGTAAAATTAGACAAAAATGCCTAGTTTCAGTAACGAAGCTAGGCATAAAGTTTATTCTGAGATTTTATCCCAAACTAGATTTGCACAATCTAGCCTGACGACGTCGCCCACTCCCCAACTGGCAATTACAGAATCGCTTATTAGGTGGAACGATTCCGTATTAGGTACAGGCTGACAACCCTTTCCGCTAAGGAGAGTAAGTGTGGCCTCGTTGTTCTGCGCCGAGAAAGCTGTAACTTTGAAGTAATAATACTTCTTGTTAGCCTTCTTCTCCTCTTTATGATTGTCTTTATGATTGTGGTAAGCGCCAATGCGCATTATTGACATACGCGCAAAATCGCTAACCCCGCAATCCTCTGGCGTCGCTATGCCTGGGACGTAAAGAGTGTAGATATACCGCTCGTTCACAAGCGTTGTTTCGCCACGTATTGTTCTACGGCGCGTCTTCGTATAATACGGCTGTTCGCCACAATCAATACGTACAATTCGCACATCGCCGAGTTTTATCTTCTTCCCATTGATCACAAAAATAGCAAAAGTCGTCCTCGCGCGCTCCATAGCAACATATGCCGTAAAGCCTGGCGGAAAAGGCGATAGCTTATATGCCACTGTCGGCGTTCTAAAGCCAGAACACGACGGCAAAGATGGCAGAATAGAAACGAAGCACCCTAAGCCCATCTCTGTTGGATCAAACGGGTCAAGATTGCCCCGATCCACTATTTTCTCGACAGTGGTTTCGCTATTCTTATCGGACCAATGACAAATAGCACGAACGATCAGCTCCACTATAACAATAATAACAATTACAACAATTACAACAGTTACAGAACTTTTCATTACTACCCCCTTTCTAGAACACTCATCTCATACTGAAAAGAACGATATGTCAATAATATTGTGTAATTATAATATATAATAAGTCAAACGTCAAATGTGCCTCTACATTCAACTCTCCAGTGCACCAAATTAGAGAAATAAAAAAGGCATAATTTGTAGCTCATGTTAAAATGAATTTATCACAAAACAAATTTTGTCTCTGACATGACTTATTCCTTAAGTTAAAGTTAGTATGACAAATGACAGTTCGATTCTAATTTTAGCCAGTCATGACAGAGACTTAAATGTATAACTTAACTGAACCCCTGGCCTAGCCAGTGGTTTTACGCTTCAACAATAAACATCCACCGGCTTAGCCGGTGGTTTTTATTTGGACGGGCAGTAGCCCTCTTTTTGCTAGCAGTGCCTAGAGGCACATGTTTGAACCGTCACTTGCATAAATGTCTATTTTGTTACAAGTGGATCATTCAGATCTAGCAACAACTGGTCGGTCTCCTTGTCCTGATTTAATTGGTTTTGAATATATTCTTGAATCTTCTTCGTATTCTTCCCGACCGTATCCACATAGTAGCCTCTGCACCAAAACTGTCTGTTTCTGTATTTATACTTCATATTCCCCCACTTTTCGTAGATCATAAGACTAGATTTACCTTTGAGATAGCCCATGAAACTTGAAACAGACATTTTCGGTGGAATTTCTATAAGCATGTGGATATGGTCGGGGCATATTTCAGCTTCAAGAATATTAATATCTTTCCATCTACATAATTCTCGCAATATATGGCCTATTTCTAATCTTTTCTGAGCATAGAATACTTTACGTCTATATTTTGGCGCAAATACTACATGATACTTGCAGTTCCATGTTGTATGAGATAATGTATTTGTCTCTGGCATGATTTTTCCTTAAGTTAAAATTAGTGTTACAAATGACAGTTCAATTCTAATTTTAGCCAGTCATGACAGAGACTTAAATGTATAACTTAACTGAACCCCCGGCCTAGCCGGGGGTTTTTGAGTAACAATAAACCCCGCCTAGGATGGCGGGGCTACGTATTCTTAGCGATGTTCGTAAATATAGTTATATTTGAGGGCGTCCGACCATTTCATAGTGGACTGATAAACATGATTAAACATGCCGTTTGGACCAGCGAAGTTCATCTCCTGAATCGTGATTGAATTACCATAGTTGACGCCAACCACGATACCAACGTGGCCATAGTAGCCGCCAGAAGATTGCATGACGGCGCCATATTTCGGCACACGGCCAGTATAATAAGAACTGCCAAGAACATAAACCCATGATCCTGCATTACCAATGGCGCCTTTTGGCAACCAATAATTCTTTGGCATATTATTACGACGCCAGTACCAAGCGAACCATGTACAGTTGCCAAATGCGCCAGGATTACCTTGCCATTGTGTCTTATAATATACGCTACTCCAGTAGCTATAACTGCCAACCTCAATCATATTATGACGGTTACCAGAATCGCCGGAATATGAATAATTATGTGTTTGAGCAACATAAGATGGCGATGTGACTGGAGTTGGTCTTGGCGCAACATATTCAGGGCGTTCCTTTTCGGGCAGAGAGCCGCCAGGAAGCAATATTAAAGAACCAACCTTAAGCTTACCATCTTCAAGATCGTTTAAGGAAATCATCTCATCGCGATGAGCTTCATATTTCTTGACGATACCATCAATCGTGTCGCCATTCTTAACTTTATAAACAATACCAGAAACACTCGGCAAATATAGCGTCGAGCCCACATTTATACTCTCCGTCTTAAGGCCATTGCTCCAACGTACCTGCTTTGCAGTAACATTCTTGTCTTTAAGACCTTCTTTCTCGATGATAGTAGCAATAGTTTCACCTTTTGCGACAACATGTTTAATGACACCACGGGTATAACCAGAGGTATCTATAATACTTGGTTTATCAATGATTTGAGTGCTAGAAACATCGGTCGTACCAGTGGTCTCATAAAGTGTGTTTACGGTGACATAGTTCTCGGAAATAATTGAAGTCGACGGCAATGAAACTGCGCTAGCAATATTGGCAACCGTATAAGTCTCTGAAACCTGGTCGGAGGTGATTTTAAAATCAGCACTGCCATAAGTAGTAGCAATCGGGGTATGGATTACTTCATCCGTAGTGCGTGAACCAAAAAACATCACAGCAAAAATTACAGCAAATACTGTAATGTATGGAAATATTTTCGATATCAATAGTTGAAATCTTTTCATAACTCAAATATTACCGCCCCGCCAACGGCAAGCCTAAAAAGGCTTTTTATATTATAACATAAATACTAAAGCTTTTCGCAAAGATTCCCACAATATTGGTCAATATTTGCCTGATGCTCCGCCTCGGTACGAGCGTAATACATCTTGAGTTTGCCGTTCTTATCATAGCCAGAGATGAAATAATAATAGTCGGTCTTACTCGGCTCCGCCACAGCTAATAGTGCTGGCTTGCCAGGATTTGAGATTGGAGTTGGCGGTAGACCGGCGCACTTACGCGAGTTCCATGGGCAGCCAATCGTCTCTAGATAACTAAGATCTGTCTTATCGCGATTTGGGTTTAGTTGATTGGCGCGATAAGCAATTATCGCATCGGAGCCAAGCGTACTTTTACGATTAAGGCGAGCATAAAAAACTTGTGCGACCATCCGTTGATCAGCTTCGCTCATAATACCTGCTTCACTCTGTACGATTGATGCCAACGTTATTCCCTGATGGAGGTTGAGGCCCTTAGCTTTATATTTAGCTACTAGCTTATTATCATTTACGACTCGGTACATTTCGTCAAAAGTGCGCTCGAGAACTTCTTCAACCGTCGCAGTCGCATAGAATTCATAAGTATCGGCATAAATATAACCCTCTAACGATGCGCTATCTGGCTTATCTTTTAATAATACATGATCATATTTTTTCTTGAAGGCGGCTTCTATATCCGCAGAAGAATAGCCTACTTCCGCAAGACGCACCTTGGCGTCTTGAATGGTCGCCCCCGGCAGGAAGGTGATTTGAAATGTCTTTGCCACTACGCCCACGTTGAGAGACTTGACGATTTCTTCAACGCTCATATCTTTCGAAAAATCATAAACACCAGTCTTAATAGTAGAATCTTTAGCCTCTAGAATTACATAGATGCGAAAAGCAAGTGCAGACTTGATGATTCGTTGCTCTTCTAGACGCGCTGCAACCATAGCTGTCGCATCACCCTCTTTTACTTCAAAGCTAATAGTTTCACAATCTTCTCCAGCGCATTTTTCTGGTTCAATAGCCGTGATGGAATTTTTATACCAGAGCGTTACTGTTACGGCGGCAGCAATAACTAGCACTAGGACGAAAAGCATTACGAAGCCAAAAATTCTGAGTCCTTTATGTTTTTTATGATTGATATTATTACGCTCCATAAATCTCCTTTTCGAGCTGTTCAAAATTAGTGCTTTCGAGAAAATCTTGCAAAATAATCGCCGCCGCTTCGGCGTCAACTTTACCCGTGGTACGATCGGCCCGACTTAATGTTTCTCCCAGATATGATTCCGCCATTACAGAAGTCAATGATTCGTCCTGAAAGTGTACAGTTAGCTGTTTTTGCTCCTGTGTTGCAAAGTATTCTTTTAACTTATCTACAAAATCATATACAAACTGCGTCTGCTTAGTAGTCTCACCTTTGCTATTACGCGGCAGGCCGGCAACAATTAAATCGGCTTTTTCGACCCTGTACCACTTTGCAATGGCAGACAATTCATCGCCGTCAGCCTGGACCATGCCACGCGGAATAGCAATGCGGACTTTTGTGTCCGCAAATGCCACGCCAATACGCTTAGTACCAATATCTAAAGCTAATATTCGCATTCTATTATTCTACAGTAATATCGTAGCTTACCTTATTTGGATTGTCTGGCACCGATGTTACCCAGAAATACGACGTGTCCACTTTAACTTCGTTTATGCCTTTAATTGACTTAATTAACGACTGAACCTCACCAATCTTTTTGCCGAGAGCCTTGTCTGCCAGCATTTGCTCGGTAACTTCTGGGCCAGTCTTGATGACGGTCTTTAAAATACCGGTGATTTGGTCTTTATCTTTCTTGAACGACTCAACGCGGCCTTTATCGTCGTCGCTTTGTTCTTCACTAATACCAGTTGAATAAATGGTTTGAGTATCGTCGCCAACGTCGGCTTTTGCTTTAATAAACTTATTCAGAGCGTCACGCTCGACGGCATAAATGGTATATTTGAACTCTTTGATAACTTTTGGCTTGACACCATCCTTAACCTCCTCGTTGATAGCAGGAGACGAACTAAGTTTGCCGCTTGTTGCAAAGAAGCTATCCTCGATTAAGAGATATTTATTGCTAAACTGACGCATAAGCTCTCCGCGCGCTTCAGACTCACCCTCACTTTCAAGGCCAGCTTCAGCGGTTTCAACATCTTTCTGCGAGACGACTTTAACCTTCTTGCTAGTGCCACCAGTCATGGCAGAACTAGACGCAACCATAACACCTGAAACACTCGTACTCCACCCGGATGTAGCTTCAGCGATGTTATATTTATCGCCACTATCTGCCGCTACGACATTAATTGTCGTAGACGCATCGGCAAATAAGTCGCAACTTAGAGTCCAGTCCTCAAGCGGCTTGCAATCTAGCGGCTTGATATTCTCCTCCGTAATATTTATACTTGCCGCCGTTGAGGAGACGTAGGATTTATTATCGTAGCTAAAAGACGTCCCAGCTGGAATATCGATTGTCTTTCTTTTGTTGTCATATTTAACAATTACCGGCGAGAGGGCTTTTACAGTAATTGAGCCGGCCGCCTTACTGCCTTTGTCGATTTCGCCAGTAGCCGAAAACTCAGACTCGGCAGTTTCCTTGATTGTTTTCTCCTCAATATAGAAAATGCCCTCTTCTGGTTTTGCCTTGGATTCATCCGTAACGAACGAGATATTCTCTGACAAATTTTGCGAGGCGGTTTTTATCTTTACGATAATTTTGGCAGCTGGAGCAATACTAAATGCCCAGAAACAAAAACCGAAGATTAGAAGCAATGCAAGGGCGGTGATTACAATTGGCTTACGAACCTTATTGAAATCTGGGATGTTCCGATTAGGCTTCTCGTCATCTTTACTATCGTCAACAAAGTCGTCCTCAACCTCCAAATCAGTCGTCTTCTTCTTACGGGGTGTTGCGGTAGCGCTCTTTTTTATGTTGTCTTTTTTGTTGCCATCATCATCTTTTTGAGCAGAAGTTCTTGTCAACTCTTCTTTGGCGGCGTTTTTCTCCTCTCGATCGATAATCTCATCAATATCAAGATCATCATCGTCGGCGCCAAATTCGTCTGCCTCTATATCAATAGGGAGTTTCGGCCGACTTTGAAGAGTCTTTGCCGTCGGCATCTTGACATTATTTGCGAGCTTTAAAAGAGACTCGTCGGAGGTAATTAGAACAACAGTTTTACTGGCTTGCTTGGCCGTTTTTGTAATTAGCTTGAAATTAACAGCACTGCGAAGAACGCCCGCTTTCTTTGGCGGTACGAGCGCAATAATCTTGTTCTTTGCGCTTTTGATGTTCGCCAGGATGTCGGTAATGTCGTCTTCTGGCTCAATATAGATGACGTCTTTATTCATAAGCTACATTATATCTCATGAATAAAAAAACGCGCAAATCATGAATATGCTTATGTTAGAATATTTTTAATATGAGTCTCTGGAATAAGGCCAAAAAGGCAAAAACATCTACGCCGGAACAAAGTATTAACACTTCTCGCCAAAACTTGAACGAGCTCGTTTTAAAATCAATTCATGAAGGCGTGATTATTGTTGGCCCAAACGGCAATATCCGTTTGGCGAATCCGGCCTTTTGTGAGCTATCGGGCAGGAGTTTAGCGGAATTAGATGATGTGTTTTACGATTCTGTTATTAATCTTCTTGACAAAACTGGTAATCGTATTTCCGAGGGGCGCAACCCAATCAACATAGCACTCAAAAACAAGGAGTACGGCGAGGTGCGCGATTTGGATATTGTCGCCGCAGATAGCAATAAAAACACTCCAGTTTCAATTATCATAACGCCAACCCATGAAGAGAATCCTAATTTGATTGTAACTTTTCGCGATATCGCCCAGGAGCTTAAAGAAGAACGCGAGCGAAGCGAGTTCATCTCGACTGCTAGCCACGAGATGCGTACGCCAGTAGCGAGTATTGAGGGTTATCTCGGCTTAGCGATGAATCCGTCAACTGCCACAGTCGATGAGCGTGGTATGGAGTTTTTAACGAAGGCGCACGAAGCTTCTCAACATTTAGGTCGTCTTTTTCAAGATTTACTCGATACCACAAAGCTCGATGATGGACAAATTAAAGCTCGCCTGGAGCCAGTGGATGTTATTGCTCTAGTAAAAAGCATCGCCGATGGTCAAATTCCAAATATTACCGCAAAAGGCTTAGGCTACCAGTTTGGTAGCGGCTCAGTTGATCAACAGCTAAGTGGCGGCAAACGGATTGATCAGCTAATTTACGCCAGTATAGATCCAGACTTCCTACGTGAAGTAATAAATAACTTGATTGAAAATGCAGTTAAGTATACGCCAACTGGTTGGGTAACTGTAAATGTTCGCGCAGACAACTATAATGTTCAGATTATAGTCGAGGACACTGGTATTGGCGTAGCTCGCGAAGAATTGTCGCATATTTTTCAGAAATTCTACCGCGTAGATAATCGCGATACGCGCGAGATTGGCGGTACTGGTCTAGGCTTATATCTCGTAAAACAACGCGTCGAGGCGATGAATGGTCGAATTTGGGCCGAAAGCGAAATCGGTAAAGGTACCCGCTTTATCTGTCTTTTTCCACGTATTTCAGAAGAAGCTTATAAGCAGCAGCGTTTTTATATCGACAATCAACAAGCTCAGGGTCGTGAGAATATAGATTTTTAAGAATAAGTGGAATATAATAGGAGACAATATGGCCAAAATTATGTTAGTAGAGGACGACCGGTCCCTCCAAGAAATATATAGTATCCGGTTGGTTGCGGAAGGCTACGATATTGCCAAAGCGGACGACGGCGAGGAAGCGCTTGCTAAAGCTGTCCAAGAAAAACCAGACCTTATCATTGCAGACGTAATGATGCCGAAAATTTCTGGTTTCGACATGCTAGATATTCTCCGTTCGCAACCCGAGACCCAAAATATCAAAGTCATCATGATGACGGCGCTTTCGAGCGACGATCAGCGCAAACGCGGTGAAGCACTAGGTGCAGAAAGATACTTAGTTAAGTCGCAAGTCGGCATCGAAGATGTCATAAATACCGTACACGAGGTACTTGGCGATAAGCCGAATAATAATGCAAAGGCAAATATTGAAACTCTGTCGAATATTCCAGCCACTCCGGCTCCGCAACCAGTCCCAAACACCGATACCCTAGCAGCGGTTCCAACGACGCCGACTACTACAATCCAACCAACAAACCCTGCTGCTGGTCCAGCACCAATACCGCAGCAAATTCCGCCGAACCCAACTGGAGTAACTCCATCTGCGCCAAATGGGGCAGCCCCGTCCGTATCAAACGGAGAAACTCCGCAAAATTTTAACCAAGCCCCTGTCGCAATGCCGGGCACGGTTCCGAATGCGCAAGCCGCGACGAATCCTACGGCGGGGGCGACTCTAGCTCCGGCAACACAATCAGCCGACAGTGCGCCAATTGCCGCTCCTCCAATTCCACAACCTGCACTAAACATCCAGCCGCCAAGCATACCGCTGCCAGTGCCACCGGTACCAGTGGTAGCACCTGGTGCTCCGACTATACCAATGCCAATACCGGCGCCCCAAGGTAATACTATTCAGACAGCAGACCGTATCCAGCCAAATGCACAGCTCTCCGCCGCAATTCAAGCCGCTGAAGCTTATGCACGCGCTTCGAGTGCGGGAAAGAAGACCGAAGAAAAGCAGAACGGTGGCGAACGTGTAATCCAGCCGATCCACGACCCGCGCAGAGATGATTTGCGCCAACAAATGGAAAAACAAATGGAAGAGATATTAGGCGACGACGCCAACGTCGGTGAACCACAGGCTATTACAACAAAAACAGCTCGCAAAGTAACCGTAGCGCCGACGCCAGCACCGGAAACGCCGCAAGCTCCAACCGAAGTCACAGAGGCGACTAGCGAAATGCAAACACAAAAAGAAGGATTACCTCTGGAGGCTAAACAAGACCCAGCAGAACAAGCTTCAAACGTTAACTTAGCTCCCGACACAAACGGCCAACAAGACTCCAAGTTAACCAAGCTCGCTACACCAACAAACGCAGACGGGCCCGAACAAACAGTCGCCATTGAGCCTAAACAAGTTACCGCCGAACCCAGCGAGCCAACCGACGCTTCAACTGCGCCAGCCGAGCTAGAAGAAGAAAAAATCGAGCCGATTCGGCCAGGCTATATTGCTCAATTAGAAGACGACCTCAGCGAAGATGTCGAAAAAGATTTAGCTATGCGTATGGCTGATGAGCTAAAAGATGATGATATTACAAAAAAAGCTCAGGCTCTTGCCGCTACTAATGCTGCTACCACCAACGAGTCGGACGAGGCGATTAAACAGGCAACAGCAAATGCCTTGGTTAGTCCAAATATTTCCTCAGGTCCAGGTATTGAGCCAACTAAACCAGAGACTCAAGTTTCAATCAAGGCACAACAGCCAGACTCAACCCCAGTACCAACAGAAATAAACGATAATATTCCCCACTAGATGGCCCAACAGCGATTAAACAAATATTTAGCGACTAATTTTGGTGTTTCGCGACGCGAAGCGGATATTTTGATTCAACAAGGGAAAGTCAAAATAAATGGCACTATAGCTCAGATTGGTCAACGCGTTGACGATAAAGATAAAGTCGTTTTAAATGGTAAACAAATCGCTCATCAGGAGTTAATATACGTTGCCCTCAATAAGCCAGTTGGCTACGTTTGTAGTCGAAAACGCCAAGGCAATACGCCGACAATTTACGAATTATTGCCGAGCGAGCTTCGACACCTAAAGAGCGTAGGGCGGCTTGACAAAGATTCGTCTGGTTTAATCCTGTTGACCAACGATGGCGATTTCGCTTTTCAAATGACGCACCCAAAGTTCTACAAGTACAAAAAATATACCGTCGAGTTAGATCGCGAATTAGCTCCGCTTCATCAACAAATGATTGCCGATTTTGGAGTCAAATTGCCAGACGGGCTAAGTAAGATGGGGTTAGAACGTCTAAATGACGGCCGCAAGAATTGGGATGTCACCCTAAGTGAAGGAAGGAATCGTCAAATTCGCCGAACCTTCGATGCATTAGGATACAAAGTTATTGCCCTACACCGTTATAAATTTGATAATTATGAGCTATCTGGCTTAGAGCCAGGTAAATGGGAGCGGTTCAAGAAATAGCCTCCTTCGAAAGATTGTTTTAGTTTCGCAGTAACCGAGCAAGTTTAGCGCGGAAACTACTACCGTTATCCGTGCCAATGAGCGTATCAATGCCGACGCGCAAGAGCCCCATTGCGGTAACGAAAGTATGATCTAGCTCGCGATCAGTATCATTAATTATACCCGAGACATCATTTGGGTCAATCAAGGACACTACTGGGCGACGCGAAAATGGCAAATCTTTATACCAGTCGCCCGTAGCAAGAGTTTCTGGGATCTCGGCAAGACTAGCACCGCCGCCACAGAGCAGGATCTGACTCGGCATAGTTTCGACTTGATCAAATTCTTCGAGAGCAAGCTCAACGCCAGATTGCCAAACCTCGAGATTACGCGCAATGGCTTGATCGAATTTATGACGCACTTCTGGTTTCATGTTTGGACTATCGGCAAGAAGTTTGAGTTTCTCGGCATCCTCAAAACTAAGGCCGAGACGGTGCGCGATTTGATTCGTAAACGAACGCCCACCAATCGAGAACATCTTAGTTCCTTCGACGCCGCCGTCATCAACGATAGCAATATCCGTAGTACCGCCGCCGACATCCATTACGATGCCAGAGAAGTTCGAGTCAAGATTATCACCTAGACAAGCGCGACAAACCGCAAATGGCTCAACCGCCACAGTGACGAGATCGAGTTGTAATTCGTCGCAAACGCGCTCAATAGCAGAAATGTGGACTAGAGGCGCAAATGCAGTATAGATTTGAACTACTACCTCTTTGCCCTTAAAACCAATTGGGTTGGCGACTTTATAACCGTCAATCCGAAGCGAGACGAGCGCGGAGTTAATTAAGCGAACTTCAACGTCGGGGTTATTTGTTTCAACTGCGACTTCGCGACGAGCGCGTTCACCGGTCTTTTGCTGAACTTTTTTAATAATATGCCCCATTTCTTCTTCAGTAATCGGCTTGGTCGCCTCTGAGCGACGATATTTAATTGAAGCCGTATTGCCTTTGATAAGTTCACCAGCTATACCAATGACAACTTCCTTAGCGCGGACACCAGCCATTTGTTCAGCCTTATAGAGGGCTTCTTCGCAAGTCTTAACCACGCCCTGAATGTCAGAAATTGCACCAGCGAAAATATTAGTTGGCGCCTCATGAGCTTTGCCGACTCCGACAATGTGAATGCCACTTTTGCTTTTTTTAGCGATTAGTGCCTTAACAAACTCGGTGCCAATATCAAGCGCCAAAAGATAATCGTCTGGATTTTTGGGGCGTTTTGACTTCTTCTTGTCTGATTCTTTGCGAGACAAAAGGCTCATGATTGTATTATAACACTAATCAGGAAGGAGATCGTGCTTGACCTCTAGCTATTCTATAATAGCCTTGATGCGGCGCACGCCAGCCGAGCTAGATTCTTCTTTTTTAATCTTGAAATGACCAATTACGCCAGTATGTTCAACATGTGGACCGCCACAGATTTCGCGCGAAACCGGGTGATTAAAGTCGCCAATCGTATAGACAGTGAGCTTCTCTGGATATTTATCCCAGAATTGACCGTGCGCCTTGAGTACGTCGCGTGCATAAGCCTTGTCGTATTCGTCATGAACAACCTTAAGGTCAGCTTTAATCCATTCGTTAACTTGGTCCTCAACTTGCTGTTTCTCTTCTGGAGTGAGCTTGCGATCAATACTAAAATCAAAACGTAAGCGTTCAGCGGTAATATTTGCGCCCTGCTGAGTAATATTAGGATCGACAATCTTGCGCAAAGCGGCAAACATCAGGTGGGTTGCGGTGTGATATTTAGTGGTTTGCTCACCGTGATCCTCGAGACCACCCTTAAACATACCCTTGCTAGCGGTTTTGCTGCGCTCGCGTTGCTCTTGAAGGGCGGCGTCAAATTCCTTGCGCCAATTCTCACTAAGCTCAATATCTTGACGATAAGCTTCTTCAACAGAAAGTTCCATCGGAAAACCATAGGTATCTTGGAGCATGAATAGTTCTTTACCAGTAAGACCATCCTTCTTAAAGCGACTAAGCTCTTTCATACCACGACGCAAAGTCTTGCGAAAGGCTTGCTCTTCGCGGCTAAGTACGTCGAAAACTTGCTCGCGAGTAGTGAGAATACTATCCGGAAGGTCTTTATAGTTTTCAGCAATAAGCGGCAAAACCTCAGCCAAGAAATCTTGTTCAATGCCAAGATTGAGCGCCTTCAAAACAGCGCGACGAATTAAGCGACGGAGGGCATAACCTTGTTGTTTATTGGATGGCTTGAGCCCCTGCGCGGTCAGAAGATAGGCGCCGCGGAGATGGTCGGCAATAACGCGCATATCAGCGGTGTTGGAATCATATTTCTTGCCAGATAGGTCGACAAGCTTGTCGATAATTGGCTTAAGTAATGAAATCTTGAAGACGTCATAAGAATTCATTGAAGCAGCCGCTATACGCTCGAGGCCAGCACCGAAATCGACATTCTTATCCTTAAGCTCTTCAAAACTACCATCTTCGAGACGGCGATATTGCATGAAGACCTGATTACCGATTTCCATAAAGCGAGCGCCGTCGGAGGCAGGATGGGCCTTGCCATATTTGGCTTCATCTTGATGCTCTTCACCAAAATCATAAAAGACCTCAGAATCAGGGCCGCAAGGATCACCGATTGGCGTAGTTTCAATACCACCACCACGAGACCACCAGTTTTCTTTGTCGTTATAGAAGAAGATACGCTCGTCGCCCTTAATACCACGCTTATCGCCATTCTCGGCAGTATCAATTTCAGCAATATCCGCCTTAATGCCTGCCTCGGCAAAGACTTTTTGCCAAATAGCGGCCGCCTCGTCATCGCGCGGAATACCGTATTTTTCGCTGCCAATAAAGCAGGTGACATAAATCTTCTTTGGATCGAGCCCGATTTCTTGGGTCAAAAAAGTGAAGAAGTTGCGAATCTGTTCCTCTTTGAAGTAGTCGCCAAGCGACCAATTGCCAAGCATCTCAAAAACAGTCGTATGGCGCGGATCGCCGACGTCATCAATATCTTGCAGACGTAAACATGGCTGAGAATCGGTTAGGCGCTTCCCTTCTTTGTGAGGTTGACCGAGCAAATATGGCAATAACGGCTGCATGCCTGAGCCCGTGAATAAAGTAGTGGGGTCATTTTCGAGCACGAGCGGGGCGGGCTGAATTTGAACATGCCCCTTAGATTTCATAAAATCGAGATATTTTTGGCGTACTTCACTTGCATTCATTTTGTTATTATACAATAACTTGACCGAATTATGAATTATTAGTTATCGCTATTGATATTTTAGCTATCTCGTGTTGTTATTGCACAAGATCTTGTGAGCCATTTTTTGTAGCATAAAACCGCATCCTCTACAGATGCGGTCTTTGGCTGTTTAATTGTGAAAAGGTATGTTTGAATTTCCCCAACCCCAATCAGGCTCGCGTAGCAAAGGGATCGAGCCCAAACTTCGCAAGAAGTCTAGGGTTGTACGTCTCCTGCGTGAGTAGACTAAAACAAAAATCCGTTATGCATGCCTGAATCGCCCCATTTTCTAGGCCGTCTAGCTTCCTAAAACTGTCTCCTAATTTTACCATGTATTTACCTTTGCTCACGTGGCGGTAAAAATTAGGATTCGACTCGAAATAGGACTCAAAATCGTCGGTTGTCCAATCTTTTCCACAAAAGCCAAGAAAAGCATACCCACCTAGGCCGCGCTTCGTGTAAGCTCCCTGATGACGGACGCAATCGTTAACGGTAATGGGCACTTCGGAAATATCCTTGAAGAAATGATCCGCCCCCATCCTATTGTTGTTCTTACAGATCAAGACAACGTCATCCAAGCTATCCTTCACTCGAGACGCCGCAATAATATCACAGAAAAGTCTAACAACCATATATTATCCCCCTTCCTATATCATATCCAAGTAGTCATGCTCTAGATTGAGCGAGACGGTTAAAATGAACAGCTCGTAACGGTACCTGGCATATTCCCCTCCTGTACCAATAGGTTAATTGTATCAGGTCGGCGTACCTCGTCAAACATAAGTAAATACGGTATCTACGTAGAGAGTTCAGCACCTTTGCAACATAGTTAGCTGGCAATAGCCAACAAAA
>CAMYZS010000024.1 GCA_947303945.1 uncultured Candidatus Saccharibacteria bacterium | reverse complement strand
TTTTGTTGGCTATTGCCAGCTAACTATGTTGCAAAGGTGCTGAACTCTCTACGTATGTGCAGCCCAACAATGGCTCTCGAGTTTTGAGATTTGGACTCTTTTCCGTAGAAAAAGAATCTAGCAGGAAAGGCCCCCTACTATTTTTGCAAAAAACTTTTTAGTTTTCGAGCATAACTTTTTAGGTGTTTTACAAAAATAGCTTTTCCCCTACAGGTGTAGTATAATATTGTCATACCTCAATGAAAGAATAACAGATGCGATGGACAGTTTTCGCCCATCAAATCTTCCTTTAGTATAGTTGCAACTTCTTTCACTATGGTGCACCAACTATTACCTTTGACTTTACCCATTATTAATGAATATGAGTCTAATAATCGTATTGTTCTCTATATCTCACTAGAGACGTGGAGATAGTATGATTATGGGAGGGGGTGTACCTTTTGAAAAAATACAGAATTACTAATTGCTCCAAAACAATTAGCTTTTACCGGCGTGGATGTGGAGCTTTACATAATGAGCGCAAGATTCTTTACAGGATAGAAGCCCTAATAGACATCCCCGAACATGGCATAAAAAAGGGAGATTTAGGTGGGTGGGTACAAAACGAGTACAATCTCGATCAATCCGGAACTTGTTGGATTGGCGACGAAGCTACGGTATTCGACAATGCAAGAGTATTGGAAGACGCGCTAGTTAGTGGAGAAGCTCGAGTTTATGATAGTGCGCTTATCAATGATAACGCACGAGTTTTTGGCTCCGCCGTCATCTGTGAGCGGGCAAGATTATACGACCACGCACAGGTCTACGATAAAGCTACAGTTTGTGGTTACGCCGAAATCAAAGGCAACGCAAAAATCTTCGGAGAATCAGTCGTTTCTGGTAGGGCTGTTGTTTGCGAAAAAGCACATATATACGAAAAAGCCATAGTTGGCGGAGATGCGTTTATTGGTGGTTCCGCTCAAATTCTCGGCAGAGCCGTTATCGATTGCGAAGTGATGGTTTATGATTCCGCCATAGTTAAAGGCAGAGCAAGAATCAGCAATTCCAAGCCTTGCTATTGGTGGCCTAGCAGTAGTAATCCTACAAGAATTCACGGCAAAGCTCAAATCTATGGATGGGCCGTAATTACTAATGGTGCAGAAGTTACCGATAATGCAAGGGTCTATCAAGGAGCTCGCGTCGATTACGAAACCAAAATATTTGGTAACGCGCAAATTCGCGGAAAAGTCCGTCTTACGTTTGCAAAAATTGGAGGAAATACGACAATCGAAAATGACGAAGACCTTCGCCGCGTTCAAAGTTGCCATTAAGTGTCACTTTTCTATGCACAAACCCACGGTTTCAATATCCTTTACGACTTAATTAAGACGTAGAGATAATGCGACCGTGGGCTTTATTATTGCTTAATTCCCCCGAAACGTCGATCGCGCGAGGTGTATTCAAGAATTGCCTGGTCAAACTCTTCTGGACCAAAGTCAGGAAACTTTGTTTTTGGAAAATAAAACTCAGCATATGAGTTTTGCCACAGCAGGAAATTACTAAAACGAAGCTCTCCGCCCGTGCGAATCATCAAATCAACATCTGGTAAATCCTGATAGAGATAGTGACGAAAGTCTTCGTCGGTTAGATTATTTACATCAACGCCGGAATGAACGATTCTCTTAACCGCATCCATTATTTCAGCTCTACCACCGTAATTCATGCAGAAGTTTACAATACCGCCAGTATTATTCTTTGTCGCCTCGACTAGCTCGTCACGCGCATCTATAACAGATTTCGGCAATGGGTCGTCGCGTCCCGAGAATATTACTTTTAGATTATTTCTTACATAATTCTTGAGTTCTTTTTTATATATCGAAACAAACAAGTCCATCAAATGATCGACCTCCGCCCGGGCACGCTTGAAGTTCTCGGTCGAGAATACATAGAGGCTCAATACCTTAATTCCACGCGACATAATATATGGTATTAATTTTTGAAGATTGTCAGATCCTATGTCGTGTCCCTTGAGGCGAGATATGCCGCGCTCTTTTGCCCATCTTCCGTTTCCGTCCACAATAATTGCAACGTGGGTCGGAATTTTGAGTTGAGAATAATCAATAGAGTCATTCATATACCTACAATATACAGCAAAATCTTGCGTTTTAGTTCAAAATAGCATATAATTTTGGAAGATGAGCGGGTTTAGCTCAGTTGTTAGAGCGCTTCCTTGCCAAGGAAGAGGTCGAGAGTTAGAGTCTCTTAACCCGCACCACGAATGAGATTTTTGATGACCAGTAGGTCTTTTTTTGTTGGCTAACCTCAAAGGAATATAAAACATAAATATGGCAGACTCTTCTTTTTAGCTATTAACTATATTTTTCATAATCTACCATAATAATAGGCACACCAAAATAAGCCGCATGTTTCTTGACGTTATCACTAATGGCGCTCAAATCGTCCTTAAAGACTACAAGATAATTTGGCTGCAACCTGCCGCCGTATTGATTAATATCGCCAGCGTAGCGATCCAATACTACCTCGCCATGTGGGAGATGCTGCGTTCTGCGTTCGGCTTCTTTTATCCGCTTAATCAGTTTTAAAGGGTCTTCCTCAATAACGGTAACAAGTGGAGTTATAGTTTTCTCTTTGCCATCGCGCGTATCACGATAATCCCTAGTGTTCAGATCATACTCAGACATATATAATAGCCCATTCTCGCCGGTCTCTATGAAGCCATAATATATTTCATTTGAGTCCATTATCTCCTCCTCTGTTGCCGCCATCAGCATACATCCGCGAGCAATTGGGCAAGTTGATATATAGCCGATACGAACCTCATCGTCACCTATTACCTCGCGATGCGCGTCGTCATTCCATTGCTCGGGAGCTGAGTTCTCTATACGAGAATATGCCCCTAAATGATGAATCAGCATCATATAATCATTTCCCACCATCCTTAGGACTGGTATCTCTTTTCCGTCATACGAAACATTACCGACAAACTCGGTTCCGTTTTTTATTGTTTCCGCCATATACTTATTAAAGTTAATGCTCGCTTTTCGAGTCTTTTCTTTAATTAGTCTACTAATAATATCGCCTAATGGCTCCGTATTCTCAGTATCTTTTCCTTTTATGAATCCTTCGGATTCTTTAATGATAGTCTTTTGACTGCAGCTAATCAGCTCGACTGCATCAAGAATTAGATTTTTCTCATTATCGGATATTTCCCCAGACTGAAGCATCTTCTCTAAAACTTCCATATTTGCCCGCATTTTACGAAGCCTTCGCTCACTATTGGAGACCTGATAAATAGAATCGGTCTCTCTATCAATTGGCACATCTACTACGCCCAAAGATACTAGATCAAAAGCTAGATTTACTATAGTCACGCCATAAAGATATAACGATAGTATATCCCTCGCAGTCTCAAAGTCCTCCTCGTCAATATGTTTTTTAAACTGCTCTCTCGTCTGTTTTTCTAACAGCGCATCCCAGTCTCTTAAATCGTCGAGATTGTTTATTGGGCTCTCGTCTATAAGAAAGTTTGAGACATCAGAAAACCCCACTGCTTTCTTTATATATATCTCCGCACTATTAATTAAGGCTTGATCTTTTTCGCCGCCAGCCAATAATTCTAACACGCGCAGGCATCTTTCATCATTGCTTATCAGCGCAGACATTAGAAGATCGCGATCGGAGATAAGGCTTGAGTATTTTTCAAATCTTTCATTTATCCGATCAACGTCGGCACAAGTTAGATTGTTGAGGTGCCCTTCGTATTTGCGCATAACCTTTTGGTTCTGTTCGTAAAATAAGCGCATTTTTTCTGGAATAACCTCCAGCTTTCCCCGCTCGTCTTCATTCTTCGCGCCGAATTTTTCATAAATATCACATAGTCGTCTAAACGAGAATGAGTCGCCCGACACGTATTCGCTATCAATTATTTCACCAAAATGACCATAAAAGTATTCTCTGGAGAGAAAGTTTTTCGCCGCTACTAATCTTAATTCCTCTAATGTATCTTTATCTGCTTTTGGATTTGTTTTTTCGACTTCGTCAATGATATAAGCCATATCTTCGTAGGCTTTTTCTAGAGCCGCGCTTCTCTCGCTATTACTAATTTTGCCTAGAGTCTCTTCATATGATTTCGCTAAAATGCTAATGACGTGCCGAAATGTCTTTCTCTTATCGCCCTGCTTTGCGATCGTATCAACACCACACGCAAAAGTCTTCATCAGAAAAGAGCAAGATCTAATTCTACCAACAAAAAAACTACTCGCATAATAATCGATATTCTTTTGCCTAGATTTAAATATTTCTTCTTGCGATTCTATCGGGAGCGATTCTATAATTTTAGCCTCTTTCCAAGAAACCGAGCGGTACTCTTTAAACTTAGCTACGAGTTCATACGCAACTTGCGGCGTCAATAGTTCCTTTAGCTCATCATCGTCTAGGTCTTCGTATATATCTAAAAGACGAGATAGGTTTTTCTCATCCTTTCTTTCGTTTATTCTTCTCATGAATCCCCCAAAAAGACCACCACTTACGCGCCGCTCAACTTTATCCTGAATAACTAAGTCCTCCCCCAAGTATTCCTTAGGTATACTAACTCCCGCAAAGCTTACCGTTTCTCGTTTCATTTCGCCCTGCTCCGAAGCCGATTGCGAAGAAAAGACATCCAAAACACCCCTTCTGGCTTCGTCGATTCCGTCGTTCTGTCCTTTCTCGGCGTTCATATTCTCGCCTAGGTCCGACTCCTTGGGTAGCGATTGATGTTTACTTCCATACTCGACACGAGATACCTGCTCCCAGTTCCCCGAACTTGGTGCCTCTTTAGAGTCGACCGCCTCTTTCGGAATATGACTATCCATACAAGTATTATGATATATGATTATTCCGTTTATATCAAAACCAAACTTTTCTATTCTTATAGCAAATAACTTAGGTTTGCTATTGACTATCTAGCGATAAATGATATGATAGGGTTAGCTCTTTATTTGTAGAAAGGAGGGGGAAATAATGATAATGACATCATCGTTAAGATGCGCGAAGGCGGAAGGACCTCGCATATGTGGCACCAGAACTGATGACATTATAGATGTCACGGTTCGCATCGATACGGGCACTGTTGAATTCACAGTGACTAATCGAAGAAATGAAGAAGAAAGCGCCACGCTGGGGGCGGAGCAGCTGCTCGAAGCACTGAGTGGGGTTGAGCTTAAGCCCTATCCGTAAAGATAAGTTACCATCAGCTCGGCTGGTGGTTTTTTCTTTCACACTAGAATATGGCTTACAAGGAAGAAACAGCCCTTTCGCTATAAGCCATCCTCGCCGTAATCGTAAAGCTCTTTTTTGGTCTCAATTACGACGGTTGATGTTTTTTTATTTAAAATACGACGTTTTGCATAGCCCTCGTGCCACTCTGTATATTTTTTATGTGCAAAAAAGAGATAATAAATAGCATTAAAGAGAATAACCAGTGGCGATATTGTCAACCCTAGAAAAATAGCTCGGATAGATAGTAAAGATGCTCGACTATAAACATCATCAAGATGAATTAAGACGGATGCGACGGTCATAAAGCCAAAGAAGCTAGCTAAAGCAAGCGACGCGAGGCCAACAATAATCGCCCAGCCAAATGCTAGAGGTGGACTGAGTCTCATCTTAGTATAACAAGCGCCCAGGATAGCCACGCCAAGAGAAGCGGTAAAAACAGTAATAGCAACGATAAGATCATTGATCGAATACTCCATAGGCGTAAATATATAAGCAATAACAAGGAGCAAAGAGAAAACTGCGTATATAATCCCAATAATATTCATACTGAAACCAAATCGGTAAACTCCAACGATAGCTTTTTGATATTCTTTGGAAATATGCTCTAAGATGTTCTCTTCCGCTCGTTCTAGAAAGCTTCTTTTCTTTTTCTTCTCTCGGCTCATAGTATTAGTATAACAGGAAAGACAAAAAGTGCCCGCTTGGGCACTTTTAATACACTACTCCCTTAGACCGCTCAGGCGATCTCTCAAATTCGTCCGAACTGGTTCTAATATTATTTTAACGTAAGCATTTTTTGTGTCAACCTTGACTTTTTGCCGTCTCATTTTTTGATATTTTTAGTAATAACAGGGGTAGAATCGTGATATCTATTTACTTTTTTGAATCTCATTGTGAAATATATATAGCTATATTGCCTCGATTGCCGACAATATGCTAGAATTGAAGCAACTATAAAGGAGGTTAAATGCAACAAGAAGGGCTAAAATTCTACCGCTGTAACACTTGTGGTAATTTATTCCTAACCATGGTCGATCCAAATGTCACTCCGACATGTTGTGGAACCAGTATGGAAGTCCTAGAGGCTAATAAATTGCACGACAATGCCGAAAAGCATGTTCCAATTATTGATGTTCAAAATGGCGCCATTAATGTTAAAGTTGGAATTCAGGCGCATCCAATGTCAAAAGAACATCGTATCGAATGGATCGCTTTAACAAATGGCGACCGTGTAGAAATTCAAAAATTAGGTCTCACTTCTGCACCGACAGCTACGTTCTCTGATATGCCTATCGGCGATGGCAAACTACACGCTTATTCATTTTGTAACATTCATGGCCTATGGTCCTCCGAAAAATAGCTAAAAGAATTAGCTTCATTCTCACGACAGCCTTAGATCGCACAAAGTTTGCTTTAGTTAGCATTGGCTATCTACTGAAACAGCCAAAATATCTGGCGAGCTTCTTGGTTTCCCTGTTTGTTTTTCTCTATATCCTAAGTTTCTTTAAGGACGGAAACGGAAATTGGCTATTACTATGTTCCGGTTTGCCTTTTGGAACAAAAATGGAAGTGCTAGGGAAAGTCTGTATTAAAATTCTTGAAAACTTTACGAGTTTATATGGCGTACTAATTATTTTCATGTCTATTCTGCAGGCGCTCACGATTATGCTCCTAATCTTCACTTGGCGAAATCGCGAAAAGGATCATGCCATTGATGGGGCGAGTACTGGCGGTATCGGCGCCATCTTCGGCTTTGTAGCTCTCGGCTGCCCGACCTGTGGCATCTCCCTATTGGCTCCTATCTTAACCGCCGTCGCTGGGACTGGCGCCATAGCCGCCGCCGAGGGGATCAGTCACATTTTAATCGTTCTGGCTTTCATCCTGCTAATTTATACCGTGATTAAACTAGGTTACGTCAGCTTTATTACAATTAGTGCTAAAAAATATAAGGAGAAAAAAACATGCAAAAGGCAATTAGAGCAATCGCAGTTTTGCTAGTAGTGGGATTTTTATTCGCTTTAATCATCTATAATGTAACAAATCCACCCAAACCAGATGTATCGGTCTGGAATAAAGCGATGACATTAGGCGACGCGCAGACGGCGGATCATTTTTTCTATGATTACACAGACATAATGTGTCCTTATTGTGACAAATTTGCATTGGCGATGGATAAGCATTTAGACGACTTTAGAAAAGAATACGTCGAAGACCAAAAAGTCTTCTACGAATTAAGGCTAACTGCCCTATTGGCCAGTTTTCACCCCGACGAAGTAGCTATTGTGGAAAATAGCACCAACTCCGCCTCGGCAGGCTACTGCGCGGCCGAACAGGATAAATTCTGGGAGTGGTACGGCTGGATTCTGACAAAATTAAATAACGACTACTTCTCTAAGGGTATTGGCGCAAGTGCGGCCGCCACTCAGCATATTCCTCAGCTTGATGTAAAATATTTCACCGAGGTGGGCGATACGATTGACGGGCTAGATAGCAACAGACTCTACGAATGTGTCGGAAGCGATAACACGCGCACGACCGTTAAAAATAACACCAGCAAAGCCGCCAGGATAGTCAAGGGAGGCTTACCATATTACGTATTTAATACATATGTCTCACCTGGTTTTGACGGTAACTGGGAACCGGATCATGACTGGGAAAACGCCAAGTTGATGTTTGATGCAGGTATTGCTAGTAAAAAATAGGAGGCTACAAAATGACAGAAGACAATAATGATAAAGCAAGGCCCGCTCGGCGCGATGATTGGGAGACGGAGCCTATGCCTGAACAGCATGAAACTTTCGTGCTTAACAGGTCTTTTAGCGATAAGGAGATGAGCGCACTTCGACACGGTAATATTCCGCGGGCCATGGAAGATAAGTGGTTCTGGTATATGGAAGGGTCGACGCTTTGGGCGCATCGTAGTTGGACAGGATACTGTATTTACCAGATTGAATTTAAAGATGATGGGCACCATGTCGTGACAGTTAATCGTAATCCAGAACAGTACACGCGTACTAGCGTCGAAGAAGATGCTGAGTCCCTGAATAGTCTTTTAGACTGGTGGACGCAGAATTCCTATGACTACTATAATGAGTGGATTTCAGAGACGCACGACACATTAAAGAAAGCAGGCAAACTATAGCTTCAACAAAAAATACCCCCTTCGCGGGGGTATTTTTTATATTATGATGCCATTTTGCTAATAGCATGCTTAATGTCGTCCGATAGGAAGACAACAGTCTTCTGGGATGGATCGGCCGAAATCTTCTCAAGAGTTTGAAGGGTACGAATCTGAATGCCGCCTGGGGTATGGGCTAAGAGGTGTGCAGCTTCGGCAACGGCTTTTGCAGATGCTTTTTCGCCGTCTGCTACGATGATGGCAGCACGGCGTTCGCGTTCAGCCTCAGCCTGCTTTGCCATAGCGCGCTTCATATCGCCTGGGAGCTCAATGTTCTGAAGTTTGACGTTCTCAATATCGATACCCCACTTGTCGGTTTCTTTATCGACAATCTCTTTGATTTGAGCGGAAATCTCATCACGCTTGCTGAGCAGCTCGTCGAGCTCAAAGTTGCCAGTAATATCACGAAGAGCAGCCTGCGCAAAGTTAGTAGTAGCGTAAATATAATTAGTAGTTTCGAGTAAGGCTTTGCTTGGATCTAGGACGCGAAAATAGACAATAGCGTCAACGCCAACCGTGACATTATCTTTAGTGATGACTTCTTGCTTCGGTACATCGATTGGGGTAGTGCGGACATCTACGCGAGTCATGGTTTGAATATACGGAATAATCAAGCGAAGACCTGGGCCCTTGACGCCTGAGTACTTGCCCAAGGTAAACACAACGCCGCGCTCAAACTGACGGACAACACGCGCTCCTGGCACAATCACGAACGTAATAATTAAGATTAATAATACAATTAAGGCACCGATACCTTCCATTTGTTTCTCCTTTTTTCTTAATTCTATATTAACAGAAAAAAGTTAGCGTAAATAGATTATGCTAAAATTAGGGAGATGAGTAAAGTGTTATTGCTAGACGACACGGACGATCCAGAGATTGTCGGACAAATGGGGGCACAACTAGCAAGGCTCGCCAAAATTGGCATCAGGATAGTTGACGGCTTTGTAATACCAATTGGGCAAAAACTTGAATTTGGCGCCAGCAACGAAATCCTGACGGCATTCGACAAGCTGAATACCGAACGAGCAGTGCTGCGTTCCTCTGTCAACTTACAAGAATACGAGTCGGAAACACTTCGCCATATTGGACGCGATGCATTATTGGGCGCAATTAGTTATATGCAACAGAACGCCGCGCGACGCGGACGCTTAGTAGCTATCGTGGTTCAGCGTGATTTGAATGCCGAAGTGTCCGGAACGGTTCATTCTGTAAATCCCGTAACCCTTGATAAAAGCGAAATTCTAATCGAGGCGAACCTTTGGATGAATCATACTGTTTTGAGTGGCGAGTCGGAGCCAGATATGCTTATTGTCAACAAGCGTACTGGGGCCTTATCATTAGAGAGTAATGACGAAGACGAGATTTACCTTAGTCCAAAACAAATTTCACAACTGCACGGTTTAATTAGGAAGGTCGAAAAACATCTTGGCGGCGCTATAAGCGTAGACTGGGCATACGATAATAATAGACTCTACGTATTACGAGCACGTCCTATTAATAATAAAACTTATGAAAGGTTCAAATAATGTTCCATACGGCAGTAGTTCTGCTTAAGAAAAACGGAAAAGTCTTATTAGGGCTGAAGAAACGCGGTTTTGGTATGGGCAAACTCACCAGTGTTGGCGGCAAACAGGAAAAAGGCGAAGACATTCAGACGACCGCCAAGAGAGAGACTTTCGAGGAGATCGGTGTCGAAGTTACCGAAATGGAACACATGGCAGACGTGGTTTTTGACAACCTCCACTACATGGGCAAGCCAGAACGCGATATGATGCACATCTTTGTAGCTACGGCCTGGAAAGGTGAGCCGCAAGAGTCTGACGAGATAAAACCGGAATGGGTCCAAATTTCCAATATGCCATACGAAAGAATGTGGAGCGACAACGAACATTGGTTGCCGGAGGTACTGAGAGGCGAAAAGGTTGAGGCTTGGTTTTATTACAACGAAAAGAATGAATTTACAGATTTTTGGGTTAAGAAATTGCCGACTAATTGCGTTTCGCGTATTACCGATAAAACGGTCGGCTTAAAAAATACTGGCGAGGACTCAGCCAACTTCGTTATTAAAGAAGGTGCCCGCGCGGTTCTAATGAACGAGAAAAATCAGGTCGCCTTAATTCACTCAATAAACCGCGATTGGTATAAATTACCTGGCGGTGAACGCGAAGAAGATGAATTAATATATGAGAACCTGAACCGCGAAATACTAGAGGAGACTGGCTATAAAATCAAGGATATCGAGCCGCTCGGATATGAGATTAATATTCGTAGTCAGTGGCAGATGATTGGTAAAGCTTATTTATATCTTTGTCGGGTCGATGAGTTTATTGGCAAAGAACAAATGGCCGACGAGGTTGAGGATGGCGACACACTAGAGTGGTTCGATTCTTTCGATGCGGCGATTATTGCGCTTGAATCGGTTAAGCTTGATGAGATTGGCTTTTATGGCGCATACTTTTTTACAAGAAGAGAGATAGATACACTAAAATATGCCAAACAAGAATTCGAACGAAAACGACGCGCGTAGGCCGCTAGCCGAGCGCATGCGCCCACATAAACTAGAGGACGTCCTTGGCCAGGATGATATTATCGGCGAGGGTAAGATTTTAACGGAGATTGTACGTAAACAAGAGCCAGTAAACATTATCTTCTGGGGGCCGCCAGGCACGGGCAAGACAACCTTGGCGCGGATTATTGCGAAAGAGTTTAAGGCCGACTTTATCGAGATTTCTGCAGTAACAGCTGGGAAGAAAGACGTCGAAAAAGTCGTTGAGCGCGCGAAGCAAAACTGGAATCTTAAAACTCGTACTGTATTATTTGTAGACGAGATTCATCGTTTTAATAAGGCGCAACAGGATGCATTCTTGCCGCATGTCGAAAGTGGCCTAATTACCCTGATTGGTGCCACGACCGAGAATCCGAGTTTCGAAGTGATTTCTCCGCTCCTTTCACGCAGTCGCGTCGTAATCGTAAAACACTTATCAAAAGAAGATATTATTAGCGTACTAAAACGCGCAATTAAAGCCGAGAAGGCTACTAAACGCATTTCTAAGACCGCAATTGATTATTTGGCGGAGTTGTCAGGAGGCGACGCAAGGAGCGCCCTGGGCGATTTAGAGCTAGCCTTAAGCTTATCTGACAAAGTTGGCGTCGAAGAAGTAAAAGAGGCGGCGGGACGTAAAGTACCTGGATACGACAAAAAAGGCGACAAACATTACGATAATATATCCGCTTTCATTAAGTCGATGCGCGGCGGCGACGCCGATGCGGCACTTTATTATCTTGCGCGCATGATTCAGGCGGGCGAGGATCCGAAGTTTATTGCCCGTCGCATGGTAATCTTTGCATCCGAAGATATCGGCCTAGCCGGGAATGGCGCTCTCGGCCTAGCGCTCAATGCCTTTATGGCGGTTGAGCGAATCGGCATGCCAGAAAGTGGCCTAATCTTAGCTCATGTCGTCGTAGCGCTAACAAAGTCAAAAAAGTCGCGTCAAACTACTGATGCTTGGTTTGCAGCGCAAGATTTAGCTCGCAAATCGGCAAACTTGCCTGTTCCAATCTGGCTACGCAACGCGCCGACTAAGCTTATGAAAGACCTTGGCTTTGGTGAGGGACAAAAATGGGAAGCTGGCTTTAAACTTAATAAGAATTACCTGCCCGATGATATCAAAGACGCAAAACTTCTCTAGGACTATGGTTTTAGATATACATCCGTCGCTGATGGATGTACAAAGTATGCCAAAGTATCATTCGTTTTAAACTCCACTGCATCCCAGTCTGGCCTAACAAGGAAAGAAAAGCGTCGATCATTCCCTATCTTCTTTTTTAATATGTCTCGATCTTCGACAATAAAATCCACCTCCGCTTCCCAATCTAACCTCGTCTCATCGAAGGACCTGACCTTTAAGAGAAACAAGTCGCCATATTTCGTCGGAATTGGCGTCTTTAGCAAATAAATATTACCTCTTTCGGTCACTTCTATAATTTGGCCTTTTCTCTCTGCCTCTTCATCGAGTTGCTTTTTGTGCGCTTCGCTAGTTGGGAATAAATCAATAAAGTCTATGCCCTTAAGTCCTTCGATTTCCTTCAGATCTTTACTGGCTTTCTCGAGAGTCCTTTTTACAATTTCTTCAATCATGCCATTCAAGTACCTTATCTCTAGATTTTACGCCAGATACAATTGTAATTTGAGTCTTAGCAATACGAAACTCGTCCGAAATCAGCCCAAGCAAAGCCTTGTTAGCCTCCCCATCGTGCGCACGCGCATGCAGAAAGGCAATGTAGCCGCCATCTTCTTGCTTCTCGAGACGAGCCATTCCTTTGATGCCAGGCTTAACGCGCACAGAAATTCGCATTCATTATTCCCCACAAATCACATTATTTGCATGTAACCAGCCCTCCGTAGATCCGCCATCAAGGTATTCACCTTTGATTGGGATAACGTGAATCTTGCCACCAGCCTTAATATGCTCAATTATCGGGTCGGTAATAAGATATTCCTGATCCTTTGGGCCAAAATCATTCTTTTTGCAATATTCAACAACACGCTGCAGAAGCTCTTTGGACATAATATATTTGCTAATACTAATCATATTACTTGGCGCGTCTTCACGTTTTGGCTTTTCGTAAATACCAGTTAAAAGACCGTTTTCAACCTTCAGAACGCCATAGCGCTCGATTGTTTCCATCGGCACCTCAGACGCAAGCATAGCTGAGTCACTTTCGTCTTTAACATAATCCATGAGGCGCACTAAATCCGAGGATCCATCCTTGTTGTAAACGAAATCGTCACCCATTAGCACCATACAAGATTCCTCAATACCAAACTCCTCAATAACCTGAGCGACCGGCTCAGCGTTGCCATAACGTTGATCGACATCTTTTTGAGCGAAAAAGTGTAAAGTTAAGCCGTCACGATTAGTGTTGGTTAACGATATTTTATCGTCCTTCCCGCGTGCGATAAGGTAATTATTCAATGCGGTATTCTCTTCGTAGTAAGCTCTGATTTGCGAAAAAGGCTTTTCGTCAATAACAATATAGACGTCTTTAACGCCAGCTTTAGCACAATCTTCAACCACATAATCCACAAGTGGGCGATTACCAATTGGTAGCATAGCTTTCTCAATCACCTTAGTAATTGGGAGGCGGCGCGTACCCCAACCGGCCACAGGAATAATAGCTTTATTGATCTGCATGAGGATTCTTCTCCGTTATAATTTATAGTATTTTATCACCTAAGAATAGGGTTCGTAAAATAACTCCGACTATTTCTCTTCTATAATGCTCGGCAGCCAGGCCTCATGGGGCTCCTGGCCGAGCAAGAGCGCAATAGTCGAAGCAAGATTAGCTAAGCCTCGATCGTCTGCACTTAGCCGATAATTGACAGCATTTGCCGTATTGTCGACAAAAATGCAAGGCACACGATTGGTAGTATGGGCCGTCTTTGGCGAGCCGTCTTCGTTAAGGAGCTCCTCGGCGTTGCCATGATCGGCGGTAATTATTGTGATACCGCCAATCTTATTAACAGCCTCGATGATACGCTTGATTGAAATGTCGATGGCCTCCATAGCATTAATAGTTGGCTCAATCTCGCCAAAGTGCCCCACCATGTCGCCGCCAGGATAATTGATGCGTAAGAAATCGTACTTGCCCGATTCAATCGCCGCAACGAGCTTATCGGTAATTTCGGCACATTTCATCCAAGGGCGCGTATTAAATGGTTCCGTATAAGATGGAACCTCTTCGTCAACTTCGCCATCTGGAATATGGTAGCTATTACCATTAAAATAATAAGTAATATGGCCAAATTTGACGGTCTCGGAAATGGCATATTGTTTAATACCTTTAGTAGCTAGATACTCGGTAAGAGTATGCTTAAACTCCGGGGAGCCAACCAGAACATGCGCCGGAACGTGCAGGTCTTCGTTATACTCGGTCATGCCAGCAAAATAAACATCTGGACGCCTAATGCGATCAAAATGCGGAAAATCGTCATAAGTAAAGGCCTGCGCCATCTCGATGGCGCGATCGGCGCGGAAATCGATATATATCACCGCATCACCATCTTGAATTCTCCCAATTGGCTCCTCATCTTTAGCGATTACAAATGCTGGCATATATTGATCCTGGAGGCCGTTATTTTCGGCGCGAAAAGTCTCAATCGCCTCGGTAGCGGTAGCGAATTGGCGACCTTCACCTAGGACGTGCGTATGCCAGCCTTTTTCCACCATTGACCAATCATTTTCGTAGCGATCACAAGTAATAACCATACGACCCCCACCAGAAGCGATTCTATAATCGGGGCCGCCAAGGCCGTGGATAAAGCTTTCAAGTCTTTGAATATATTTCGGCTCACTATGTGGCGGCACGTCGCGACCATCAATTAGAGCATGAATGCGAATACGCTTTACGCCATCTTTTTGCGCCCGTTCGAGCATTTTCTCGAGATGAGAAATATTCGAATGAACATTGCCGTCGCTAAATATACCCATAAAATGTAAAGTTGAATTATTACTACGAACACGCTCAACAATATCCTGCCAGGTTTTAGTATCAAAAATCTTGCCCGTATTTACGTCGTTTTCGACCGCCGCAGAACGTTGCAGAACGATTTCGCCCGCCCCCATCGCATTGTGGCCAACCTCAGAGTTGCCCATATCGTTTTTCGGCACACCGACGTACTCACCAGCGGCGCCTAGCTTGGCGGTTGGATATTTTTCCATTAAGTAACTAAGAGTTTCGAGATGCGCCATTTTGACGGCATTTCCTTCGGTTTCATCGCGAAGCCCAACGCCATCCATAACTACTAGAACGACTGGACCTTCATATTTCAACTTGCTCATGTTTATAGTATAGCATTTCCTAAGCATGCAACGAAGGCGCATGGGTAGAGCATCTCTTAATTTGAGCATAATCTTAGATAGGAGCTAAACACTGCATGCTAATATAATAAAAAAGGTGCAACGAAATTATGAAGAAAATAATAATCGAGGTCGGCTCAACAAATACTAAGATTGACAAGTACGATGGCAAAGAAGTGAAAAGACTAGCCGAGTTAACGATTCGGTTTAGATTGCACTATAAAGAGTACGGAAGTATCGATCCAAACGATATCGACACGCTGTTGAATAAGATTTTAGAGCTGCAACAAGAATACGACAATATTTACGTTTGTGGAACGAGTATATTTAGAGACTTGTCCCAGAAAGAACGCGAGCAATTTCTGAGAAAATTTACAGCAAAAACTGGGCTCGATTTTGATATTATTTCGCAGGAGCGAGAGAACGAATTAACCGTAATGGGGGTGACTAGATCAATTAATTTCCCAGTTTGCGTATTTGTGGGTGGCGGCGGCTCAACGGAAATATCGATTGTCGACAAAATTATTGCCGAGTTTGAAAGTACCTCGTTTGGCGCGATGGACGTGATAGAGGCATTTCCAGATTTGTCTGGCGACGTGGCTACTACACCACTAGAAACAGTAATGGAATTCATTGAAGAACGCTTAAATGTGCCAAAAACGAAAGTTGACACTCTAGTGCTGGCAGGTGGCGGGCATGAAGTCTTTGCGCGTGGCTCAGGTATTCGCTATTGGGATAATTCACTATACAATGACCTAGCCGCGCCAATTATGATGGATATAGAGACGCGCGAAGCTGATACTAAAGAATTCTTCGAGAAAACGTCATTAAGAGCGATAGAAAAACGAGTCTCAAATCCGGATTGGTGGTTCCCGACGAGAGCAATGTGCGCTTTTGTGCTAGTTGTCGCAAAAAAGGTGGGCGCAAAATATATAGTTCCGACAAATATGTCTATGGTTTATGGCTTAATATAAGCCTCCCAACTACCACCTTCTTGTCCGCTTTCTTAGCTTTCGAGGAATCTCTCTATGTCATTGGAAACCTTGTCGATTTCTTCAAATAATGAATGCGAGGCTTCATAATCAATGTTTTCAACATGATTCTTCTTACAAAACTCATGATTAAACTTAGTGTCAATAATAATGTCGTTTTTGCCAGACAACATGAGCAGCTTTGAGCCAACTTCAATTAAATAATCTGGCTTAAAATCTTTGAGCTCTTCGATAAAGTTGATGCCGAGCTCGAAGTTCTTGGCGCCAACAATAGCATAGCCCTTCTCTTTCATCTCGCCACTATAATACGCCTTAGCAATATCCTTACCAAAAGTATTATTGCCGTCTAAGAAGCCACTATTCAACGGGTCTAGCCCTGGGCTAATCATAATAATATGATTCGGTTTAATATCTTTATGCTGTTCTAGAAATCTACAAAGAACCGTCGTGCCATAAGAGAAGGTCAGAAAGTCAACAGCTTTAGTTTCAACTTCACTCTCGAATACTTTTTCTAGCTCAGAGACGCTTTTGCTAAGGCAAACATCTCGGCTACTCCCCTCACTATCGCCATGCCCAGAATAATCAAATAGAACAACCTTGTAACCTTTTTTCGATAAACGAGCGGCAAGTTTCTGGAAATAGTCATCAGCAGTAGTTCGCCCTTTGCGGCAACCAGTAATACCGTGACAGAATACTATAGTCGCTTGTGGCGTAGCTGGTTCATAGGTTTCAATGAATATTTTCTCATTATTATCATTTAGGATTGTTTTATAGTTCATTTATTGTTTCTCTTTCTTTACGATATCCGATTACTATTATACATGTAGGAACAACCTCTCGTGATTATTAAGCTAAAGATATATCGGAGGTGCCATATTTAGGATTCAGACCTTAACGGGGTTCACCTTCCAAACAAGTTGCACAACATTCTAGTTGTTAATACCCTTTTAG
>CAMYZS010000023.1 GCA_947303945.1 uncultured Candidatus Saccharibacteria bacterium | reverse complement strand
GGGCTACTGCCCGTCCATATAAAAACCACCGGCTAAGCCGGTGGATGTTTATTATACTCGAAAACCCCCGGCTAGGCTGGTGGATATTTATTCTAGATATAAATTATTTGCGCCGATGGTCGATCTATACAATATGCCATAGGTAGTTTCCTGTTTAGGTTTTGGGCAACTTTAAGTATGAAACTACCTATTTTTGTTGGCAAGTACTGCCAACTATTTTGTTGCAAATGTCCTGGACCCTAACGCTTTGCTTGACTATTTTATATTTTTATGATATTATAGAGCCATCGTTCTTTAGCAATTTTTATCTAGGAGGGGTATATGGTCACCAATATTAACACATACTTAATTATTAACACATACTTAATTACAGCAGTAGCAGTAGGTTGTTTTATTTTTGGTGTAATCGCCGGTTGGAATTTATTCATTCTCTACGGTAAAAAAGACGCCGACAACAAGGGCAGCAATGACATTAATAACACCGATAGTGATTGCACGTCTGATACTGCCATGACTGCTCCATAAGAAATTTGATTATGGAGAATCTCCTTTTATTTAAAAATAGCACCTTTGCGCCATCTTTGCAGGAGATGGCGCTTTTTGTTGCAGTTGCTGTTCTTTAAATCGAAAAAGCCGCCAGCGTTATTGCTGACGGCATATCTTAGGTCAACTATCATTCGGTAGCTACGAATAGCTCCTTTTGCTTTGCGCACCATTCTGACCACGCTGACTCGTCCGTGTCGTCCGGAATCGGTACTGAGTCGTTAATGAACGGCAAAGGCCTATCCGCAATCAGATTCACCTCCACTAATCCCTTGCCAAACCGGCCATCTCGAATCATTCGCAAGCTAAGCTTGAACCTCTCGAAATCCTCATTGCAGCAGAATAAATACATTTTATATATTCGCTCCGCGGTGATTTCGAAATCGTCCAAGATGCACAAGTAATTAAACGCATTTGCTTCACCTAACAGCTTAGTAATTACGCCGTATGTGCCGGGGAGTATGCCACCTTTTTTGTTTACGCATACTTTTAACGCATAATCAGCTACCGTATCATATGTTGTGAGACTCTGAAGAATTTTGCCCATGCCGCCTCCTTTTTATATAAATGAGCCTTGAGTATCCTAAATGTTATTATGATATCATGCATATCCGTTTTTGTCAAGCTTCTACCGCACAAATAGTTCCATTGACATACTACTGATTTGTGTTACAGTATATATTATATTTGTTCTTTCCTACAGGAGGTAGACATGGATAAAAATTCATTTTTTTCGTTCATACGAAAATATCTTCGTTACCAATTCAATCGCCTTTTGTGTACTATATTATCCGATAAGCCTAAGCCGTTTTTAATGTATGTACGATTTATGGGCTTCTCGTATCGTTGCGGTTACGGCATTCGCCATAATGACGAAGAATTCGCCTTACGTTTTAGAGTCCTCGAGAGCGAGAAAGCCAAGCAGTACGGCGAGTACATAGAAGTATACTCACGCAGCTTAAGTAGATATCTGCGACCGAACGAAGTTATTTGCCTTCGCTTTATCGAAAACGCAGATTACGACCCAAATCTGACCGACAGCCAGCCTGTCAAGCTCTTTGTTGACCCATGATTGCATAACGCCACTTATGCGGTGCTTTTTACGGAGAAAGAGTAAAACCGCCCAATTTAATTTGGGCGGTTCTTTGTAACGTAAAACCACCAGCTAGGCTGGTGGTTCCGTTTAGGTTTACCGATGAGTCAAAAAACTCCTTTTTGTTATGCTTTTCATATAGCCTGTCAGCTATTCACATAAACAAAAAAGGAGTTTTTATGCCCGTTAACGATATAAATAGTTTAAGTCATACGAAGTGGAATTGTAAATATCATACAGTATTCGCTCCAAAATATAGAAGCCTCTTTACTTTTTTGCGTACTATGTTATAATAGATTCACCGTGGTTCTTTAATGATTGGATCTCGTCTTAGTCAGGAGGTGTGATTTAATGGGTGAGATTATTCTTGTTGCTTTAATCATTATTGTTATTATAGTCGCGTTTCCGAGATCTAGAAAAACGACTATTAATAAAACGTATTTGCGTTTTAGGCATGGGCGACGGCTCTGTTTGGCAGTAAGTTGCAATATTCGTAATCTTCCAGACGGCGTAAGCTCTGATGTGATTATAGAGTCACTCAATGAGCCTATAAATGAATTTTTAGATGGCCAAATAACCGCTGATGCTGAAGCTATCTTGAAAGACAAGATAGAAGCATGCATCAACTCCTACGGTGGCGACACGGTAGGTCTGGTAATAAAGATGCATCCGTAGTGCATAAATAATTGATAGTGGCTCGATTTGTACCTTAAGCCCCCAGCATAGCTGGGGGCTTAGTTTTTTAATTCGCTTATTTCGAATTGCGCTTATATACGCTTCGCTATATTAGCTCATTCTCACCGACGCCTCGGAAATGCAAGCATTTCCGCAGCCGTCTTATTTCGAATTGTGCTTATCGATAATCTCTTGAGCGATGTTCGGTGGGACTTCTTCGTAGCCATTGAGCTCCATGGTGGAGTTGGCGCGCCACCCTGAAAAAGTGGCGTATTTTTTAACTTATTGACATTTATACTCTTTTATGGTAATGTATGGAATAGTACCTTTAAATCTGTTCGCGTCAACCATCCAGCCAAGAGGAGGGACTTTTATGGAATCTAATGCGTTATTTTATTTAAGTATTTTTCTCGTACTGTTTTCCGCCTTCGTCGCAACTATCTCTTCGCTTATCATGGCGATTAAGTCTCGCAGCTTCCTGCGAGAAGCTATAAGCTACTTAAATGCGGCGAATGCGCTACTCAACAAAATGTCGCCCCCCATTCCCATTGAGGAGGCGCCCGCCATTAACGATTTCAACAAAATGTCGCCCCCCATTCCCATTGAGGAGGCGCCCGCCATTAACGATTTCAACAAAATGTCGCCCCCCATTCCCATTGAGGAGGCGCCCGTCATTAACGATTATATTGTCGATAAGAAGTATATATCAAAGGGAGACTCCGATTTACTGTTTGCTGAAAATGACGACATTGTAGTGATCAGTAGAAGCGGCTTCGAGGTTCAGTGTCTCCCGGCTGATAAACGTAGACATAACAACGTAAATGTCGCTTTCGTCGATGGCCAATTTCTTATCGCAACGGAAGAAACCGTTATGATCGAAGGAAGCACAGATTACAGGATAGTTACCCATAGATATGATCCGGCTCTGTGCCATATCGAACTCGTAGTCCTCGCCGCAACATACGTCAAAGCCTACAATTCCCGCAATAGGCTTACTGGCGAGATCGAGCGGAAATATGTGTTTGAAGCTGAAAATGTCTACTGTCGTCGAGAAGATGCGCCATTCATTCTGAGCCTGTCGACGGTAAAGATTAATTGTTAATCGACCAGAATACGCGCGAATTGTTCCTTTTAACCCACGCCACCCCTAAAAAGGTGGCTCTTTTTCCTATCAAAAAACTGCCCCATATGGAGCAGTTTTTTAATTCGCTTATTTCGAATTGCGCTTATATACGCTTCGCTATATAAGCTCATTCTCACCGACGCCTCGGAAATGCGAGCATTTCCGCAGCCGTCTTATTTCGAATTGCGCTTATCGATAATCTCTTGAGCGATGTTCGGTGGGACTTCTTCGTAGCCATTGAGCTCCATGGTGGAGTTGGCGCGCCCCTGAGACATGCCGCGAAGATCTGATGTATAGCCGAACATGTTAGCGAGCGGAACATAGCCAGAGATGACTTTGACGCCATTCTCGCGATCTTCCATGTTTTCAACACGGCCACGGCGAGAGTTGAGGTCGCCGATTACGTCACCCATAAAATCTTCTGGAGTGGTAATTTCAATCTTCATGACTGGCTCGAGCAAGACTGGACGCGCTTTTTTAATACCCTCACGAGTCGCAAGTGCACCAGCAAGGTGGAAGGCGAGCTCGGAGGAGTCGACATCGTGGTATGAGCCGTCATAGAGAGTTGCCTTGACGTCTAATACTGGATAACCAGCGATAACGCCACCTTCAAGGGTCTCCTTAATACCCTCCATAACTGGCTTACGATATTCGAGAGGAACGACGCCGCCCTTGATTTGGTCAATAAACTCAAAACCTTTACCCGCTTCATTTGGCTCAAACTTAATCCAAACGTCACCATACTGACCGCGACCACCAGACTGCTTAATGTGCTTGCCTTGTGCTTCGGCGGTGCCGCGAATAGTTTCGCGATAAGCAACTTGCGGTTCGCCAGTATTAGCCTCAACATTAAATTCGCGCTTGAGGCGATCAATAATGATATCAAGATGAAGCTCGCCCATACCAGAGATAATAGTCTGACCAGACTCTTCGTCGGTATGAACGCGGAAGGTTGGGTCTTCTTCTGCAAGCTTGCCGAGGCCGATTGCCATTTTTTCCTGATCGGCCTTTGTCTTTGGCTCGACTGCGATAGAAACTGGCGGATCTGGGAACTCAATCGACTCTAGCAGAATAGGATGAGCTGGGTCACAGAGTGTAGTGCCAGTAGTAGTATCCTTAAGGCCGACTACGGCTGCAATATCGCCAGCGCCAATTTCGTTAATATCGTCGCGCTTATCGGCAAACATGCGAACGAGACGGCCGACGCGTTCCTTGTTGCCTGTGGTAGCATTCAAAACATAAGAGCCGGATTCAAGCTTACCAGAGTAAACACGGATAAAGATTAATTTACCCACAAATGGATCAGTCGCAATCTTGAAAGCAAGAGCCGTCAGGGGTTCTTTTTCGTCGCTATGGCGAACGATATCCTCGCCAGTTTTTGGTGATTTGCCAAGGATGGCTGGAATGTCGGTCGGAGCTGGCAAGAAATCAGTTACAAGATCGAGAACCTTTTCTACGATAACGCCGCGGCCATCACCGCCAGTAACGAGGAAGAATTGCCCATCGATTACACGCTTGCGCAATGCCTTCTTGAGTTCTTCTGCCGTAATTGCTTCTTCACCTTCTTCAAAGAACTTCTCCATGAGCGCTTCGTCGGCCTGGACAGCCTCCTCGACGAGCATTGAGCGGTAGTTCTTGGCCTTCTCGACCATATCTGCAGGGATTTCGCCAACGGTAAGCTCGTGGTCGGCATAATCTTTGTAGGTGTAAGCTTTCATATCGATAAGGTCAACTACGCCGCAAATATCCTTCTCGAAGCCGATTGGGAGATGAATGGCAAAGGCGTTCTTGGAAAGGCGCTTATGAATTGACTCGAGCGATTTATAGAAGTCGCCACCAATCTGGTTAATCTTATTAACAAAACAGACGCGTGGAACACCGTATTTATCGGCTTGGCGCCAGACGGTTTCGGACTGAGCCTCGACACCCATCTTACCATCAAAGACTACTACGGCGCCGTCAAGAACACGGAGCGAGCGCTCCACTTCGGCCGTAAAGTCGATGTGGCCTGGAGTATCGATAATGTTAATTTTGTGACCCTTCCAGTAGGCAGTGACGGCGGCAGAAGTAATTGTGATACCACGCTCTTTTTCCTGCTCCATCCAGTCGGTAGTAGCACCGCCCGTGTCGCCCTTTACGAGATCAATTTTATGCTTGAGGCCAGTGCGATAAAGAATAGCCTCAGATGTGGTGGTTTTACCCGCATCGATATGGGCGATAATGCCAATATTCCGATATTTGGATAAATCCGTAACTTTTTGGTTTGCCATATATTTCCTTTAATTATTTTTAGACAATAGCAATAATAGCTCTTGCAAGCGTTTGGACTAATAATATCATATTTTAAAAAGATTCAAAAGAGAAAGAGCCTCTTAAGCGCAAGACGTCGGAGTTAGCGCGACGATACCAATATGGTACCTTTAGTATTTTTACAATATGAGATGGTTTTATCTCTTAAATCAAGGTGTATATAGTACTTCTCATTGCCATAGATGCGGTAGAATTCAAAGATGCCTTTTTGCGAGGCTTTCTTAACCTTTAATGCTCCGTTGATTAGAACGGGGTCGTTGCGCCACATATCTGTTAGCTTGCGGTAAAAATTTAATACCGATTTTTCGTCTTTTTCTTGCAAAATATATTCGCCCCAATCAATTGGTTGCCGAGCATTATCGCGCGAAGAAATCTTGACCTGTTTCATCGCCTGCACTCTTGTTCGGCCTTCCCTACGCAAGCGCCGATACACCATGCGCGACTGAACGCCTGGATAATCATTTATATTATTGCTCAGTTTGGCATTTTTTGTACCAAGTTCCTGTCCTTGGTAAATGCACGGGAAATTACTGGGTAGCAAAAACTGCAACATCGCTAGCACCTTTGGGTCAGCGCCAAAACGCGATGGCGCACGTGGCGTATCGTGCGATTCTAGAGCGAGCGAAAACTTCTCTTCTTGGCTCCATTTCGCTAACTTACGAAACCATTTCCGGTAATTGACTGGATAAAACTTGTCTTTAATGGAGAAGAATGTATCCGCAACATCGAGCGTGCCGATATTAAATGAAGCGTCAAATGCTTTACGGGTCAGCTCACGAAAGCGTGCGCGACTCAAAAATTCGCCACCAATCGGTTCCGCTATCGTAAAGATTTTGTTTGAGGATAACAGCTTCTCTAGTATTGCTACCGTCTCTTTTGTCTGATAGTAATTAAAAAAGCCAGACACGCGCGGTAAAATGCCAGCCTTAAGCGACTTCTCGGCCAAGATATTTGCAGAGTCAACCCGAAAGCCAGCTACGCCACGTTCGGTCCAAAATTTAATGATTTGTCTAAACTCGCGCACGACGCGTGGGTTTGCGAAGTTTAGGTCCGGCTGGGCTTTGTCGTAGAGATGAAGGTAATATTTTCCGCGAATTTGGTCATATTCAAAAGCTGGCCCGCCAAAAAAGGAGTCCCAGTTGATCGGTTTATTTAGCCAAACATAATAATCCTTGTACCAATGATCATAGCGTTCGGATTTCTTAAACCAACTGTGTTCCGTAGAGGTATGATTTATCACTAGGTCCAGCAGGACGCCAATTTGATACTTCTTCGCAACCGCAATTAGCTTATTAAAGTCGGACATATTGCCAAAGCGAGGATCAATCTTGCAGTAGTCGGAAACATCGTAGCCGCCATCTACCCAAGGGCTCAGAAATATAGGGCTAAGCCAGATATAGTCTGGCTGCAACTTAGCAATCAAGGGGATCTTGTCGGCAATGTCGCGCAATGAGCCAATCGCAGTTGGATAGACTTGATAAATAAGCTTACGCTTTTTCATACTAATATTTTAGCATAGACAACTTCTAGAACCATTTTAGAGCGTTCCAGCGACGCTCTAAATAACTAAGCCAAATATAACCTAAAAATGAAGAGCCCTCCGCCTGCTAAGGCGGAGGGCATATCTACTGAATGACCGAATTTAGCGGTTCAAACTCCTATTAGCCTCTGTTTCTAAATATCCTCGCCCCCGAATCTTAAATAATAGTAACCATCCCGTATGACGGGGAGGAGTTCCTGTGATTCATTGCTGGGTGTTATTTGTAGGAGGCACGGGACAATAGGAGAACCGGCGGCTCCACAGATATGATAATTAGTCAAATAGAAATCATGTACAGATACACGATAAGTCATCTTGTTACCACCAAAATCCATCAACATGTCCCCCTCTAGGATAAACGGAGTAAAGTTGTTTGTTACCGCACCATCAGCCGACTTCGTTTCAAAGCGTAGTTCAATTGACTTTATCCCTTTCTGCGATGTTACGTAATAGTTTAATTCGTGTTCCGTTACACGGACAAAAGCAATTATGGATGTCGTTGGCTTTTCGTACCTACCAATTACCAAGTCCCCCTCAATGATAACTTGTGACCACTCTTCGCCCTTATCATCTATGTATTGCCCCATATACTTCAGCTGTGTTGTCTTCATTAACTCTGGATTATTCGAATACATAATCACTCTCCTCCTTCAGTAGACATTAATGTGCAACGATGCCTAATTATAACATTTTCTATATGGTCCGTTAAATGACAATTCACGTTAGCACGGCATAAAAATATCCCCACATAAGTGGGGATTTGTACAGGTGCTTAGACTCTTCGCCGTTAGGCGTCGAGGTAATAATCATCGGGCGTTCTCCCGCAACGCCCACCGCAACCGCCATGACAATCGCAGACGCCATTGCCGCATTTGCAACCACATCCACAGCCACAGCCTTCTGAGTTTTCTTCGGATGACGGCATTTCATTATTATAATAGTCTTCGCCACTTCTTACTGCCATAGGCACCTCCTAAATACTATATCTTTATCGACAGATATCAACTTATAGACAATACCATACTTCTGATTACCCGTCAATACGCATATACGAGCGGATATTTAGTATTATTACTTAATTAATATAGTCAATCAAAAATAACCCTCGATGTTCTCGAGAGTCATTTTTATATACTTGCGAGCTAAGCGCGAGCAAAGTGTGCAAAGGCACGGTTTGCTTCGGCCATACGGTGGCAATCTTCCTTCTTCTTGAAAGCAGCACCAGCTTCGTTGTAGGCGTCGATAATCTCAGCCTCAAGACGCTTAGTATATGGCATGCCAGAACGAGCTCGAGCCGACTGGACGAGCCACATCATTGCAAAATGAAGTTGACGATGGCCAGCGATTGGGAATGGAATCTGGTAGTTCGCACCACCAACGCGGCGCGATTTAACCTCAAAGTCTGGACTAATGTTCTTAATTGCCTGTTCGAGAACTTCTACTGGATTCTCGCTATTAAGCTTTTTGGCGGCGCCTTCGATTGCAGAATAAACTGCACGCTCGGCGACATGTTTTTTACCATCAAGCATTGATTTGTTAATTAAACGCTGAACTAGAACGCTTTGATATTTGCGATCTGGCATAACTTTGCGCTGCAAGCTAGAAGTAACTTTACGTGGCATAATTAATTACCCTCCTTCTTTGCGCCGTACTTAGAACGGCCTTGCTTGCGACCCTGAACACCCTGAAGATCCAAAGTGCCGCGAACGATATGATAGCGGACGCCCGGAAGATCTGGCACACGACCGCCACGAACAAGCACAACTGCGTGCTCTTGAAGGTTATGACCTTCGCCGCCGATATAGGCCCAAACTTCTTGACCATTAGTAAGGCGCACGCGGGCTACCTTGCGCAAAGCGGAGTTTGGTTTCTTTGGGGTCTTGGTAGTTACCTTAACACAGACGCCACGCTTGAGTGGAGCGGCCTGTTTGTAGTAACGAGTCTTAAGCGTATTCACAATGGAGCCCAAAGCTGGAGCAGAACTCTTCTTTGCGGCTTTTTTGCGCGGTTTACGCACTAATTGATTGATTGTAGGCACAAAAATCCTTTTCTCTCATTAATAATTTATTGCTGTATAGAGCTCATTTGTCCAGCATTAACAAGTAGAGCTCACGAAACTCTTATTAGTATTTTAGCAATTTTTTCCAGTAAATTCAAGCCTATTCGTCAGCATGCGAACAGTAGTCTGGTATTTCTATAAGATACAAATCTGGGTCATACCCTAAGTTGGAAATCCAATCGCGGAAATCGGCGCGAATTTCGGCTTTTGCGTCAGACTTGCCGCAGGCCTTTGTAAAGATTTCTATGTACGGATAGGCGGTTTTTTTCTTATAGGCAATTTTTGCATTATAAATATATCGGTGCGGCTTTGTTTCTCTTGCCGAAATAGGCAAGCCCTTTCCGATTGTAACATCAATTGTCGAGTGGCCATTATAGCCAATACAAAAGTTCTTTGGATATTTCGACTGTGCCGGTTCAACGCAGTTAAAGAAAGCTTGGCTAATGTCGGTGCCATCTTTGTCATATACTGTAGCGAGGTAAGTAAGCTCGTAAGAATCAATATCGACAATAAAACTATATATAATAGTGCCATCCTCTTGAGTGCTAGTCTTAATGCTTTCTCTTCGGATATCCGCAACGGGTTTTTTGTTGTCCTTTATGCCATAGGCAAGGTCGATTGTTTCATATAAGCTTGCCTGAATGAGGGATTTAAGCTTATTGCTGATATTTAATTCATCCATTTTGCCAATATTGGATATTTCAGCTTCATCTGCAGGTGTAGTACCAACTGCCGTAATAATCCAAATCGCGACCGCAACGACGGCGATTGCGACGTAGATAAGTATCATAAATACTTTTCTACGCTTAATACTCTGTTGTTCATTCTCCATAATTACTCCTCTCCTACCTTAGTCCGGCCGACATAATTGCGGCATTAGCATTTGCACCGCCACCATTGCCGCCTGCAAACCTAAATGCATGGAAGTTATTGTCGTAATAGTCAAGAATCTCACCAGTACGTTTACAATGCGATGCGGAAGCAATCTTAAGTTCGCCGTTTATTTCTACCACCATTTCGACGTGGCCACTACTACCGCGCACATCACCACCCCTTAGGCTACTTTTATTATTTGGAATTTCTTGCCATTTACTAGACGATAATAGATAGTTAGTTACAGCGTTAGCTGTACAGCATGGAATCTCTTTGTCTACCCCCGAAGACCGCACTACAGTCACTACGAAAGCGTCGCAGCTCTTACCCACAAACGAGCACTCGTCACCTTCGCGGCGCGTGCCGACGCCATCAGGTTCCAGTAGTGCTTGGCGATACGCTTCGGTAGGGCTGTCTGGGTCATGACCGCGCTCCGGCCAAGCAAGCTTAATTGCGGTCGCATTGAGGTCGCCATTCGTATCATCGTTTTTAGTACAACTGCCATCGCCGCCTTTATTACGCTTAAGCGCTGGTTCGATATACTTCCAAATATCCCTCGGATCAATATGGTCATTATCCGTCGCATGCATATGCCCCATGATGCCATGATATTTTTTCATTTCATCTTCGGTCATCCTTTTATTATCTGTAGTCCAGTCAAGACTACTACCATCCGTCGTAGCACCAGTTTCTTCCGAGATTGCTAGAAGGAGTTTGGCGAGGTAGTCCCAGTCCGCCTCCGAGAAATTACTCGCCTGGCGTAGGTTCCATTCGCCTCCAGACGTTTCGTCGTAGGTATAGCCGAAGATTTCTATCTGAACTCCGGCATAATCATCATGTTTCTTGATTGCGCCAGACGTTTTCTTGATTGAATAATGCTGATACACCTTTTTGTTTCTTATGTCGATTGTAAAATGGGGCGCACGCGAGGCGGCTACGTTGTCTACAATACTTAATTCCTCGGGAAATGCAGTCCTTGCTGTTTCGCCCACGCCACCAGGCGCCTCTACGCTATGCAGCAAGATTTTGTTTGGCCCTTTTCCGCTACCTTTTAGGGAATCGGTCGTAAATTCTTGGTTAGCTTTTTCGTCTAATTTTAGCCCCCAAGTCGTGGCGTCGTCCTTGTAGTACCCCTCCATACCACCACTGATCCAACCATCTTCGGTCCAGGTCACCTGTACGCCCGCCGATGTCGAGGTCGAGCCAGAAGTATTGCTTGGAGGTCTATCTATAAGCCAGCCAAATGGGTCGCCTTGTCTTTCAGCATCATATGCAAATTTATAGAAAACATATGTCGAGCCGTAGCGATTGTGTAAGACCGTCTTACCAGAGATATATTTGCTTCGATCATTAACATCAAAGTCGACGCCGTCATTCTTAGCGGAGGTAATATCATATGTACCATCGCCACAATAAATACAGTCATGCTCAACTACTTCTGGCGGCATCGTGCGGTTGCCATTTACTAGGATATCTTTTACGGCATTAAATTCTTCTTGCGTATATCCACTAAAACTTTCATTATAATCATCATATGTATCGAACCAGCCACCGTCCCTTACTGGGGTTCTTAAATAATCAACTAATCCATCGCCGGTGCGTGGAGATTTTGGCCTTTCGTACTCATAAAGATTCGCCATGATTGTAGCTTCGGTTTGAACCATTTCCAAATTGTCGCCGTTCTCACCTTTTATCATCGCCATAATACCCGCAAGCTGGCCATCGGTTAAGTTGTATTTCTGACTAGCCCATATGCCAGATTTATTGGTTGGATTACATTTGCAGCTTCCGCCCTTGCCACTATTATTCTTATATCCCGTCAGTGCGGCGCGGGTAATAATCTCCACAAACTGCTGGCTACCCGTTTTGTTTGGGTGAATGCCGTCGCTGCCGAAATATTGGTCCGCGTTGGCGGAGGCCTCTTTTTCCCAGTCCGCCACAACAATGCGAGAGTCCATACTCGTAGCACCTCTAATCAATTCGCTATTTTTCTTAAACTCGTCGCGATTATTGTTGTTGTAATTTGTAACAAGAACGATTGTCTTTGGTGTTTTCGCCTCCTTAATCAATTCTTCGATCTGAGATTTCTGCAAGTCATGATCGTTTGTACCGAGTGCATATATTAAGACATCGCGCATGCGCCCCTCAGATTCAAATTTTTTGACAATCTCCATACCGGTCGGGTTACCACTTTCTCGTCCCGCAAATTGCTTGCTATCTTGGATGGTTTCATGCTCCTTGGCGTCCGCCTCTGGCCATTTACTCTGGATTTGACTCCATTGTAAAGCACCATTTGATATTGAGTCGCCAATCCATGTTACGTTAGAGCCATTACTTTCGGCAGACACAGTGCCGCCAGATGCATTACCATTACCGCCCGTTCCGCCAGAAAAGCTGGTTTGGCCGGAAAACTTTTCAAAGTATTTCTGAGCGTCCGCGCGGCGAACTGGGCGCGTACCCTCTATGTCGCTTGGCTGCTCGTAATGGTCCAGGAACCAGTCAGCGGCACCTTCGACAGTTGTTTGACTAAGCATGCCGCTGTAGCCTTTTTTAAGCTCCTCATTTACAACATAAGTTATCTCTAGCGAGTATAGTGCGTCAGCATCAGCTTCGCCAGCGAGCTGGATAAATTTATCGCCATTCACGCCGTAGGCATTCCCATTCGCCATACTATATTTATTTGGCTGAAGCATATACTCTTTATAGAGCTCTTCATTGCTAGTTTTTAGATACTTCATTACTGCGGGGCGACGCGAGCCCGACCACTGGGTAAGTCCTACACCATGGCCTCTTTCTGGGTTATTCTCCCAGTCAAAACTGTCCCATACGTCTTTATATGACCCCTCATACTGAACTGGGTTAAAATAATTGCCTTCGTGCGCCATGTTACCCATAACGCCAGCCGTGATCTCGTCGGTTAAACCCATAGACTTGAGGCCGGACCAAACTTTTTCTTCGGCAGTCGTGCCGCTAATAACGGCTTCGCCGCCCACAGTAATAGATGAGGTATTCATTTCGCTTGGATCGCAGTCTTCGGGATTGTAAAACCGAATTCCTTCTGTGTAGTATTTGTCGTGTGGGACTTTTGCGGCAACATTCTTGCTAGAGAGTGCGAGATAGGGCGCTATGCAACACACTATGGCCATAATGATATAAATTGACTTCTTGAAACAACTTCTAATCTTAGTCATAAATCACCTCATAGTCCTCATAGTTATAGCCGTTTATTTTTAACATCTCTTTGACGTGCGCCTTGCGATTATCTTTTTTACGATCACCTATCACGCGAAGACAAAATGCATGATGACATTCTGGATTCGTGCTGCCATCAGTGATAAAAACCTCGACAAGATAATTAGCTGCGCCTTTAATCCCCTCATTTAAGTTATAAGTTGCATTAATCGGCAGTAGCTCTTTTATTTTTATCTTTTTATCATATTGATTAAGAAATTCTCGCAAGGCACTGTCGTCTTCGGCGTTTACTCGTCGTAGCACTTCGAGGTCTGCCGCACTGCGCTCGAAGTATGGATAGCTTTCCTCTTTGTTTAGAATATAGGTCACAAATGTCGTCTGCCTGTGTTTTGGGACTATAATCTTCGCTTCTCTTGGCTCAAATCCATCTTTGGTAATTTTGATATTATATTCACCTGGTTCTACCCGATGAGTGCCGTTATGATACTCCGTGCCGTTGAGCTCGATTTTTGCGGTTGTGGGCGCCACGGCAATTTCGAGAATAGTCGGCTTGCTGTTTTCCCTCACGATTGGCACCACAATAATAGCGCCAATACAAAACACAATAATGCCAATAATTGCACCAAACAGAAGTTTATAGTGCTTGTCAAAGAAATGTATTACCTCCATATTGGTTTTATTGTAACATGATTATGCTAAATAAATAAAAAAAGAGGAGATTTATATCTCCTCATAGTGCTTGACAAAATAGCCTTCCTGCTTATCGAGCAGGTCAAGCAACCAGCTACTACGCTTATCGTTCGGCTCAAACTGCGATTTGAGCCATTTTAGCCGCGCGATAACGTCCATATTACGGATTATCTCTCTTTGACTCTTATAATCGCATAAGATGTGGTCGAATACATCTTCTTCCGGTAGCATTGCTAGCGTAATATCCCGGCCAAGCTTCCAGTCAATGTCCCGATGCAAATTATTGTGCAGTTTCTTATCGATTATTACCGTAAAAGAGTTCCGTACTTCCCATGCGGTTGGGCCAATTCGATACCAAAGCTTACGTGGATATAATAAATGATGCCTGTTACATAATGTACTAGTGCTCGCCCCCAATCATATCACCACCTTTCCGATTTAGAAGCTATATTTATACTTTAATGCGTTATCTACTAAAAATAAATACCGTGGTTACTGAAGAGAAGTAGTAATTCTTATTTATTTCTTTTCGTAAGCTCTTTGTTGGTTTTTGTAACGATTTGATTATACGCCTTCTTTGCTCTGCGATAGCGGAATAGGAGTATAACCGAAGCAAGAATTGTGGTGATAAATATTATACTGCCAAGACAAAGGCCAATTCTTGATAAGCTCAATACGCTGACATGGAAGAAATAACTATTAGCTGGAAAAGATAATCTAGCCCAGAGTGCTAAAAGAACGGTCGCGAGACTAACTGCGCAAATAACTAATATCGGCACCAATGTAGTTTTAGCCCAGCACATATCTAACGTATTTTTGATAAAATCTGCTTTATTTGTGGAATATTTTTTATGGTTATGCGGGTATTTTTCTGCAAGCAGACGCTTGAGGCTCCGATAATCGTTGCGAACTTTTTCATCACCTAATAAGATATCGCGAAAAAATATAGTGTCTTTGTAGCGTTTACTGTCAATATCCATCACGTGAATATAAAACTGGCGATTCAGTTCGCTACCTTTGCGTATAAGAATTTCATCGTTATCAAAACCTTCTTTGATGGAGTAGTTGGGATTGGAGGTAAACTTATGTGAGACCTTATTAAAATCATCGAGACCATCGAGAGCAACGGCGATGTCGATGATTGGTTTGGCTTCGAGACTATCAATGGCCGTGGAGCCGACGTGCGAGATACGAATAGCGACGTCGCCAAAATAATCCCACAGCTCGTCGAGTTCGCGCGCAAACATCTGATGCCAGTGCGGATTATGTTTCTCTAGTTTTACTTCGCCTACTTTTAATCCCATATATCTTATATATTACCATAAGCATGCTATATAATACGTTTATGGATAAGGCAAAAATTAAGAAAGTCGAAAATTATTTATTCTGGCACTGCAAACGGCGCTATGATGCTGGCTCTATTATGTCAAATATTATCGGTGTTATCATAAATTTAAAACCAAGCTGTAGTTGCATACTTAACGAGCGAAATGTCCGCAAATTCAATATAGTACGTTTTACTAAACTGCTCGAAAAGCTCGATTTAAAAGTGATATCAAAACGCACGCTAAGTAGTAATGAATATGATCTCAATTTTTACATATCAAAAAGCCTCAAGAAAGCCATGCGCCTAAAAGAGCTATTCGAAGTATTAAACAATTACAATTTTGGCGACGACGAGCGTAAAGATATTCATTCCGAGATTGGCGAGTTGTTGGGCTACCCCAAAACTGCAGTTAATTATTTCGTACGAAATGTTGAACGTGGCAGTCTAAGCGAGTCACACAAGCAGCGCGTTAAAAAATATTTCTATTATGCACACTCAGAAGCTTACCAGAATAAAGAGTTCAAAGAATATGACGAGAGACTAAATCGTGCGTTAGACAAATATTCGGTCCGGAGCGCAAAGGCGCTACGCAAGAAGTATCCGCAAAAACGCTGGCTAGACTAAATCTGAATTTAGATAATAATAGTATTCGAGTTGTTCGTGCGAATAATTTTTAATAATACCAAAAGTGGGTTTGTTTGGCTCATGGCTTGGCAAAATCAACATGCGCGTTATGCCGATTTGCTCAACGAAGCTCGGGCTATGACTAACCATCATTAGCGTACCGCTATAATCGCGAAAGTTCTCGCCAATTAATCTTTGCGTCTCTGGATCGAAATGGTTTGTCGGCTCATCGAGAATAATTAAATTGGCGCGCTTTGTAAGGATTTTACAGAGAGCAACCCGTGCCTTTTCGCCAGGAGATAGTACGGAGATTTTCTTATAGACATCGTCATCGAAAAATAAGAAATTTGCCAACATGCTGCGCATTTCCGTGTCGGAATAATCATAAGATTTTACATTATCTAAAATGGTTTCGCGCTCGTTTAAAATTTCAAATTCCTGCGCATAGTAGGCGATGGTAGTATTTTGACTATAAATGACTGAGCCAGCATCGGGCTTTAGTTGGCCAACAATTAACTTTAGTAGAGTTGATTTGCCAATACCATTTTCGCCAACGATCAAAAATTTTTCACCGCGCGTAAGCATAAATGATAGTTTTTCAAATAGTGGCAACTTGTTATCGTAATGAAAGGTGAGATTTTGAACTTCAAGAGGCGTCTTACCCGATTGCTTGCTTGGCGACACATTTAAGACAACATGCTGATACTCTTGCTCGCGAATCTCTAACTCGGCGAGTTTGCGGTCAAGCATCTTTTCGCGAACGTGGCCCTGCCGGATTAGTGCCGTATTGCTACGCTTAGCGTTGCGAGCGCGCTCAACGAATTCTTGAATGCGGCGAATTTCGCGTTCCTGCTCGGTTATGCGCCGATCTTGTTCCGCTTTTTCTTCAGCATATTTCCTACGGAAAGCAGTGTAATTTCCGTCATATGCTTTCATTTTATGAGTCATTTTATTCAAAAATAACGTTTTATTCGTGACCGTATCGAGAAAATCAGCATCGTGACTAATAGTCAAAATCATGCCTTTATAGTTTCGCAGATAATTAGCTACGAATGCCTTCGTTTCAACATCGAGGTGGTTCGTTGGTTCATCGAGTAGTAAAAGGCCAGCATTTTCAAATAATACTCGCGCAAATGCAACTTTTGATTTTTGGCCGCCCGATAAGTTTTTCATAGGAGTATCAATTAGCGCTTGCAGGTTCATTTTCTCGACAATCTTCAGAAGTTCATAATCGAAGCTTGCCATATCATACGAATCAATTAAATCCTGAAGCTTCATGATGCGATTAGAAATTGCTTGACTGTCTGGATATCTAGCTAATTTTTCATATTCACTATTTAGTTTCTCTTGCAATTCGTCAACTGGGCGTGCGGCGGCAATATACTGCCAAACCGTTATGTCGTCATGGCTTCTGTTTATTTTAATTTCTTGTGGCAAATAGCCGAGACGTAAACCTGGTAGTTCAATATGCCCGTTATCAAGCTTCTCAATACCGAGGATAATTTTAAATAAAGTTGATTTACCGGAACCATTTACGCCCACGACACCAACTTTATCCGTATCCTCAAAATGAAAGCTACAATCTTCATATAGCGGTTTTGCGCCAAAATGTAAGGATAAATGTTCCGCTTTCATAATGGAAATTTGACTATATCTGACTATATTATATAACAATTATTGCTTTTTGGCGAGATAGTTCTTATCCTAAGTTAAGCAAGTCGACTTATTGCGATTACTTCTTCTTCTCGGCGCGGCGCGCGGCATCATTGCGGTAATTCGCAAATCTCCATATTTCATTATAGAAATAAATGTTTCCTAGGATAAACGCAGGAACAAATGCAATTATGGCATACAACGAGATATTCATTAATATGACATCGAATGAATAAAAAAGTGACAATAGAGCCGACAGTGCGGCAACAATAAATAACAAAAATGGTATAAAGTAGGCAAAAAAGAACACCGTACGACCATAGAAGCTTTTGTGGAACTCGTAAAATAACTTGCGGAGACCGTCTTGGTCAAGATTGTAAATGCTCATGTTTTTAGTATAACATAGTCTTTACATTTCGCGCGCGATGACCAGTTTAGTTGGCCGAATAGTTTATGCTGTCATATTCGGCTTAAGTGTATTGGCCCGAATAGGATTTTAAGCAGAAAGCTAACCGACAACAAAAAGGCCCCCAATTGGGGGGGGCAGTCGAAGTGAAAATTAAGGTTAGCAGGCAGGTAAGTTGCGATACTATTGTATCGGCATGCAATAAAGGGATTGTCAATAGTTTTATGCTAGTTTCGCAATTAGCGATACATGAAATAGGGGTGGCAATTATATACCATTAATCGCCACCCCCCAATAGGTACCTAAATTGCGACAAAGACTTTCCCTCTGTCTGCGTAGGATCCCATAATCTGATCAAGGGTTTTTAATGTATTTTCTGGGAGTTCAGATGCAAGCATCGAAGCGCTCACGATGAATCGAGCATAGATATGATTATCTATTTCGACTAGATATATTCTTGTTAAATATCGTTTTCGTACCAATGGGCGACTGTTGTACCAATATCTGCTCAGTCGCTCATAGTTACCAATCGCCGACAATTCCTCGGTATCATTGGATGGGATTCCGTCATTTAGGCCAGGTCTTTCATACCGATTTCTCTTCACCTTACCGTCGCTATCCTTAAAGACAACAGTGGCATAGTCTACTTTAAGATCCTCAACCAGCTTCTTCCGAATTTCCTCTGAAATTGTCCAATAAAGATTCGTTTTACTCATAATTATCACCCCTTTCTTGACAGTAAGCTCTTCTGGCACTCCTCGCCTTGACCCTATTAGTTATATCGCCACGTAGTGTAGCTAGCAAGTCAAAGAGGAACAACCACCCATCTGCCATTCGTCTCTAAATGTCTTATTATGAACTCATCTAATTTATTAATGGCTCGTTCGGGCATTTCTTTACTGGAGTTCATTTTTCCAATAACGATATATCTGTTCTTGATATGAGCCATATTTTTTGTATATATTAGATAATTCCTTACGAAATAGTTATCCGTAATAACGGACCCGTTTCGCCGATAATCTACAATACCCGAATTATCTTGTATTTTTGAATATGGGTATCCCTCCTCTTTTACACGACAGAGCTTAACTAGCGCAGCTTTGCTGCGCGGCAACATATAAGCAATCGACACTTCGTCGAAACCTAACTCCATTAATAAATCTCCTATGTCGTGCGGAAACTCTTCTAACCGAATCGCGCAATCACACATAGCACCCTCCCTTCTTATTCAGTAGTCGCAAGCTGCTTAGCGACCCCACTTCAGCTATCGTTTGATGATAAAGATTATTTCTCTAACGATCTATTATTATCAAATCATATAATGCCTATTTAGTCAAACTACCCGTTAGGGTCCAGGACCTTTGCAACAAAATAGTTGGCAGTACTTGCCAACAAA
>CAMYZS010000022.1 GCA_947303945.1 uncultured Candidatus Saccharibacteria bacterium | reverse complement strand
TCCGAATGATACTGATTTTAATGCATCAAACAAGAGTGGAGGTAGTAAGACCGTAACATTGACGCTTGAGCAAATTCCAAGCCATAAACACCCCATTCCATACCGTACCGATACAAATATTACTGGTGGCTCGACAGGACAATGGACAACTGATCCAGGTACATCATCTGGCTCTTCTGACTCTAAAGCTATTGCTGTTGGTGGTGGTAAGGCTCATAACAACCTCCAGCCATACATTACATGCTATATGTGGAGACGCACTAGCTAATTCTACGCCACATATAAACTGTTAGGTATGGAGGCATATTTTGGTGTGCCTCTCCGTTCCCGGACGACTGTACGGTAAATGGCGGTGAGTATGTTTCTCCGTAGAATGTGCCACCTCCGTTTCCAGCCGATGTACCACTAGTATTGTTATATGGCACACCATAGGGTACTTTCTTTTCTAGACCATGAGAATGGCTCGGCATTTGCTTAACCGTCAATACTACGGTCTTAAGCTGTTCTTCTCCAAATATAGTATGTATTATTGCTTACATAAAAACCATGAATTGTAGCAGACCACATCCTTGCGTCGCCACTTCCATCGTTTACTACGCCTAGATTTATGCCTGGATTACTATATCCTAAAGTCGTTTCTAAAGTAATATCTTCTTTCTTGAAGAAATTTGATTTAACAATTTGCCTAAAAGTATCAGAAGACCATGTTCCTTTATTATCGGTTTGTATGTTATTCAATCTTATCCTTACGCTATTAGATCCACTCGATGATACTTGACCTGACAACTGATATTCTTGGTGAAAGCTAGACGGCATAGTTGGCGCTTTATCAAAAATACCATCAATCAAGCTATACTGATATGCGCCGATTACCTTAGTAGTTCCTGAACCACTCCTAGTCGAACCATAATATAAGACTTGTGAGGCTACCTCGATATATTCTTTACCAGACCATTCAAGAGACCAAGTACCACCAAGAAACTGTTGTGGTGATTTATTCGTCGTACTTCTATAAATTGAACCAATAGGATAGATTTTTTGCAAAAAGATACTTGGTAACAAACCACCTAATTCGTTCTCCTCTAAGAGCTTTGCTGTATTATGTGCATACACACTACCAGAGGAGATTATGTCTCCTTCAACCTCTAATTGACCATTGTTCTGACCTTTATCGACTTGTGGCTTTCTGCCAACTGAGCATCTACCATCTTCGCCAATAAATAATTTTGGAATACCTACAGTCAGTATAAGATCAACTACAGTTGACGAGAACTTATCAGTAGCCTTTACTTGAATATCCCATTGATAGTTGTTATCTAGCGTAATTACATAATCTTGAATAGACCAGTTGCTACCAGATTTAGTGTTCGATCTAGTTTGCCAATTCCCCCAGTTAGACTCCGAAGATTTCTTTGTACGGAATTGAACCGTAACTGTATTCTTAGCCGTATTATTAACGATAATTGGTGCGTATGTACCATGAACTTTTAATGTTGTCTCAGCCTCAAATCCATTAGTTCTTTCTACGCTCGCTACAACAGTAGGCGCAGACCAAGGATATACGGTTACATCCTTAGAAACTGCAGTAGATAGAGATAGCTCATCAACAGCAGAAACTTTTAATGCAAGCGTGCCATTTTGACTTGGTGCTGACAATGTTTGAGATACTGCACTAGAAGAAGAATATCCGAGCGTATAAGAGTTACCACTAAAAGAAATAGCATAATTAGATATCGCCACACCATCATTTCCAGTAGCTTTATTATTTGTCGATACCGTAACGACAGGTGTCGATTGACCTTGAATCAGAGTCGTATTATCGCCAGTCAATGCAATCGTACTGCTATTTGTATCAGCATATTCAAAATTACTAAAGTTAGGCGCTGTATGGGTTGTTTTTGTAGTAAAAGTAACCGATTTAGTTGTCGAGTCGCCAGCGGTTGTCGTTAATTTGGCTTCAAGAATAACAGTCTTACTAGTTGGGATTCCAGATACAGTAAACGAGCTACTTGTAGCTGTAACAGTACCAGCCGAAGTCCAAGAAGTATAAGTCGAGCCACCATCAGTAGAGTACCTATAATTAAGAGTTCTTGCCAATGCACCACCATCAGTTTGACGAGTCCAGTTGATTACTGCATTGACCGTATTGTATGTCTTATAGGATTGGCTTGAGAATGTAAGAGCAGAGAGTGGTGGGCATAATGTTGTAAATGTGCCAGCAACGGTGCTAATACTCCTTTGAGTATTGCTCGCATATGCACCATAGTGATATGTCGTATTCCCAGTAATCGTAAAAGCAGTAGAGCCTTGTGCTGAGCTATTATTAACCGTAATTTTAGATGATGTCGTGTTTGATGCTGTTGCGTAACGATATGGATTTCCATAGCTACTACTATTAAGAATCGCAGCCTCAATATATCGACCATTTGCAGAGCCTGGAGTTCCATAAGACGACACAGACACATTAAATGACGCTGAATTATATGTCTTACTAGCAATCGAAACAGATAGACCGGTAGGATTCGAATATCCACTTGGGATGTAGCCAGTTCCAGAATAATTAACCGATCCGGAATACCAAGGACATGTGTACGAAACCGTTCTATTACCAGCTGGCAACGAACCAGTCCATAGAGTGCAGTTTCCAGTAACCAGTTTCTGACCAAGATTTGTACCATTAACCGTAAAATTATTGAAATAAACATAAATACTAGCGCCAGAGTTTAGCTCGAAAATAACTCTCGAACTACGACTCTCGCCAGTCGAAGAATCATCATATTGCAATCTAGTATTGCCATAACCACCTGTATTAATTGATGCTACTGTAACCCAACTCATTTTACTCCTTTGGCACGAACGCCCAGCCATCAGATTGTGGCACTATTTTTAGTGGTGGCATATCTATTTCGTTTTCTGCAGAAATACTTTTTGTATGAACACCATCATTGTTAATAAAGCTGCTCCCAGAATTGCTATCGAATATAATCAAACCTTGCGAATCTAGCTTGCTATATGATCCGTGGAGGTTTGAGTTTGTAATCTTTACGCCTGTTGTATCGATAGCTACTTGCGTATTTGCGAATTCGCCATTAGCTTGAGACCAATTAGAACGATAGTTACCAACAGCTAACATCATGTCAGTAATCGAAAACTCGGAATCGGACGAGCCAAACACTTCGATCGTCAGCTGAGTCGACATAGGCAAAATGCCCTCAATACTATAATCTTCCCAAGTTGATGAATCGCCATTGTCGAGATCTATTGACCATATGCCATGCTCAGTACCATCCGTGATTTTTACATAGCAAGTGCCTGTTGCAGTCTTCTTAATGCGGCAAGAGAAAGAATAATAGATCTTAGAACTCTCTGGAATGGAAGCATCGTCTGCGCTAACTGCGATATTCTGAATCGCCTTCTTACCAATTAATGAGATGGCTTGCCCAGACAAAGAACCATACACTGTAGCCTCAGCTGACGGCTGGACAATCAAATCTCCACCACTAGAAAAACTCCAACTGTCAGGCAATTGGGTATCAGAGTTAATCGAATACATCGCCGAGTTCTTAATAAGATTATTACCACCAGAATTCTGAACCGATGTTACGACATTATTAATAGTCTGATGAATTTCCGTATAATTATCATTTACTTGCCCTTCGAGAGATGTCATTTCTTGGACTATCGATTGAATCTCTTGATTTTGCTTGTCGACTTTAATTTGAGTGTTATAGATAGTCTTAGTAATGCCACCAGCTAGTGCGTAATCTGTCTGAGTTTCTGTCGGCATTACGCCCTTGATCGTTTCTTTAATACCACCATCAACGCTTAGCTTTATGTCTGTAATAATCACATCCCAAGAATTATTACCATCAGTCACGGTAATCATATCGCCAACTTCATACCAGCCATGACCTTCCGTATCTGCTTCGAAAGGATACCATTCAAAACCATCAACTGCGTCGAGTATTGGATGTACAAGTAACTCCCTATCATCATCAAGAATCTCATTGTTCGCAAGCTTCAATTCAGTCAATCCATACAATTCGACGCTTTCATTGTCGACAACGGCAATGTTATCCTCCTGAGGCGTTCTAGCTAAAACGACACTATTAACAGGACCATATTTAGGCTTAATCGAGTATTTTTTAAGATTATCATATGTAAGAGTTTCAGATGATTCTAACGGTGGTGCGACAATTCTCAGGGTATCAGTTACGCCATCAACAACAATAAGAGAAGCAGTAGCACCGGCTATCTCAGAGAGAATATCACGATAAGTAATATCATTAATTCGTGCATACAAATCCTCAGATATTAAATAATTACCATTAACTAAAGAATGCGTCTCATAGACAAGATTAAACTTTGCGGCTATTTGCATAACAAGGTTCTCAACAGTAGTAGGAAAGGTGATATTTGAGTCATATTTTTGAGATGCCATCTGACCAATCTTGTCGTAAGCCGTGAATGTAGTGAACCCTTTTTCGATATCAGATTTCTGCTCGTAGATTTTGAAGTTCCCAAGATAACAGTCTTCCCACAAATCTTGAGCGCTATTAGTACAAACACTCAATGTGACACCGACTGTCTCTCCTATAAGGTTATAGTCGTTGCCGAGTAGCTTAAATGACAATGCTTTGGTTGCAGATCGAAAATAATACCCAGCAGACTCGACCGTAAAAGACATAAGAGTGTCGGATGATGAATATGACTCGACTTCGCCTGTAATGATGGCTTTGACCACCTTGATAGACTCTCTCATGGCTTGCTTGAATGTTCCCGATACATCAATCATTCAATCACCTCACAACTTACTCACCGGCACTAATGAGACCGTAAAAGTTTTGTATAGGCCTCTAGATTTATCAAGAAGCTCCGGTTCGTAGTCTCCAGCATAATATCTAGCAGTTACTGTATTCTTGACCTTCGGAGAAAAATAAGTGACATCAAAATAAGGTAAATCTAATAAAGCTATAATTTGGCTGATTTCATTTTCAGTCAAAGCATCACGAAAAGTCAGTTCAATTTTAGGAAAAATACCAATGAGTGTGGCACGAACATCGCCGTTCATGTTGCGGTCGGCATCTTTCCATAGTTTGTTGTATCCGATTTTATAGCAAGAAAGCCCATGGATCGTATTGCCGTTAATCTTCAATAAGTCACCAGAATAAGCCATTATTTTCGCCTTTCGATTGTGTCTCCAGCATAAAGCCCAACACCTGTATTTGAATGCCATCCATCGTAGACCGATTGACCTGGCTTAACTATTGTCGAGTACCAAGTCTTTGCATATTCATCCATTGCTATACCATACTGAACATAGCCTTCGCACTTCTTCATAATTGCACCTAGAGTATCGCCTTTAACAACATTAATGACATCACAAGAGGCTACTGGCTCTGGTGTAGGTTCTGGAGTCGGTTGTGGCGTGTAGTCACCAGGAACCACCCATTTATAGCCACTTATATTCATGTTATGAGTTGCTACCTTAAGTGGAGAGTAATTTGCATCGTTTACCATAGCAGTATCCGTGCCAGTAGCGTATAGATACATTACGGTATGACCATATTGAGTATTAAATCCACCTGAGCCAATAGCACCTTTGACTGGTTGATCGATGTATTTGAAACCATAGTTTCTGACAAGCCAAGCTGCAATGTCTTTTCCATTTACAGGACCATAATCTGGATGAGCAATCGAATACTCTCTGCGACCTGTTGCAAGGTATGCTGTATATTTCGAGCATTGCCATCCTTTACCGTTATCGTTATCACCATCAGGCAATCTGCGTGAGATAATTTGGTCAATAGAAGTCGAGAAACCAAGACCAACTTCTTCTTGGTTGTTAGCTTTGATAGTTTCTTCATCAGTCGCAGGTTCATAGTTCATCATCTCTTCAAGGCGAGCATTTGCATCTTTAATGAAATCATCGGTGTATTTCTCGATCTTGGCATTATTGCCATCTAGCGTGATACTTCCATTTTCAGCTACAGAGCCACAAAGAATAAATGCAGTACACAATAGCACTACACCAAGAACAACAAAGAATGCGATGTGATTGCTGAACCATTTCTCAATCTTATTTATCATTCGATTTCTCCTTGTCTTGATTATTCTTTTGATTTGTCACGCCCAAGAAGTAAATATTGATGCCACCAGAGAAGAGGAGAGCTGTTTGTGTTATTTGTTTAGCCACTTCCTCAAATCCCCATGTTGATCCGAGTCCTTGCACAATAAATGCTGCAAAAGATAGTAAACCTACGGCGATTGATAGTTGTCTTGTCGTCTTCTTGCTGAGTTTCATTGCTTACCTCCTTTAGAATTGACTAGGCTTTTCTCGACGCCTAGATACCAATCGTTATAATCATTAACACGCTTGGTAACCTCTCCATTGCCACCATTCTTGTGATAGATGGCGTATTCGTTTTGAACATCACCCCAATTAGTAGGAAACTTATGAAATAGTTCCCAATTTAATTGGTCTTCCATAATCATCTGCAGTATTGATTGCTTAGCAGCATGCCTCTTTGCCTGGCTGGACTGACAAACATAGGTAATAATAGTCACGATCGCCGGAATTAAGGCTGTAGTTAGGCTCTGAATTGTATTTAGGATCTGTTCGCTCATCATGATTCCTTTAACAACAAAAAACGCCCAGAACATAGTTCTAGACGCTATTGATATTAACTATATTATATCATAAAAAGCATAAACTAAGGAGGCTATTTAACCAGATTGCCTCAAACTGATAGCCTCTTTATATTATACCATTTTACTTATGGTTACGAAATGGCAAACCTGTACTTTTTAAGATATAAATGATATAATCATGGCATAGATAATATAGTATTGTACGATGGCAATTAACACGGGAATTCAGAATGAAATCGAAATCGAGCGCAATCTAGATGCTCGGAAATTTGAAGCCTTAAACCCAAATTTGAGAGCCTTCGTCAATGATGTCTTCTCTCCAACAACACAAGAAAAATCTACCCAAGTAGTCCACGCTAAGCGAACTAGCGATACTCGATACAAGCCAGACATGATTGTCGACTATGCGAGCAGGAAAAGCAATATTAGTATAAAAATCGGCTCAGGAAACAGTGTCCATCAAGAGCCTATTGATACATTTGTTAAGTATATTAAAGATGAGTTAAATGCGACTCAAGATGAAATTGAAGCTCTTTTATTCTTCCATTGGGGTGATGGAACTCTTGATGGGTCTGCCCCTGTAGCCGATAGAATGCCAGCAAAAGAGATAATCGAAAAATACCCTGAAAAAATCGTTACCATCCAAAACTTCTTTAATAAAAACGAAGACAAGCTCCTAGAGAGATTCTTATCAACGGGCATATTTAAGGTATCGCATGTTGATTGGATTTATTACGGCAGTTATCTTACGGCAGATTGGCGCAAAATTGAAGATGTCTACGCAAATCTAAAATCAAACCCTAGTAATGCGCTTTCCGTCGGCGGCCTAAACTTCCAAACATACGGAAGATCACTCAACGGAAAAGATGATAAGAGACGAGAAAGCATCCAGCTAAAATGGGGCAATATGGCTTCGTTCTTTTTGGTTGGCAGAAAATCCATCACGGATATCTACTCAAAAATCAAAGGGGATAATAGCCATGGTTTTAAGAATGTCGAAAACATAATAGATAGTCTTGATGGAAAGCAATTCCAGCATATCCCTGATACATTGAAGGAATTCGTCTTTTCGATTTTTAATGGTACTTGCGAAAATAGTGATATTGTCCATGCAGAAAAGGTAAAAGGTGGCCTCAAAGGCGATATGCTAATTTGGCTAAACCAAGACAAGCAAAATCTAAAAAATGTCGCAATTGCATCGGGTTCAGGCAATAGTGTTCATCAAGAAAAAGTTGACTCATTTTGCGAGTTTCTCAAGGATGAAGTCGGAATCGATGACGAGACAATTGAGCAATATTTGCGCTTTCATTATGCAGATGGAACTAGTGATAATACTGGAAGCGTAGAATCACGCCAGAGCGCTAGTGAATACAAAAAAGATCACGAGTATAGCCTCAAAGCGATAGAGCGACAACTTTCACTAAAAGCTCGACAAATAGCAGAGCGTTTCATAAAAAAGAATCCTGATGATTATCCAGATGTGGACTATTTCTTTTATGGTGACACCGAACTCCCATACTGGGCAAGCATAGATGCCCTAATCAACCAAGAGACAACAAAACAGCCGAACCAAAGAGCAGCGTTGGCGATAGGCGATTTTTCAATTCAAGCATGGAATAGGTCTCTAAAAGGTACGGCAGACCACAAGCGCTTGGATATGCAGGTAAAGTGGAACAATCTTTTGAAGAATGTATCCAATGCAAGAAAGAAAGAAGAACAAAAGAATCTCACTTATGTACTAACCACGCCTACAGTTGCGCCAACCACTCCAGAGCCAAAACGAACAGAACCTACGAAAAAGGTTGAGATAAAAGCCGATGAATCGGAAAAGAATAAGGCTATCCAAGGTATTGGCTTTGAATATAAATTTACATCTGCGCTTAATCAAGATAAGCAAAGCCCACTATGGGATACTCTCGGAATCAAAGAAAACAATGTATATTTGGTAAATGTGTCATATAACCAAGTATCAAAAATTGCAGGATCAAAAATCAGACCAAAAAGCGATTGTTATGCAGTAAAAGTCGGCAAGGATATAAGTCAGTTCTTAGAAGACCACAACTATGTCTTGACCGAAGAAGCACTTTTGGAGAATAACATACCATTTGAGTCTATTCTCGAATCTGGTATTTCTATTAAGCTGCCGGATTCCAAAAATTACACACTACAAAAGCTATCATTCTCGACATTCCAGAATATATTCACCGACATATCACCATCATATTTCGTAGCAGCATTACTGTTTACCGATCCGACGCAAATCAATAAAAACGATCTCATTCTGGCAACTTTCAATAGAACCATCGAGTCTCTTTGCTCCGATTTGGGAATCAATAAAAATAATGATAACCTCAGCACCTATAAAGAGCTGAAAAATAAAGCTATGCTAACCATTAAACGACGAGCAAATGAAGATCAAGCTATTTATGATGCACTATGTTTCGGCGAAGAAATCTTCGAAAACCCATATACGGCTTCATTTATCTTCGAAGATGGCAGGCTACTTCGCCGTGACGAATACAATGTAACTATATCCGTCACGACTGGTAGTGGAAGAAGCAAAGGTTCTTACACCCTTGCCTTCAAATAAATTATTTATCTTCCAAGAATTTTGTCATTCTCGCGGCTATTTCAGTCAAGATTGGAACAATAACGCTATTTCCAACTTGTTTATAGGACTGGCTATAATTTTTTCTGATTTTGTACCATTCCGGGAAGCCCATAATCCTTAAGCATTCTTGCTCGGTTAATTTTCTCATTGTATTTACTACGATAGGCACATTATTGCCACCTGTTCCCATTTTTGCCGTCAGACACGGGCTTACTCCTGTTTTAGCGAAGAATGTTCTAGATGGTCTAACATTATTTGCAAGGAGAATCTTGCCATCGCTTAACATTTCATTACATTTATCATCTAAGTGTTTTTTGATATTATTTTGTGCAATTTCAGAAGAGTTATAACTATCGTCATCGAGATTGAGTTTTACGACATCATTCAGCGTATACTTGAGATCACATTTTTCTGGGTAAAAATTATAGCTCGTGAATTCATCCTCGGAGGAAACTAAATCTTTACGAATGCCGACACAGTACCATCGATTTCTATTTTGTGGAACTCCGTATTCTTTAGCGTTGAGCAATTTATAAGTTGCATAATAGCCAGCTTCGTCTAGGTTATCCATTATTACTTGAATGGTTTTGCCACCGTCATGATTAGTCAAACCTGCAACATTTTCTAGAAAGAAAGCTTTTGGATTTTTTTCTTTAATGATCCTTAGAACATCGAAAAACAATGTTCCACGAGTATCTTCAAAGCCTTTGCGTTTACCTGCTAAACTAAACGGCTGACATGGAAATCCTGCACAAACAACATCAAAATCCGGAATATCTTTAGCTTCAATTTTCGTAATGTCACCACTTGGTTCTTCGCCAAAGTTATTCTTATATGTCTCCCGTGCTGCTTTATCGATATCAGAAGAAAACACACATTTACCACCACTAGCTTCGAAGGCTATTCTGAAACCACCAAGCCCACAAAACAGATCAATAAATTTTAACGCCATATGGATTCTCCTTTATCATTTTTTTCAAAAATATGTTTCGAAATACCAGCAATCGCAAGTGGAGAAACGGCATTACCAGCTTGCTTATAGAGCTGAGTATTTGAGTTTCCACTTTTCTTTAGGATATTCTTGATGAATTCTTCATCGTAGCCTTGGATTCTAAAGTTCTCGGCAGGAGTAAACTTTCGGATAGCTTTCTTGCCATTGTGAGTGACATAAATCTTAGTCGTATCAGAACGGGCTAAAACCGTAGGAGAAATTCCATAAATAGAATATACTCTTCGCTGCCTCTCTAAGTCGTTATGTACTTCTTTTGGCAGATCGAACAACTTGACGATTTTTTGTTGAGGATTTTTATCTTCACGGAAAGAGTTCTCTTCAAGAAACTTTTGTACGCTTTCAGAATTTAGGTAAAAGTTATCACTTACATTTCGGGAGATAATGTCTTTAATGTATAACTGTTCGTTATCAAACTCTAGAGAGTTAAAGAAATTAAAACTAGGATATTTCTTCTTATTTAATTGTTTTTTAATGTAGTCAATCTTGAAGCTTCTCTTATCAAACTCGTAAGGCTCTCTTTTTGCATTTTTTATACCCACGATGTATGTTCTTTCACGGTTCTGAGGAGCGCCAGCTTCTTTCGCATTAACAATAGAAAAATCAATGGAGTAGTCTTCAAGTTCGGCTAAGCAATTCAAAATAACCTTAATGGTATTCGAGCCATCGTGATTGACTAAGTTTTTGACGTTCTCTAGCAAGAAATAATCAGGTTTATGCAATTTAAGGATTCTTAATACATCGAAGAATAGAGTACCACGAGCGTCTTCAAAGCCCTTTCGTTTGCCAGCAATGCTGAAAGCCTGACATGGAAATCCACCAACTAGAAAATCGTGAGCAGGCACATCCTTTTCATCGATTTTTGTTATGTCACCAACAAGGGAGACTGGATTATAATTGCTTAAATATGTTTTCTGAGCCGGAATATCGATTTCCGAAGCAAAGACTGGCTCATATTCGATATGAGCGAAGTCTAATCCACGCTCAAACCCACCAATTCCAGTAAATAGACTTACTAGTTTCACATTACCTCCAAATATATTACATAACCATTATAACATGATTACCGCGAAATTCGCGGTAATTTTACAGTTTACTTTTATGCAAAAATCATTTTTCTCTGTAATTATGCTAAATACTTATGTATTTTTTACAGCAAGCACGAAAAAATATGCTCCAACACATCCACAACAATCGAATTGCCAGCTTGTTTGTAGAGCTGCGCATTTGAAACACCAGCAGCTTGAGCCTTTTCTATATCACAATCATCGAATCCCATTAGTCTCCAACATTCCTTCGGCGTCAGTTTTCGAATTCTTATATTTGGTGGTAATGTCGCATAACCAAGACAATCTGGTCTAGTCGTAAGTGTGGGCATAACGCCATTATTACTCTCAATGTATTTACTCAGCGAATTTCGCTGTTCGCTCGTAGTGTATGAATGATTAACAACTTCGCCACCTTTTACGACACCTTCTCCCACAAGTTTGTTGCATAAGTCAATCTTCAAATTGTTTTTTACCACGACGCCCATTCCATCGCCGGTCATAATAGTCTTTGAGACCCCATGACCAACTCTACCTCTGCGAGTGGTTGAATTCGGATATTGAAGATCAACACTATCGCCATCAGTCGCTAGGTCAAATCCCTGCTTATTTGCAGTACGAACTTTAATAAAATTGTCCGTAGGTCTTTGACCCGGTGCAGTCGTTATCGAATTCGCACGATCCTGATCTTTTCGGTTAATATTAGCCAAGAACCTTTCTTTGCGTGGAAACTTACTAGGTTTCTGATTCACGCCCATAAAGTAATTCATCATGTTTTCAGAAATAAAGTATTTTTCATCTACTTCGTCTTCAAGCATGTCCTTGAGTTTTCTTCTAAGCTCAATGGGTTTAGGAAAATCAAATTGATTGAAATTATTATATTCTTTATCCCAAATATCCTCACGAATACTCACCGTAAATACACGCTCACGATTCTGAGGAATCCCATAGTCTTTTGCGTTGAGAATTTGGAACGAACTAACATACCCAAGTTGCTTCATTGATTCAATATAGGCATCAAAATTATGTCGATGTTTTTTAGAGAGCAGATTCTTAACATTCTCCCAAATAACATATTTTGGGTGTAGTTTGTCTACAATTCGGAGCGTCTCATACATTAAGCTCGAACGAGTTCCACTACCTTCGTCACCACCAGCTTGTCTACCAGCAACGGAGAAGTCCTGACACGGCGAGCCATGCATAATAAGATCAACATCAATATCTTTATTCCATTTAGTAATATCTTGTGGTTCAAAATTCGTACCGTGAATAGCATTAAAGCTTTTAATCGCATACTTATCAATCTCTACGGCATCAACTATCGTATGTGGTATTCTTAGACGATCCAGGGCTTTCGAACAAGCACCAATCCCAGCAAACAACTCAAGAACTTTTAGTGGCTCGCTCATAACGCCATCCTTGCTTGCTTAAAATCTTCATATCGTGCCTCGGTCGTTTCTTCGCACGGTTTAATCAATCCCTCTTCAACAAGTTTTTGGCGAGTTCGACGGATGGTTTCAGGACTCGACACATGATGCAGATTCCAGAGAATTCCTTTATTGTAAGCCCAACCCTCCTTCTCCCATATAAGCGAGATTAATAATTTGTCACTATTGACTGCTTCTGGGCGCAATCGCACTACATCCAGAATCTTATGCCTCATATCATTTGTATTGACTTTCATATTTACCTCCATAGAAAGAACCCTTGGGCTGCCGGTAAAACAAAGAATAAGTGTGGAGTTATGCAATGGCTAAATTACCGGCAGACCGAGAGACAGAAGTTTATTCTGTTGCCATACTTATTTTTCATTGGTTATATGCAAGATAATTCCATAGCTTCGTTTAATATCTGCCATGATTTCCTTAAGCTCACACAAGCTATCGACGCAATCGATGCCGTAATCTGCTGTATTCTTGATGATTTCCAGCTCATCACGAATACGCTCCCATTGCTCATTCGTCATAGCACCCCCAAGTTTGTCGTTCATTATTACCTCCTTTATTACTTGTTAGAGCTTTGGCTCTTATCTACCAACGACAGTTCATTAGTAGATAACAACCAAAGTCGACTCTCGAACATAGATGGGCTGGCTACATATAAAGAAGAGATGTATCGAACCTTGAATTACGAACACTTTCATCAACTCTTCCAGCCACGAATCAAGTTACTAGGCAATTTTGTGTGACCTTATCAATAGCGCATTGCGCAAGTAACCAGTCCATCAATGTTAAAGAGCCTTTTCTGCCTAAAATGGAATATCGTCCAATTCTGGATCTACGCCATCACTACCAACAGATTCACCTCTGCTTAAACTTAGCTTGATGCCTTCGTCATAAAAGATCGAAATTAGTTTCGACTCACTCGTCGCCGTTGCGTGAAGTTTAATCAGAAGTCTAGATGCATGAGGCGAGGAGAGAAGAACACCTACCTCGTGATAGCTATTCTTCTCAACGCCGTCCTTCTTATATGTGCCGTTCTTAACTTTTAATGTTCCGATTTTGCTGAAGACACTTTTTTCTGCCATAATTCTTCGTATTCCTCCTTAGAATGTCCGTAGACTTTTATTGAATGAGCTATCGCACCTTTTAGACCTGCCAGCCTAGCTCGTTCACGACCGGTCAGACCATCCTTACCTATGTTCTGTGAAGCAAATCCTCCTTTACCATGTCCTTTGCCTTTATGTGTTCCGTCACTCATTAAAAACTCAGCCCTTCGATCTTCGATGCGAGTTCGTCGATACGCTTAAGACTCGCTTTTTCAAAAGCCCTTGCCTCAGCAAGCCTCTCCTCGACATCGTTACGGTTGATATCGAACACTTGAAGTTCGAGTCCAGGAATAAGATCGGTAAAGATTATGAAATGGAGTGTTTCCAAGTCTTCATTAACCATGAAATATTTCAAAACTTGTGGTTCATATTCTTTTGGATAACAATGCTCATCAAAACATTTAATTACTTCAGCAGAAGAAAGACATTTAACCTCACAAGCTTCTCGAACTTTTCCATCCTTACCGGTAATTGCGCCATCAGGGCTTACATACGCATTCTCATCATAGTCGGACACCCAAACAACTGAGTCTTCATCAACTTTCTTACCAGTCTTTTCTTCAAATGCTACGATAGCTTCTGGTTCAAGAATGTGACCACGAGCCATCATTGTGAAAGGTTCGCCATTTAATCTATCTTCGTAGTCATTTGGGGTTACAGGACGAGCGACACGATCTGCAACAATTTCATAAAAATGTTTCTTTGGCTCAGCTTCTAACTTGAGTTCTGCAAGCTCACTCGGCTCAAGCATTCCTGCAAGCTCTTGAACGGTACATCTTTTATCCTCTGGCGATAAAGGATTTTCCTGTTCGAGTCTTTCAATTATTTTTGCTTTTAATGGAAGACCTGGTATCCAAAGATTCTTGAACTCTGATCCACCAGACTTGCCTTTACGAAACTCTAGCCATTCATCCGAGTTTTGTTGTAGCTTAATAACTTTCATTTTTTATCCTTTCCATTGTTTCTCGACGAATATCAGCCATTGCCTCTTCACGAGCTGATGGCTCAAAATAGTCTTTCGCATACTCTTCGGCTTCAGGAACTACATAAGTCTCAACTACGGCTTTTACCGCACTGAAGATTACACTATTAACAAAATCACCAAGTTCAGCAGTTTCTATAAGAACAGCTTCGGTAATTGAGTCTGAATCGTAAACCTCGCCTGTTTCACTATCGATACAGCAATCGAGGAAATCGTCAGGAATTTTATTTTGCATTAAATATCTCCTTCATCTCATTCTTCTTCGACTGAACCTCTCTATCGAGTTGTAGCTCCTTACTGAGACTCATCCATGTTTCCTGCAAAGCTTTCATATCTTTAGCCTTTGCGAGTCGGTCAATAGCCTCACTCCGAGCATCTTCGGCTTTTTGCTTTTTGAAATCCTCAAACTCTTCCATCTCTTCGCTAGATGCGATTTCGCCGGACGATGCGTATCCCAAGACAGCTAACGCACGACCAATTGCAATAGTTTCATTTTTCTCGAAACCTTTCTCTTGCTTGACCTTATCGGCGTACATTAGAGAAGAGCCTTCTGCATCTGCACTTTCGATTGCTTCTTTAGCGCTAACTCCAGACTTGAGAAGATCGTAAAAGTCGGTCTTATCTTTCCAGATATACGCATGGTGCGTTAAGTCACCTTTCTCGTTGTAAGAAAACTTGATAGAAATCTTTGAACGAGGGTTAGCTGAACGAAATTCGTTTAAGCGATCTGCGACTTTCGCATATTCAGCGCCACCTTTAATCTTTGTTGTTTGTACTTTACCCATACAAACTCCTAATGCGAAGCACTCGAAGCAATCCTTCGTACGAAGATCGTTTGTGCTTTGCTTCTCGGAAATTTAACTTTGATATTTGCCATTGCATTTCTCCTTTGCAATTAAATTGATATTTATGAAGTCTTAAGTGTCGGAGACCTCAATAATCTCTGAGCGTCATCACGCCACACTTTCGCCTTCTCAGAGGTGGCAAATATGTTGGGAGTTTGTCACCTCAATCAAAGAAAAAAGCCGGCTTCATTTCGAAACCGACTCTAACAACAAAAAATCTCGCTAGAATTTCTTCTAACGAGATCTAAATAAGCTAAATTGGTGGAGTGTGCGAGACTCGAACTCGCCACCTCAGCTATGCCATAGCTGCGCTCTACCGGATGAGCTAACACCCCAATTAATCTTGGTCAAATTGTGTAATTTACTTACAGGGGTGTGCTGTATAAGCGCTCTACCAAATGAGCTAGTGCCCCAACGCAGATAATTATATGACAATTATAAAGCAATTACAATATACAACAGCGGAAAGTAAATAATGTTATAATACCACCATGGGCGAGAATATAGAAAACACGACAAAAACCACCGATAGTCAGGAACAAACTCCTTTCGACTCACTTACTAACGAGTCTAGAGCAAGAGAAGATAACCATAGTCAGGAACAAACTCCTTTCGACTCACTTGTTAACGAATCTAAAACAAAAAAAGATAACAGCATCGAGGAAGTACTTGGTAAAATTGAATCGTATATCCAAACGCAACTCGATTATATTCAAAACTGTTATAAATCTCCAGAATTTACCGAGAAATACAAGGACATGCTACGCGAACTTGCCAACTCTAGCCCAGACGATGATAATATATGGACCCCAAAACAAAAAAAGTTCCAAAGAGAGTTATTCGAACTAGTCCAGCAACTCGAGTCGCTAAAGCAAGACCAACCCCAAATTAATCCAGACAACGAAGAGACGCAAGAGCCAAAAAGCCACATAGAAATAATTAACGAGCAGATCGAGGAGTACATTCAAAAAGTATTAGACTCGGCTAAAGACGAGCATGAATCGCCAGGCAGTGAATATAAAAATAGACAAAAACTAAATGAGTTCCTACATAAGCTCGCAAATACTAGGTCAGATGATGCTATATGGACAAATTGGATAAAAGGATTTCATCCTGAACTTTTTAAATTAGTCGTAAAGAAAGAAATTGAATCACATATCCAAACGCAACTCGATTATATTCAAAACTGTTATAAATCTCCAGAATTTACCGAGAAATACAAGGACATGCTACGCGAACTTGCCAACTCTAGCCCAGACGATGATAATATATGGACCCCAAAACAAAAAAAGTTCCAAAGAGAGTTATTCGAACTAGTCCAGCAACTCGAGTCGCAAAAATAACCGTTTTCTGTTATAATTGTTTCATGAATTACCTACCAGCATTTATTCCGTATTGGCCTAGCGCCTACTAGAAACATCTGTTCTTGATTTTTAATGCAAAAAATGTTATAATGGAAGGATAATTAAGTCTTATGCAAACAATTCTTACGGGGGTACGAGTCAACGAAGAGCCTACAATCGGAAACTTTTTGGGCGCATATGCGCCGATGATTAACCTCTCGCGCGAACATGCTGATGATAGCCAAATCAACTTTTTCGTGCCCGACCTCCACTCTTTCACCACACCAATCGACCACAGCAAACTCTACGGCCAAACCATCAAAGGCATTAAGTACTATATTGCTGCCGGTCTCGATACGAACAACCCCAACGTGCACATCTATCGCCAATCACGCGTACCTGCGCATGCAGAGCTTAGTTGGATACTTGATTGCTTCACTCCATTTGGTGAAGCTAGCCGCATGACCCAGTTTAAGGAAAAAGGCGCCGAACATCCCGACGCTGTCACGGTTGGTCTTTTCAACTATCCAATTTTGATGGCCGCCGATATTCTGTTGTATGATGCAAAATATATTCCGCTCGGTGAAGACCAGTTTCAACACCTTGAGCTCGCTCGCAATATCGCTATTCGCATGAATAACAAATTCAATGAAGAGTTATTTACACTCCCAGCACCAGAAAAAGAACAAATCAAATTCATGCATCTTGAAAACGGCATCCGCATCCGCTCACTAACCGACCCAACCAAAAAAATGAGCAAGTCCGCTACTAATGAGAAGTCCAAAATTCTTCTATGCGACGACCCAGAACAAGCCGCCAAGAAAATCATGTCCGCCACTACCGACTCTGAAGGAGTCGTCCGCTTCGACATGATCAATCAACCAGGTATTAGCAATCTGATGGTCATTGAAGCACTACTCACCAATCGCGACATCCAGGACGTAATCGCCGAACGAGCTGGTCAAACCAACTATGGCGACCTCAAACGCCAAGTCGCCAACAATGTTATGCATTTTCTCGCAAACTTCCAAGAACGCGTCAATGCGATTTCTGATGACGACGTCGAGGCCATCCTCCAGAAAGGGGAAGAGTACGCAAACAAAGTAGCAAACGCTAAACTGCGCCAAGTCCAAAGAGCAGTAGGCTTATACAGGTAGCATGCAAAGTAGCCGAAAAAAGATATCCAAAAAAATCAGTAACCAACGCGCCGTCTCAAAATACGGCGCGGATATCTTGGATTCGGTCGGACACAAAAAATGCACAGAGTATATTCAACATGGCAATACATCAATTCGTCAACATACCGCATCGGTCGCTTGTCTAGCGGTTGCAATGGCACGCAAAACACCGTTCAAATACGACTATCAAGCCCTAGTTCGCGGTGCCCTACTTCATGACTACTTCCTTTACGACTGGCACAAACCACACCACGGCCTACACGGCTATGCGCACGCCAGCATCGCTTTACATAACGCCGCTGAAGATTTTGCAGTTTCACCCATTGAAGCGGATATAATAAAGAAGCATATGTGGCCGCTCAATCTTAACCCGCCAAAATACCGCGAATCATTCATCATAACACTTGCCGATAAAGTCTGTTCCATCAAAGAAATATTCGGCAAACCAATCTATAATAAAAAAATTGAAGAGATTCTCAATGAATATCAATAATATTCCTGAATATTTCCTTTGGTTCATTATTTACGCTTTCGTAGGCTGGGTCTGGGAAACAACCATCACTTCGATTCCGCAACGTCGCTTCGTTAATCGTGGCTTCCTGAATGGTCCATACTGCCCAATCTATGGCGTGGGTGCGTTACTATTCGTATTTGGCACAAACTACATCAACAATCCAGCACTGCGCTTCTTTACTGGAGCCGTTATTGCCTGCGTACTCGAATACGCCACAAGCTGGACACTCGAAATGATTTTTCATGCTCGCTGGTGGGATTATGCGCCACGACGTTTTAATCTAAATGGGCGCATCTGCCTCGAGGGCTTCTTACTGTTTGGACTCGTAGCGGTTGTAATCCCTTATGCGCATGCCCATATTGCCGCGCTCACGGCGCAATTCTCTCCAGCCGTAATCAACTCAGCTTTCTCTATTATCCTCATCATCTTTATTGCTGATATCATCGCAACCAACCGTGCACTCTCAAAATTCAATCGCATCCTCCGCGAGTATCAACATATCATCGATAAACATCGTCTAGATTTTTTGGAGTTTATTCGTCGCGGTCGTCGTGTATTTGAGATGCGTATCGGCCAAGGTCGACGCATTCGAAACGTCCTAAGCTACCAACAGCGCCGCATTCTTGCCGCCTTTCCGCATTTCGACTCGATTCGCTACGAAGAAGCGCTTGCTCGTATCCGTAAATTAAATACCGACTCGCGCCATAATATTATTTCCGAACACGAAGCTCAACATAAATCACGCGCAAGTCGCAAAAAGGCTCGCAAGAAAGCCGCCGCACGCACGCCGCGTCGTCGCAAATAATTTCATTAAAATCTCGCTCAATTTTGACATCTATGCTACAATACTACTAACGCTTATTGGCGTTTGGGAGTGTCTTGAGTTTTCCTAATTTCAACTGCGTGAGATTGGAGAATAATCAGTGCTGTTGG
>CAMYZS010000021.1 GCA_947303945.1 uncultured Candidatus Saccharibacteria bacterium | reverse complement strand
GCTAAAGTATATGACGCCTATGCAAATGTTGCAAAGGTGCTGAGTTAATACGCACATATTGACAAAATACAATACTTATGCTATAATTACAAATAGAATCTATAAAGAGCCCATCCATGGGGTAACAATATGGTTTGCACATAGGAGGTTATGATGAAAAGAATTGAGCAGGTAATAGAAGATTTAGCCACCAGAACTTATCCGCTCCTGGAACAGGATGAGATGGGGTATCGGGTTGACCCTTGCTTCATTGTACTTAATGAAGTAAAGGAATTAAGGATTACTGTTGACGACGACTGCCAAGACTTTAAAGTTTATTCAAAGGATGGCAGCCTTAGCGATACCGACTGTCAAATTATAAAATCCCATATGGTGCTAATAGTATACCCACACCTTGGAAGAATAGGGCAATTGACCTACTACAAAGACAACCGGGGACGGGGAGAAGTACGATATGACAATAACTCTCTCCTGTGGGGAGGAAATGAGAGTCAGAATGAACTGTCTCAGGTTATGACGGCGTGTAGGCTGAACGAGCTCAACCGGATGCTCCCAGAGGGAGTAGAAGCGAAGCTCGGGTATGCCTCCCCATGGGGTAGCCAGACGGAAGCTCTGATGTTCTACGCAGAAGAGGATAATGAGGAGCCGGAGTTACTCGCTCGAGTATGGTGGGACGCAAACTCAGATAGATGGGAGAGCGGTCGCCCTACAAGTGGGACATCTTATTACTACGATACTCCGGAGCAGTTCATTCGGGAGGAGATTTTAAGAGGCGAGCTCGATAAGCCGACCGAAGAACGGATAAAAACTTTACGAGGGATCTTCGGGGACAATGTCGCAATCGAGCCCTCCAGCTGCGAGCCAGGTAACCAGTATTTCGACGGGTTCAAACTTACCGCAGAGAATAGGACCGCTGTTATTTGGAAATATCTCGACGGTAGCTGGGGTGCCTGGAATAAGTATCCGAAGATTTCGAAATCAAACACATTAGAGGGAATTGCGGAAATAATGAAAGATACTCTTCTGGGCTAATTCTTTGCTCCGTTTCAATGACCTCCAAATTCCCCAGGGCTTCGCCCTGGGGAATTTAGCACTCGCCTTCCAAAAACATAGCCTTTATTAGGTATAATCAAAACAAAAAAGCTCAAAAGAGCTTTTATCTCCTGGTGGTGCCCGAGATGAGACTCGAACTCATAATCCGGTAAAGGAAGCGGATTTTAAGTCCGCCGCGTATACCAATTCCGCCACTCGGGCAAGGCACATTTTAATGGAGGTGCGTACCAGAGTTGCACTGGTCTACGCGGTTTTGCAGACCGCTGCGTAACTGCTCCGCCAACGCACCATGTGACTATTATATCATAGAAAAAGCCCCAACCAACTGGTCGGGGCTCTTTTTTATGCCTCTTTACGCATTTTAATTACGACCGGAATCGCAAGCGGTACGAAGAATAAAATCGTCGCCAACAGTGCGTAGCGCAACTCAATATCTGCCGCTCGGTTAATAATCCAGACAGCTCCAATATATAGCAGCTGCGAGGCTACACGTGCGAGTGATTCCATTGAGCTCTGCTCGGTGGGGCGTACATGCTCCTTCACCATCGGCATCATTGTTGCGGAGCTCCAACCCTGCGCCAGTCCAAATAGAAAATACAATCCAATTGTGAGTGGCGTAAGCCGGATAAACAGTACCGCGCTCGTGAATGCAACAAGTGCAATTGGTATAATGAATATCTGCCAATCCTGCATCTTTCGCGCAAAACGTCGCGCTAGCCGTGTGCCGAGATAGGCGGCAATATAATTGATTGCCCATCCTATTGACACTATCGCCAATGGGACGCCTACATACAACATTAGCGGCGTGAAGCACCAAATGATACCATGTGTCACTTCGCGTGCGATTGCATAAGCGGCAATACTTGTGCGAAGCTTACTGTTGCTAATATTGCGTCGTAATAGTTCTCTCATCTCCTTGAAAGGATTCTTACTGGTAATCTCCAGCTTTTCACTATCATCGTCGACTAATAAGCCGAAGAATGCACCGACAATCATTGGCGCGGCTGATACTGCAATTGCCAGTCGGAAGCTAATTGCACCAATCGGTCCTCCTAGTAACATAATGAATAGAGTAGCTATCTGTTTCCAGGATGCCATCTTGGCGTACTTCTTCCTAAACAGATACCCCGAATCGTCGACCTTTGCGGCAAAATGCTTTAATAAGGTCGAATCAACACCCTGCGACAGGGCAGTTCCGATGCCGCAAAGAACCTCGCAGAACACGATAAACCAGAAGCTTTGTGCTGTCGAATATAACAACAGCGCGAGGGCGACTAGCAAATCGCCGAGCACATTCGCCCATTTGCGACTGAAGCAGTCGGCGAGCCAACCAAGCGGTACATTTAGTACCATAGCAACAACCGTAAAAATCATTTGAGACAATGCGATTTCCTCCTGACTCAGACCGAGCCCAAGGTAGAAGGGTGTCATAATTGGCACCGACAGAAGTGCTGCCGTGGTTGCCGACTCCATAATCACTAGGCGCATGTTGCGAAACGCGGTATTCTGATTTTTCTTCTGCATATCTTTCTCCTCCTTTTATGCGTAAGTGTTAATAATGCTAGCCGTCTTTTTATACGGCTAGATAAATTTCAAAGGCGAGTATTATTTTTTGTATTTTTCTAGACAAGTCGCTTTTGAAACTTATCTAGATTTACAAGAATTAGACAGTTTCCGCGAGAATGGTTTGAGGTGCCAAAACTAGACCATCAAAGTGAGTGATCGATTCGAGCACAAACCAGTATGCGAAATTATAACTGTTCATACTTTGATTATAGCATAAAATAACCAAATAGTCAACTAGTGCATATTTTTGACGTGTATGCTGTATAACAAAAATATTATGCTGATGCTTTTTTAATTATTTCTATCAATTATATTTAGGTTATGCGTGCAGAGTACTATCAAATTGTTTCGGAGTTAAAAAGCTTATTGCGTAGCAATCATTATATTTCTTTTAATGACATGTCAATGCTCTGCACGTCGCACTTTGTTAAACAACAAAGTTGACTAAAACGCTTGTATATAAAATCATTATTTTCTCGTCGTTCATGCCATAATCGCAAGATTGTTAAGCGCGCCGTCTACGACGGAATGGTTTGCGCAGGTCGTAAACTTGATGCACAACAAGTTGAGGCAATTGTAGCATGTGAGGATATCCAACTCGTGCTGGCTTCTGCTGGCAGTGGTAAAACGCTGAGCCTACTTGGTAAAATTGAATATTTACATAACGAGCTTAAAATTCCGCCCGAGCAAATACTGGCTATTTCATTTACGCAAAAGACCGTAGCAGAACTAAAAGAGCGTTGTTCAGTAAAAGGAGTAGAAATTAGAACCTTCCATAGCTTAGGAAATAGCATTATACATTTTTCAGAACATCCTAGCCTCGGTGCGCGGCATTTAATTAATGATAATCAAATTACCGCCTTTATTAAGAATTATTGCGAGTTTTTAATACGAAATGATCAGAGTTTTGCGCGTGACTTTGTAGATTATTTACTTTTTTTCTTTTCGGCGCCTAGTAGTCCTGGCAAGATAAAAAGCCATGCGGCTAGAATTAATTTAAATCGACTTTATTTGCGACTATCGTTGCAGGACGTGCCAAATGAACACATTCGCGCAAAAGACGAACAATTAATTGCAAACTGGCTATATATTCATAATTTAGAATATGCATACAATCAAGAATATCCATTTACTGAAACAAAGTATAAAGTCACATTTACTTTAAATTTGCCGCGAAAGATTTACATCGATTACTTAATTGCCGACCAAAATGGACGCAGTATTTATGGTGCAAGCTATATGCGCGACGCAAAGTGGAAAGCTGAGCTTCACGCGTCAATGCATACTAACTACATTGCGGTATATTCTTGGCATTGAAATGATTGGAGTATCTTTACATATTTAGAGAATGCGCTGAAAAAAATGCACATAATTCCACGCCGGCGCAAAGATAGCGATATTTACAATGAACTTTTGCAAAACTCGACCTGCCAGAAAGAAGTCGAATCACTTTTTAGTATGTTTCAGACTTTCTTGTCGCTTCATAAAAATAGCGCATATCCGGACGAAAGCATAATAAAGCGATTGGCTAGTAATGATATTTATACGGCTAAGCGAAATGGTCTATTTTATAAAATATATAAACGTATTTATGGAGCATATGAGTTATTGCTATATAAAACGCGTCAATATGATTTTGCGGATATGATTAATTCTGCCGAAAAATGCGTGCGTGAAGTTCCAGAATGCGCACATGGTTACAAATATATATTATTAGACGAAGTGCAAGATTTGTCGCGTAATCGGCTAATGTTAGTGCGTTCAATTATCCAGAAAAACCCTGGCTGCAAACTATTTGCCGTAGGCGATGATTGGCAATCAATATATCGTTTTACGGGTAGTAATTTGGAGCTTATTCATAACTTCGAGAAGTTGTTTGGGTTAACGGTGAGACGGAGCCTGATTGAGTCGACGCATCGTTTTGGGCAGCCGACGATTCGGATTAGTTGTGACTTTATTCAGCGCAATCCATCACAATCACATAAAATGGTTCGAAATACTCAGAGTAATGATACGCCAGTTTATGTCATTCTCAATAAGCCAACAAGACTTACGGAGGGGCAAGATGCTGAATCGTTGCAAATAATCCTGCGCACGATTATTTGCGAGCAAGGTCTCGAGACTGTAAAGACCAAGTCGATTCAGGTCATATCGCGCTATAATCATGACATTAGTAGAATTAAATCTAATGATTTTAACATTATCGCTAAAGGCGATAGCAGTGAGGTATTTGAAGTGCGCTGACACGACCTGCTACTCGAGTTTTGTTCGATGCATAAATCAAAGGGTATTACACGTGATATTGTTATAGTCTTAAATATGAATTCCGATTTGATGGGCATGCCAACAACGCGCGAATCGGACCCGATTATTGACGCGTTACTGGCGAAAGATGATTCGTTTCCCTTTGCGGAAGAGCGAAGACTGTTTTATGTTGCAATTACGCGAGCGCGTGAAGCGACGTATTTAATTGCGAATCGCAATAATCCGTCACCGTTCATTTTTGAAATATCTGACTCGATAAAAGAGGCCTATGGGAATCTCTGCCCGAAGTGTCACACGGGTGAACTGATAAAGAAACGTGGTCGTTTTGGTGACTTCTTCTACTGCTCAAACTATGCTTATGGCTGCAACTACCTCAAACGGATCTAAGGTGATATAATATACATATGGCGACCGCATTGCGTAAACAAATCACTCAAAATAAGGTCAATACTATATTAATAATGTTAGTCTTCATTGTGGTGATTAGTTTGTTGGGCTGGCTCTTTGCGTGGCTTGCAAATAGCCCATCTATATTAATATGGTGCGCAATCGTCTCTACTGTCTACGCAGTTTTTCAATATTTCTTTTCGGATAAATTAGCCATCCTAAGTGCTGGTGCTAAAGAGGCTGATAAGGACACTCATTCTCGCTACTACCGAATCGTATCAAAACTTGCGGAAGACGCAAAAGTTCCGATGCCTCGCTTGTATGTCATCAATGACTCGGCGCCGAATGCTTTTGCTACCGGGCGCGACCCTGAGCATGCCGCACTCGCAGTAACGACTGGCCTATTAGATATCATGGATGATCGCGAGCTACGCGCTGTACTTGGGCATGAGATGTCACATGTGCGCAATTATGATATTCGTATTAGTATGATTACTTTTGGACTTGTAATGCTAGCAGGGCTCATCTCTGACTTTGGCTTGCGTGTTTTATGGTATAGTGATCGTGACGAAGAAGACAACTCGCCAATTGGGATGATGTTTGTATTAATCGTTTTAATCTTGTCGCCCGTTTTGGCTACTATTGTACAGATGGCGGTTTCGCGCCAACGCGAATATTTAGCCGATGCGTCTTCTGCTTCGTTAACTGGCGACACGGATAGCATGATTGATGCCTTACGAAAGCTCGATACACATAATCGTCCAATGCGTCAGCAGAATATTGCTACTGAAGCAATGTATATATCAAATCCGCTCAAGAAATCCGTATTGAGTCGTTTTTTCTCGACTCATCCACCAATTGAGGCGCGCATAGAAAGGCTTGAAAGTGTCAAGAAATAAAACTAAGAAAACTTCCACCAAAAACAACAAAGAGTCGAAGCGAGCTAAAAAAACTCGTAAGACTTTTAAGCAGGCTTTTCGTGATTCGCGTGAAAAAATTTGGAATAAGAAGCGTGCTCGTCTAAAATTGCACCGTTCTTTTCGGCGCTCTTATCGCGAAGATTACCAACGCGAGCTTCAGGTGCCTGGCTTAGTCCAGCACGCGATGACGACCTTAAAAATAATTTTCAAAAACTGGAAGCTCTTCTTGCCGCTCCTTACTTTGGTTGTTTTGCTTAACGTATTTTTCGTCGGCCTAATGAGCGAAGAGACTTATACTACTTTTCAGGACAGCCTCAAGCAGAGCTATAGCTCATTGGAACAGGGCGAACTTGGTCGCGTTGCTGAAGCGGGACTACTATTAATATCGACAGTAACAACGGGCGGCTTAACGCGTGGTATGAATGAAGTTCAACAAGTTTTCATGATTATGTTTGTTGCCGTAACTTGGCTAATTACGATATATTATTTACGTCATTTATTGGCGGGGAATCAGCCGAAATTTCGCGACGGCGTCTATAATGCGCTCGCGCCACTCTTGTCGTCGCTGCTCGTAATTGCGCTGATTTTTATTCATTTAGTTCCGATTTTTATATTTATCGTAGCCTATTCGGCCGCCGTGCAGACTGGGTTTCTTGAAACGCCATTATATGCATTTGTCTTTTGGCTCTTTAGTATGTTGCTCATATTGCTCTCGTGTTATCTTTTGCCGGTTTCAATCACTGCACTAGTAGCAGTATCGGTCCCAGGCATTTATCCAATGACCGCAATCAATGCTACTACCGATCTAATGCAGGGGCGCCGCACAAAATTTATTATTCGTCTTCTATTTTGCCTCGTATTTATAGGTGTTCTATGGGTTATTGTGATGCTGCCAATTTTATGGCTCGATCTTTTCCTTAAGAGTAATATTGAATGGTGGGCAAGTCTTCAGGCGCCAGTTGCATCATTCTTTTTGCAGGCGATGACGACTTTCTCGGTCATCTATGTTACGGCTTATATTTACCTTTTCTACCGAAGGATGCTAGATGACCCAAACTAATATTTCAGCAGACGTAATTGAACGTGTTCAGAAACTCCGCAATCTTATAAACGATTATCGTTACCATTATCATGTTTTAGACGAATCAATTATGTCCGAAGCAGCTGCCGATAGCCTTAAACATGAACTGTCGCAATTAGAAGAAAAGTACCCAGAGTTAATTACGCCAGATTCACCAACTCAACGAGTGGCAGGGAAGGCCTTAGATAAATTCCAAAAAGTTACTCATGCCGAACGCATGATTTCACTTGCAGATGTCTTTTCTGAGGATGAAGTGCGTGAATGGCTCGACCGGATCGCAAAGCTAGGCGCAACCAATCCTGAGCTTTTTATTGATATTAAAATGGATGGTCTCGCTTGCGCCTTGATATATGAAGACGGCTTATTAAAACAGGCCATAACGCGCGGCGACGGTCGTGTTGGTGAAGATGTTACGATGAATGTGCGCACAATCGAAAACGTGCCGCTTTCTATTCCGCAAAAAGAACACACCGAAGTTCGCGGCGAGATAGTTATTTTCAAAAAAGATTTCGACGAGCTTAACGCAAGGCAGCGCGTCATGGGCAAACCCGAATTCGCAAATCCGCGCAATCTTGCAGCCGGTTCAATTCGTCAGCTTGACCCTAAGATTGCCGCTAGTCGCCCGCTCAAATTTATGGGCTATGACATGGTTTCGCCAAATCTTGACACAAACTCTCATGTCTATGAAAGATTGCGCGAGTTAGGTTTTCGTATTTCTGGTCAGCAAAAAATTAGTCACGATTTACGCGGCGCCATGCAATTCATCAATAGGCTTAGCGAGACTCGTCAAGGTTTGCCGTTTAATACCGATGGCGCCGTTATTAAAGTCAATAATCGCAAAGTTTATCAAGCGCTTGGTATTGTCGGTAAGACTCCACGCGCCGCAATTGCGTTCAAATATCCAGCCGAAGAGGCTACAACTGTCGTAAAAGATATCGTTATTTCAATCGGGCGCACTGGTGCCGCTACGCCCGTTGCGGTTTTTGACCCAGTTCAAGTTGCTGGCACGACTGTCCGACATGCGTCATTGCATAATGCCGACGAAATCGCTCGCCTTGATGTGCGAATTGGTGATACCGTTGTTATTTACAAAGCCGGCGACATTATTCCGCAGGTTAATCGCGTTTTGACTGAACTTCGTCCAAAAAAATCCGAAGCTTACGATTACGAAAAAGCCCTGCGCGAACAATATCCAGAATTAGAATTCGAACGGCCCGCCGGAGAAGTGGTTTATCGCGTCAAAGGTTCTAATGCTGACGAAATGCTTAAACGTGCAATTGAATATTATGCCAGTAAGTCAGCTCTCAATATCGAAGGTCTTGGCGAGAAAAATGTCGAAGCATTAGTCGACGCCGGCTTGGTGGGTTCAATCGCCGATTTATATACGCTCACTGCCGGACAAGTCGAGTCGCTTGATCGTTTTGCCGAAATATCTGCGCATAAACTCGTCGATAATATCCAGGCCAGCAAGAATCCGCCACTCGCGCGCTTCATTACAGCAATTGGTATTCGCCATATTGGCAGCCAGACTGCTATTGATTTGGCGGCGCACTATAAGACTTTCGAGGCTCTGCGCGACACGACCGAGACTGAACTTTTGGAGCTTCCAGGCATTGGTAAGATTGTTGCCGAATCGATTCTAGCCTTCTTCTCGGACGAAGATAATCTCAAACTATTAGACGATTTGCATGAGCTGGGAGTTGAATCAGTTTATCAAGATACTTCTGGTGGCAGGTTAAATGGTCTTTCTTTCGTCGTGACTGGCACGCTCGATTCGATGGGGCGCGATGCGGCGGCAGAAAAAATACGCGCACTTGGCGGCGAATTCCACAGCTCTGTTGTTAAAAATACTAAGTACCTTGTTGCCGGACATAACACCGGTAAGTCGAAGCTCGAAAAAGCCGCTAAATACGGCACCGAAGTCATCGACGAACGGCGCTTCCTTGATCTGCTCGGCGAAGATTAAAACTATTTGCGTCAACAAAAAAGTTAGCCCAGCCTTTTTGGTAAAGGCTGGGCCGTTGCTGGTTTGCAGTTGCTTGGGGTTATTCAGGTTCTTCGGGCGCCTGGGGTGCCAGATTATGGTCTGTGTCCTGGCTGGCTCTCGGAGTGCTCGTGATGGGGCGGTCCTCCTGCGGAGGGGTCGGATTCGTCATGTCCTGTTCCTCATCGACCGCGATCCAAAACTCGTCAACGTTGGATTTTGTGATGAAATAAGTACCATCGCGGTACTTCATCACGACCCCACGCCAACCGAAGTCGCGTACACTCCGCGGGAGCTCGACGAGTGAACCATTATGGCCGAAGACGACAATTCTCTCTTCGACTTCGCCATCGAGGTTCACCTCGACCATCAACTGGCCGCCACTTCTCTCCAGGTAGTTCTTCATGGCTCTTACGGGTGCCGTTCCGATCCAGAGTCCTGCACCGAATGCACCGAATGCTGCTGCGATTATGAGCGCCACGATGACAGCACGGGCGTGCTTCTTAATGATGGTTCTCATTTTACTCCTCCTTTTTGAGAGATATACGCACCACTGTAAAGTTATCAACTGCTTCGTAAGGTGCGTAACATGGTTATGGATAATTACATTATAGCATAAGCATAATAAAAAGTCAAGTATAACGTACTAACTCAGCACCTTTGCAACATCTGCATAGGCGTCATGTACTTTAGTCCCAAGTGTATACTTCTATGGTTGTAGTAGTCAAGGTAATTGGAGATGCGCATATTGAGCGCGTCTAACAATTCACTTTCTAAATAGTATGAACCAGTGTGCTCTTCCTGAATTAGTTGGTATCCGCCAAGAACAGGCAGAGAGGCGGAAGCTAGATATGGGCTTATCTTTTTGTCTTACTTGGTTTTCCAATGCAATATGAGAGTTTAGAGCTAACCATTTACGTTTCCATCTCCAGATAGTTGTACGGCTCACACCAAATCTATCCGCAACTATTTGAACGGATAATTCATCTATGAAAAGCAATTTCATTGCTTTTCCTCTAGCTTTTGCTAGGTTAGGATTGGTAGAATAACTCATAGGACGGGTCTCCTTTATTTAAGTGGTATTAAACAAAGTATATGACTCGTCCTTTTTTTGTTGACTATTGCCAGCTAACTATGTTGCAAAGGTGCTGAACGGTCTACGTCGCTGCCATACTCTAAACAATGCAATCGTATTATCATGACAGTCGATCGCAATGTGTTAATCTGGCTCGTTTCAGAATTTCTTTTCTTAATATGAAATCGTTAAGTATGACAAGGTTTTCTTGGCTATCGTCTGCATTGTCGCCGAATAGCTCGCTTAAGCCAACTTTGGTTTCCGCATCGCTACAATAAAGATAGCTTCGTCCGTCTTCAAGGGAAATCACATTAATCATCCATTTATTGTAATCTGCGAAGACCGTATCGAGCATTTCTTGTGTAAGCTTGCTGTGATTAAATAAGATTATTTGACCAATCGCCTCTGGAAGAAGTGGGCATACCCATTCCGCCTTCATGTCGGCCAGAATGGCTCTTTTTAAGTTCTTTATTTTTTCTTTTTCACAGGCCAAGAAGTAGTCACGACCAAAGTCATCATCTAGGCCACTGATTCTTTTTAATTCCGAATAGGCCTCTGAATCGCGCTTTGTGGTCAACTTTGATTTTAAGTTAATAGTATTATCTAAGATTCCAGCGATTAATAATTTTGCCAAATCGCCACCCAATAGGTCAGCTCTATCTGCTTCTATAAAATGCTCATAAATCTGCGTGCAAGCTGCTCCCACTGCTTCAATCTGACTTTTTACGACCCTGTTATTCCGCCAGTACTCCTCGTAGCCATAATGGTGATCGATAATCTCGCTTACGCGCTCCTGCTTGACGAAAGTATCAAAGAAGTTTGGATTCGATACGTCCACCAAGACAAACCTAGCTCCATCGGTACTTGTTCTCTTATCCAGCTTATACCCTAGGTTTTGCAACATTGGCGGTACGGTTTGGTTAGGCTTGGCTGTAGAAAATGCTAGCACCTCATCACTTGTCGTATTTCTGAGCAATTCACGATACGAAATCATGCTTGCGTAAGCGTCTATATCTAAATATGCTCGCCCCGCAGTAACTATGGTTCTTGAAAGCATGTATTTATTATAACAAGTCTCCTAGATGGCGGCGCTTATTATTAGTGTCCTTTGTAAAAAGTCAGGCATCCACCAATTTCCAATGTTGTTTTTTGGTCAGTGTTTTCAAGAAAGAAAAAGTAAAAACCAGACTATAAAAACAGTAATTAGCACTCTTGACTTGCGAGTGCTAAGCGGCTACAATAAGATATATATGGTAGATGAATTTAGTGAGATTATGAACCACCTCAGCGAGAACGCTCGTTTTGCGCTGCAGAAGGCTGATTATTATAGTAAACGCTACAATCAGGGCTATATGGGCACTGAGCATCTTTTGATGGGGATTCTAGCGCAAGATACTAGCACTGGCGCTAAGCTCCTCCGCGAGAACGGCATCGATATCGACCAGGTCGAGCGCGCACAGGGCAAGGTTGCTGTTGATGTTCCAGCCGCCCCGATGGCGATGATGTCTTTGTCGGAAGCGACCGTTTTAACTCTGCGCATGTCTTTAAACTTCGCCAAAGAAAATGGCTTAGATATTGTTGGCACTGAGCATATTGTTTATGCGCTCGTGCGCCAGCCAAACTCTCGCGCATCGGTCTTGCTAGATCAATTAAATGTTGACCTACAATCGCTTGCTGAGAATATTGAGGAACTTGTTGAAAAGCAGGCCAGTGAAGCTAAGGTTGAAGAACAGAAACGAAAAGCCGGCAAGCGTACGAGTTACCGTTTTTTGAGTAAGTACGGCACGGATTTAACTAACGAGGCAAAGGAAGGTCGCCTCGACACAGTGGTTGGCCGCGAGCAGGAAATTGAACGTGCAGTCACGGTTTTATGTCGTCGTACTAAATCAAACCCAGTTTTAATCGGCGAAGCTGGCGTCGGAAAAACCGCAATCGTTGAGGGGCTCGCAATGCGCATTGCGAAAAACGATGTGCCAGACAAACTAATTGGCAAACGTATTTTTCAGGTTGATCTCAGCTCGGTCGTGGCGGGCACTAAGTTTCGTGGTGAGTTTGAGGAGCGTATTAAAGGCATAATCGATGAGGCGACCGGTGACGATTCCGTGATTTTGTTTATTGATGAGCTACACTTACTTTCGGGTGCTGGTTCGGCCGAGGGTAGCATGGATGCGGCCAATATTTTGAAGCCAGCTCTTGCGCGCAATCAACTCAAATTAATCGGTGCGACTACGCTCGATGAATATCGCAAAGGTATCGAAAAAGACAAAGCCCTGGCGCGCCGTTTTCAGACCGTAATGGTTAACGAGCCCTCGCCGACTATCACTCTGCGCATTCTAAAAGGTATTCGCAACCACTACGAAAAGTACCATCAAGTCACTATTTCTGACGAAATTCTCGAAGAAGCTATCACTCTTTCTGAACGCTATATCTCTGATCGTTTCATGCCAGACAAGGTCATTGATGTCATTGATGAGGCGAGTGCGATTGCGCGAGTGTCTCTGGATAAGAAAGGTGGTAGTGCTTATAAAAAGAATAAAATCGAGTTGGCTGATTTAGAGTCGAAAATTGAGGCTGCGGCCGAAAAAGAGGATTACGAAAAGGCCGCTATGCTTAAAACGCGTGCGGCGCAGCTGGAAGAAGAGATCAAAAAGCTTGCAAAAGCCAACAAAAAGCTCGATGAGGCTCCGGCTGTAACTTCTGATGATTTAGCTACCGCCATCAGTCTCAAAACCGGTATCCCAGTTAGTCGTGTCCATGGCTCTGAGCAGGAGATCCTTGTAAATCTCGAGAAGCACCTCGGCAAAGATATTATTGGGCAAGACGAAGCTATTAAAGCAGTCAGTAAAGCCATTCGTCGTGGTCGTTCTGGTATTGCCGACTTGCATCGCCCAATCGGCTCATTTATCTTCATGGGGCCAACCGGCGTCGGTAAGACTGAGCTAGCCAAAGTTATCGCGCGTGAGGTATTTGGCGGCGACGATTCGCTAATTAAAATCGATATGTCTGAGTTTGGCGAAAAACATAATGTTAGTCGTCTAGTTGGCGCGCCCGCTGGATATATCGGTTATGACGATGGTGGTAAATTAACTGAGCAAATTCGCCGTCGTCCATATTCGGTTGTTTTATTTGACGAAATCGAAAAGGCGCATCCAGACGTATTTAATATCCTATTACAGATACTTGAAGATGGCACTTTGACTGATGGTCATGGCACAAAAGTGAAATTCAATAATTCCATTATCATTCTTACGAGTAATCTTGGGGCAGAAGATATGTATCGTGAAAGCGAAATGGGTTTTTCGGCTAAGACTAAAAAAGATGCCAAGGCACTTCGGGCCGAACATGACGCTAATGAGGCAAGCGCAATGAAAGCGCTCCGTAAGTTAATGCGTCCAGAACTCGTCAATCGTTTTGATTCGATTATTACCTTCAATGCTTTAAGTGAAAAGAATGTCGAGCAAATCTTTGATAATATGATTGAAGATCTCAAGAAACGTTTGGCGACCAAGTCGATTGGCCTCAAGCTAACTCCGACCGCCAAAAAGCAGCTCATAGCCAAAGGTTACGATATTAAGAATGGCGCACGTCCGCTTCGTCGCGAGATTGAGGATAATGTCGAAAGCTTGATTGCCGACAATTTGCTTGCCGAGAAAATCAAAAAAGGCGATATTGCTAAAATCGATTTCAAAAAAGATAAATTCATTCTCGCGATTGCTCAAGAATAAGCTTTTTCGTGTATAATACTATGTAGAAATAGTTGGGAGCATTACTTGATGGTAAACCTAGAGGCCGAGACTGGTTCGCGCGCGGGGGCGGTGAATGGTTGGGAGAATATGCAATTCCCTCCAGACTCATCCGAGCAAGAAAAAACCCACGAGTCTATAATTGCGCGCATTGGGCGCATTATTACCGAAAAGGCTAATGAGATAGTCAATAATATTCGCAGGAAATATCAAGAACGCATTAAATCTACTCAAGAGGCAGAGCGCGAATATGACGAGAAGCAAGCCGTGCAAGATTTAATCGTTCAGCCGTTTTACGAAATGCAGTCTAACTCCTCTTCGGAGGAGCGCGCAGAGGCAGCTCGCGAGCTATCAGGAGAACAGCTTGATCGGCTTAAGTTTATAGACAAAAATCTCGATATGCTTCAAGTGTGTCCTAGCACGGATAGAAGGCTTACGCTACAGGAGGCGTATCAACTCTACGATGATTACAATGAATACGTGGCTACCTTAGATGAGGATAGTCGTCCGCAAAGTAAGCTAGGTATCTTAACTGAAATGGAGACTATGCTCGAGGGCAAAATTAATGACTTTAAGACGTCTGGCGATAGCGTTGCGCTCAAAAACGAACGGATAAAATATAGTATGGTTCAAGATCTTGAGTCTATGACCTCGGTTGCGTACTATTATAAGAATATCGAAGACGTTAATCATTTTGGTAGTAGATTATTATTAAGACGCTATATTAGAGAAAAAGTTCAAAAAGAAGGCTATAATGGCACTGCTGAAATGCATAATCAAGAGCCACCACGTATTGGCGGTGCGCTTGGCGTTGAGGCGACTTTAGGTGTCATTGAAGTCTTAGATAGTGACGAGCCGATATCTGTATTGAATAATGAACTCAACTATGACGCCAAAGGCGATATTGACTGGGACGCCGTCGTGCGCTTTAGTCCGCGTGGGCGAGAATTATATAAGTATCAAGGCGGCCTCCGTATTGCCGAATCGAAGAAAAAGGAAATAGAGAACTTTGACGGTTACGCTAAGATATTCGAAACTACTTTTAAAATGCTAGAATCTAAGGAACCTAGAAAGAAAATCTCCGAATTTCCACTAGAGGTTCGAGAAGATTTAATTCGGGAAGAGGTTTTGCATGTCATCGAAGGATATTACGGGCTCCTTGGTAATAATCTCGATAAAATTATGAGACTTAAAGACAATACAGAGTTAGACTTTAGTCTACAAGATGAGCTAAACAAAACAGGGAAGTCTCGTGATGAATATGCCACTTACCTAGAAGAACGGAATCAAAAAATCAGAGATACTATCTCGGATTTTAAGGTGGGAAACATTTCGTCGAAAAAGCGTAATTATCTTTTGAGTTGCTGGCCGTCCCAAAGTGACGTCCTTGCCGCTAGGTATAAGGAAAGAGCGAAGTCTTATAGTAGCGTCTCTAAGATTCTAAAGCGGGATTTTGAGCAGATTATGGATATGTATCGGCGTAAGGATGATGACTTTGTCGAAGAAGTATTAAAGGCTGGGCTAGATAATGCGCCTGAACTTCCTAGAGATGTGTCTGATTATCTTTGTCGAAACTATAAGTATGACACTGTTGTGAATGCTGTTGGAGTCGAGATTGGCGGGTCGCTCAGTCTCAAGAAGGGGAGAATTGAAAAAATAGTTAGCGACATTAAGGGGCGTATCGATCAATTATCGCAAGAGGCTAAAACTTGCGAACGAATATTTGGCGATAGTATAGGTATTGACCTAGATGATAATGTGGGCCTAGATCCTGGCGTAAGAGAAATACCAGAGCTTGAAGAGCTTAGTGTTGGAATAGGTGAAATTGCCCCCGCAAAAGACTATATAGAAGAAAAACGATTCTTAAATGAGCGGGTTATTCCATCAATCGAAGCCATCATGCGAGCAATTGATGATGAGATTTCGGCAAGAAATGATCAATCGACCACATTAAAGCCAGCCGCCTAGAGGCAATATGTCATTGACGAAGAGCTACAGAGGTCATAATAAATTACTACGATGTATTCTCGGCGCATTTTTTATTATTGCATTTATAGCTATATTTATAATCTGTTTGAATTATCGCGTTATCTATGATTGGGTGTTGGGCTTGTCATACGATCCAAGTATGGCAATGTTGCAGACAATATCTAATATTGAGCTCACCGAGCGTGGCGAACGCATCATTAAAGCGTCTTTTGCGGAGCTTCAGGATTCAGACGATTTTAATCGTAATTGTCCAGCCACGGCAGCCGAGACATCGGTTTTAGGCTGCTATAACAACTGGCGTATTTACATTTTTGACGTCAAGAATGATGAGCTAAATGGTATTAAAGAAGCAGTATTAGCTCACGAGCTGCTTCACGCCGATTGGCAACGTGAGCGAGCGTGGGTTAAAGATGAGCTCGAACCACTCTTACGTCAAACTTATGAGCAAAATAAAGATGAGTTATCCGAACACATGGCGGCCTACTCTGAGGCGAACTTTGTCGACGAGCTTCACTCTGTTGTCGGCACGCAATTAAATATTACCAAGCTACCAAAACGGCTACAGGAACACTATAATAGTATTTTCCAAAATCATGCCAAAATCGTCAACTATTACAGGCAATACAGCGACAAGTTCGCTAAACTCAAAAAAGAGATGGAAGAACTCGCGAGTAAAATCGACCAATTAAAGAAAAGAATCGAAGAGCTTACATCTGATTATCGCAAGAAATCCCAGATCTTATCTGCCGACATTGACGACTTTAATCGTCGCGCAGCTGAAGGCTACTACGATAACCGATTAGATTTCGACGAAAATCGCGACGTGCTAGTAAAACGCCAAAAGTCATTAAATCAGGATTATAAAGCCTTATCGAGTTTAATCAATGAAACTAACGAATATATTAATAAGTATAATCAGAATGTTGCTCGTTCAAGCGAATTGTATCGTAGTATAAATAGCAACGTTGAAGAAATCGCGAGCCCAACAAATTAATCTAGCACTCTTGACTTGCGAGTGCTAATGGAATATCATAAAGACATGAAACAAGCCAATAATTATTTAGTCCCAACCGTCATCGAGGAAACTAATCGCGGTGAACGGGCGTATGATATTTATTCGCGGCTCTTGAAAGAGCGCGTAGTATTCTTAGGAGATCAAGTTACTTCCGATACAGCTAATATTGTGATTGCGCAGCTTTTACACTTAGCCTATGAAGACCCAAAGAAAGATATTAAATTATATATCAACTCACCAGGTGGCTCGGTTTATGACGGCCTCGCCATTATTGACACGATGAATTATATTGAACCAGACGTACAAACTATCGGTATCGGCTTGCAGGCGTCCATGGGTGCCATGCTTCTTTCGAGTGGCGCTAAGGGTAAACGTTTCGCTCTGCCGAATGCTCGCATTATGATCCATCAGCCAAGCTCTGGCACGGAGGGAAAAATTACCGACCAAGAAATTGCCCTCAAAGAAGGTATTTATCTTAAGAAAGTATTAATCGATATTATGGCTAAAAATACTGGCAAAGATGCCAAAACAATCGAGAAGGATATGGATCGCGACAATTGGATGTCTGCCGAAGAGGCGCAAAAATATGGCATTATTGACGAAGTAATAAGATAAAGCATTAAAAACTCCGCACTTATCCAAATTCCAGGACTCCGCACTTACGCTTATTCTGATAATAACTCCATGTTAAACTATTAATATGGTAAAACAAAGGTCGAGGTATATTTGTCAGAATTGTGGCGCAAGTTTTGCAAAGTGGGCTGGTCGCTGCGAAAACTGCGGCGAATGGAACACTCTCCTGGAGCAAGTTCTACAGCCCGAATCCGAGGTTAAAGGCGCACTAGCACGCGGTGCGGTCTCTGGCAAGAATCTCGAAGCTGTTTCAATTGACACTATTGAACCTTCCGATGCCGGCAGTAGGCTTTCGACGGGTTTTTCAGATTTTGACAATGTTCTTGGTGGCGGTATCCTACTTGGCTCTGTCAGTTTATTGGCTGGCCAACCCGGCATTGGCAAGTCTACTATTCTGATGCAGACTTGCGCCCGAGTTTCCGCAACTGGCCACCGTGTTTTATATATTTCTGGCGAAGAGTCGGCAGGGCAAGTTAAAATGCGCGCCGTCCGTCTTGGTGCTAGTTCGGATAGGCTACATTTTGCCAGTTCTGCATCTGGCAATGATATCGCTAAGACAATCGAGGAGGGCGGATATGATTTAGTTATTGTTGACTCTATCCAGACACTCAGCTTGGCGGAAATTAGCGCTGCTCCAGGCACCGTTAGTCAGGTTAGCAACTGTGGCAATCTTATAATCCGCGCCGCAAAGGCTAGCAATACGGCGGTAATCATAGTTGGCCATGTCACAAAAGATGGTACCCTGGCTGGCCCAAAAGTGCTAGAGCATCTCGTAGATGTAGTATTGAATTTTGAAGGTGATCGATATGGCGGTTTTAAGACCGTGCGCGCCGTTAAGAATCGATTCGGATCTACTACTGAAGTAGCTATCTTTGAGATGGCAGATAAAGGCTTAACTGAAGTAAAGAACCCTTCCGAGGCGCTATTATCTGAGCGTCAAAATACTGATGGTAGTATTATTATGGCCACCATTGAGGGGGCTCGCCCGCTATTAGTTGAAATACAGGCTCTTGTAAACTCGACCAATTTTGGTTATCCAAAACGAACCGCCTCTGGGTTTGATATAAATCGTCTCAATTTACTTATTGCAGTACTTGAGCGTCGTACTAAATTGAAACTTCAGGATAAAGATATCTTTATTAATGTTGTCGGCGGTATGCGCCTTAATGATTCGGCAGCCGATTTAGCGATTTGTATGGCGATTGCCAGTGCCGCCGCAGGCCGCAAATTAGACGAAAAGATTGTTGTTTTTGGCGAGGTTGGCTTGGGGGGTGAAGTTCGCAGTGTAATTGCGCCAGACCGTCGCATTGCTGAGGCGAAAAAGCTCGGCTTCAAAAACGCCATCGCTCCAGCTACTATCAAGGATAAATTTGTATTACCGGTTAAAGATCTTCGCTCGGCGCTAGTTAGTTATATGAATAAAAAATAAAATGAGGAAAAGATGAGTAGTAAAAAATCAGGCATAACGGTGCTAATTGGGAGGATTCTAGATTCGACCATTATAGCCGGCATAATTATATTGGTTTTTGGTGCATATTATGCCGTGATAAAGGCGGGGATTCCATATCAAGATCCGCCGTTAGAATTACAAATTGTGTATGCTGCAAGAGAGAAGATGGCGACAGAACTGATATTTGTCGGAATCCAAGTTATCGCTCTAGGCGCGCTTTTGCGAGGAATTGTTTGGCTGGTTGAAAAACGTGGTCGCAAACATAACAAGAAACCATAAAATCTTTACTTGAATGCTCTCAACTAGAGCCCCCTAGATGTTATAAAGCTAAGAAAGCAATAAATAGCAAACCCTAAGGCGTTACTGTTGCATCTTCTCTGGTAATATGCTAAAATTACCCCAATATGATTACAAAAGATAACAAGGCGAAGGCAATCAAGAAACTCGCACGCAGCGATAAAGATGTTGGTTCACCAGAGGTACAGGTTGCGATTTTGACCGAGCGTATCAAAGAAGTTACCGAGCATGTCAAAGTCAACAAACATGACTTTATGGCTAAGCGCGGTCTTATTCAAATGGTCGGCCAACGCAAGAAGCTACTTAAGTACCTCGAGCGTACTGATTTCGAAAAATATAAAGCAACCGTCGCTGCTCTTGGTCTTCGTAAATAAATTATATATTTAAAAACCGGTCCTAAATATGGACCGGTTTTTGGTTGTTCGACATGGCGAGTATAGACTTCTAATACGTTTAATCGTCGCGGAAATCGCGATGCTATTACTGTAGGGTATCTCAACCGTATCACGGCAACTCTACGTGAAAGCTCAGGTGTGTTGTTGCTAGCCTAGATTAAGCCCTCAAGTGCAACATTTAGATTGCTCGTAAGCCTCAATTGGCG
>CAMYZS010000020.1 GCA_947303945.1 uncultured Candidatus Saccharibacteria bacterium | reverse complement strand
GAGGGCTACTGCCCGTCCATATAAAAACCACCGGCTAAGCCGGTGGATGTTTATTTGAGCGTCTTATCTCAGTAATCATATATGGTGGCGATTGATAGTAGGATTAGTTGCACTACCTATGGGGTAGTCGATGAATTACCTAGCCCGAGGTATCCTCTAGCTTCATTGTCCATACTACTGCGTAGCTCGGTATTATCATCCTTCTTCATGTCGTCTACTTGCTCTGCGAGTGCAGCGTTGACGTCTACTGCGCCGCCATGTTCTGAGGCTTCTAGAGCTGACCTCTTTACACTTGCGAGTTGCTTCGTTGATATAGCCTTTAGATCATCTTTAGTTTGCGAATTATCGCGTTTTTTGATAATAGCATTAAATTTATCTCCGGTGGATCCAGAGAAGCCTTGGCCATACCCTGCCGCCATCTGTTCATTTGAGAACATCTTAGATATCTCTGTATTAGTACCAAGTTCTCCTTTGCTGTTGGCGATTACGTCCATGACATCCTTATCCATGTCGGCAAATACATTATCGCCCATATTGATTAGAGTATGCTGCAAGCCATCTGTGCTGGCATCGTTTGCAAAATCGGTAAAAGATACTTTGCTGTCTGGCCGACCGAGTGCTTTAGCGTATGCTTTCAAGAGCGGATTACCTTTTTGGCTAAGGCAGGTCTGAATGATGCGGTTTTTATCTTTTTCGTTCATATTCTTAAATGCGGCAGTTTTGCTTAATGTTGACATAGACTTAACTGCTTCGCCCTGATCTATTTCGCCGATGCGATTGATGGCTGCTTGCATTAGATTGGCGTCCATTTCACCGGATGCCCCCATTTTCGTAAGTTCGGCAGTTAATGCACCGACGCCCAAGGTTGAGAATGTTTGGCTATATAGATCAGTCATTTGTTTATTTCTGCTATTTATAGTGCTGGTGGCGTCTTGATAGGCGGCGCGTTCACTCGTACTAAGCCCACCAAGGCCTGATTGGTCGATTTTTCTTTGCAATTTGCCCATACGCTTGCCTGCTGCTTTGAACTTCTTTTCGTCGCGTCTTGCATTTGCGCGATTGCTTTGTTCTTGGCTGCGGCGGTTCTGGTAATCTGTTAGTCGAGAATTATTAAGTCTTGCATTAGCCTGTTTCGTGGCGTTGCCGCCAATGGTGCCTTGTGCTTTGTTCATTATAGTACTGAGACCTGCTATGCCGTCCATTCCCTTCTTGATTACGCTTGGTATGAAGAAGATTGGCGCGATAGAAACGGCCGCGGCGGACAAAATAATGCCAAGGCTAGTGATGTCGGTCGTGCCATCAGCTCCAGTCCCTTCCGATGCGAGGAGAATTTTTGATACAAGGTCACCGCCGTACACTAATGCGGAGCAGATTGGGTATGCTATGAGCATTCCTTTAAAAGCTTCAACCCACTTGTCGAAGAGTAGTTTTTTTGTGTTTGGCAGTAAATATGCGGCGAAGGCCATTGGCGAAACTACAACTAAAATAACCGCTATAGCCTGACGGAGAGCCAGCATAATAAATAGGAACATAACACCAACTGCTATCGAAACAAGTGCTACGAGGGCTGGAATAAGAATCGCCATCCCCGCTGAAAGGAATTGGGTTACACCTAGGACGGATGCGATGCCGACAACAACTAGGGTGCCAGTTGGTACTTTGAGTGGTACTGATTTTGCGTGACCAGAATTTAAGTTCACGTTTAAGTTGGAGACTATACTGCCAACTTCTTCGCCCGCATTGTTAATTAGACCTTTGATGGCGATACCTAGTATATTAGACATGTCGACAGCTAGTTGACATATAATATATGATAGATTGATTAAAACGGCACCTATGATTAATTTGGGTAGGATCTTCTTGATACCGTAGTTGTCGATACCGACGCCTGTGAGTTGTGAAAAGATAACAAATAGGAAGATGAGAACAAAAGCTAAGTTTGCGAAGCCCTGAAATATACCCCAAATCTTTTGAACTGCTTTGCCGCCCGTGGTAGATGCATCGAATAGCAAAGCGTCGATCTGAAGATACGGTTCAACTAAATTAGTGTATGCTTGCTCAACGTGCTTTGAGGCGCCGTCGATTGCTGGGCAAATAATGGAGCCGAGTGCTCCAGCATTCGTGAAGCAGTCTGGATCGCGGTCTTCCTCAGAGTTCTTGCCGCTATCGGTTGAATTGGCGGCTGTTTGAGCTCCTAGTAATTCGTCCTCTGTCATATTTTTAACTAGTTGCTCAAATGTATAATCTACATACCAGGTAAGTTTTGGTGTAATTGCGTGAACTTTGTCTTGAGGGCTATCGCTACCGACATGCGCCATTGCGATAGCGTAGCAGGTCTTGTCCCCACTTTTGATCGCTTCAATCGCGCCGGCCGGCAATGAATCGTATCCCTCATCGCCATTACAGATTAGCTTAGCTCGATAGAATTCATTAAAATAGAACTGATGGAGAGTGGTTTTTTGCTCGGCAGTGAATACTAATGAGCTTACGCTATCGAAGTTGCTATTATTCTTGACTGCTGCATCTGCTGCTTTGGCCTCAGATTTCCCAATGAATACCCACTTACCATCATCGCCTTGGTTGGCACCGTTCTGTATGTTGTTTGATGGGTCATATTTGAGCAGAACGTATTTTTCGGTTTTAGACATGTAGCCGCCTAAATCTTTTGTGTATGTTTGGCGATGTGTAGCGAGCTGGTTATAGACTTCCTGAGCAAAGCTTTCAAATGATGTGCCGGACGAAATTGTAATATCACCGCAGCCCCCACGTTGGCTAGGGACATTGGTTGGGTTGCAATATATTTGTAATGTTGTTTTATTATATACGTCGAATTTTACTAAATCGGCAATGCCAGATTTTTCTATTTCAATTATGCTTGAATTAGTAATTTTGCCGTTTTTAATGTCAGTCACTTTTATTTTATGGGTATGAACTTCGCTTTGTTTTTGTAGCCAGTCGGTTTTCTTATACGTGAAGTTAACATATTTTCCGCCATTGCCGTTCGACGTATATCCCATTTTTTCAAGGAACTCTTTTGCAGCGGTTTCGCCTAGTTCGTCTTTGTTGTTGTTAATTAAGGCATCGTACTTTTCGCCCCCTATTAGAGGATCGTATCCATTGACTAGTTGTTCGCAGCTAACATTGTAGTCTGCAACTGTGTTCTGATACATATTTGGTACCGCCGCAAAAGTCTCTGAGTCTTCTTTTTTGAAGATATCTTTGACTTTAAATTTATCGGAAACTGTACTAATTTCGGGCTTAATTATATTTTTTTTGTAGCATTTCGCGAGCTCTGTGAAACCAGCAATATTGACGATTTCGTCTGCGTGCGCTTGACTGTTTGTTTGGGCTACGATAAATACGGATATTAGAATGATACTTGCGATTTTAACGATTTTTTTCATTTATTTATACCCTCGTGTTCTAATATTGACGCTATGTGTATGCAGTCACTTGCAATATCCGATACTCTCGTATCGACGACATATTCGGCTTCGGCTTCGTATGTTACAAATGCGTACGGCTCATAATTGTCGGGTATCGTCTTTGGCTGAGCTGTAGATGCGCAAGTTTCGTTTATTGAACTGTTTTTAATGCAGCCGTTCTCTTTTAGCGTCTTGAGATGAAAAATAATTGACTCGTAACTTTTTCGTCTTGCTTCGTAAAATGGTTTATATATATCGTTGTCTTTTGAATACTCTGATAAAATTGAGTCGATTTTATTCTTGGCAGACGATTCTCCATCATTTAGATAGGTGTTGACTATTGTATTAGTAGAGAGTTCTTTCCTGCTAGGGTTAGATTTAATAAATGTAAGTAGCTCGATGTAGTTATCAATCATGCTGATAATTTGCCCCTTTTCTTCGCCGTAGTCTTGTTTTGCTTTTTGGGCAAAGTTCGAGAAGCGTTCGCTTAATTCGTTAGCATAACTTTGATTATATAATCCGGCAGCAGTGTTAATGTTTTTTAAGTAGGCATAGCTAGAATAATTAATATTATCTAGCGTGACCGGCTCTTTAGAATCTTTGCCTGATAATATGAAATTAGCATAAGAATAAAATAATTCTTTAGTTTCACTCTTGATGCTTGCTTGGGTTAGCTTGGAGGTGTCATTGTTACTTTTTCTGACAGTCAGTATAACTATTAATAACAATGAGAATAACACAATGCTGCCGATGGCAATACCGATGGTTAGCCCTTTTTTGCTTCTTTTTGGTTGTTCTATAGGTGTGTTTGCGATAATCGCATCGCTAAAAAATTGCGGCACATTGTTGAATTTATTATGAGATTGTCCTTGGTAGCGATTACGACTATTGAAGGGTGTATTATTTACGTGTGTACTACTACCCGTGATGGCGGTGGGTTCGGCGGCTCGTTCTTCTGGGGTGGCAAAAATATCTACTGGTTCAGTATCGCTTGGAGCGGTTGAAGGTTGCTCAATAGGCTCCTCGTGACTAATGACGGTGTTGGTTATTGGTTCGGGCGTCGACTGCGTGGATTGAGTGTCTGAATCTTGGTCGCTCGAAAAGTCTGACGCTTTGTTTGGCGTTTCGTTTGAGCCATTTTCTGCCGCTGGCCCGTGAGGAATAACCATCCTTTCCTCGTTGTTATCCATATGCTTATAATTTTAGCATAAGCACGATGCAAAAGACAATAAAATCTAGCTAATTTTTACGAATAGTGAGAAGCCCGAAAATGTCGGTGAAGCTAAAAATAATTAGCATAATGCCAAGAATTTGCAGAAAGATGTCGGAGATTATTATTTTGCCAAGAATGCAAAGTATGCCGCAGATTAGACTAATACATGACAGAATTAGCGGGAGTTTGGCGGCTTCTTTGTTTAACTGGCGAAGTTTGAATGCATCTTGGAGTCTTACCATGCTTTCAAAAATAATAAAGATGCCAACTATAAATGAAATGATTTCTTTAATAAAGTCGGTTTGCGTAATGAGAAAAATACCCGCAATTACCATGGCGAGACCGGCAATAAGTTTGGTAAAGTCGGAGGTTTTCTTTTCGGAGCGATAAAAAGCGATAAAGTTATATGTTGCATAGAGAATAAAGAGGCTGCCGATTGCGATTGAGATGCCATTCACTACTTTGTCTGCCCACATTATTAATGCGATGCCGAGCATAAGCATTAGGATATCTATGAGGGAAATGACAAACAGGCCTTTAGTGTTTTGTTTGCTTTGTTTTCCAGCATTTTTGTGCTCGATGACTTGCGCTTCGATAATTTCAGTATTATTCTCTGCCATGAGGTAATTATAATATATCTATATTGCAAAATTAATAGTTATAATTAATGAAATGACTATGGTTGCAAAAAGGAATGCGGTAGATAGGGTTATAAAAATAATACTATTATTATTTTGCCGGGGATTGCCGGGAGTGTGCTTTTTATGATCGGCAATAAACATAACTGCCATAAAGAGCGCGCCGGCAATTATTTCGACTATATAAATGATATTAAAGATTGGGCTGCTGAGTATTTGATGATTTATTAGGAAAAGTCAATCAAAAGTACGCCGATTGCGATCGTGAAACCAATTGTATAGTTGGCGAGCGTGTAAAAATGTCCGGGAATTTTGTTTTCGAAAAGACCTTTGGCGCGCATATAAGAGATGCTGATAAATAGTAGGGCGATTGTTGCGATGGCGGAAAGTGGCTGATTGACGATAATGAAGGATGCCAAAGTTAATAACTGAATTATTGAAAGAATGATGGCGACAATCTTCTTCCTGGGCATCTAGAGCAAGTCTTTCTTCTTGAGTATGACCGCGGTAATGATTGAGACAATAAACGAAACGACCAAGATGATCCAAGCGGCGGTCGGATCGGTGCCAATGCTACCAAATTGAACATTCATACCAAGAAAAGATGAGATGATGGTTGGGATAGAGAGCACGATAGTAATACCAGCGAGAAACTTCATGATGTTGTTTTGGTTATTACTAACGATTGTGGCATATGTTTCGGCCATAGACTGGATAATCTCACGATAAATTCCAGCCATATCGATTGCTTGGCCGTTTTCAATGATAGCGTCTTCGAGCATGTCGAGGTCTCCCTCATAAAGTGGCAGTACTACGCCTTTATTAATACGCTCGAGGACGAGGTTGTTCTCTTTGAGTGAAGTTGTAAAATATACGAGTGTTTTTTCGGTCATTAATAGGTCGATTAGGTCTTCGTTTTTAGTAGATTTTTGGAGGGTGCTCTCGCGGACTTCGATTTTGTGGTAAATATTGTCCAAGACTCGTAGATATTCGGCGGCTGCGGCGGCCATGATTTGAATAACGAAACGCGTTTTTTTGGCAGTGCGAAAATCGCGAATTTGATTCTTGCGAAAGCTGCGTAGGATTTGAGTCTTGCGTGGCGAAATCGTGATGATATAGTTATTGTCGGTAACGATTGTGCCGATTGGGTAAGTAATATAATCGGAATCATCATCGATTGCTGGAACGTCGATAACGATCAAGGTTGCTCCTTTGGACATTTCAACGCGCGGTAATTCGTCGTCGTCGCGCATTTTTGTAAGTAAGTCGGAGTCAATCTTAGTAGTATCTATAACTTCGGCGATTTCTTCGTCGGTTGGCGCAATGAGATCGATCCAGCAGTCTTCTTCGGCCTGTTCGATTTGGGTAAGCTCTTTAGTCTCTGGGTCTGTTTTGTAAAACTTTAGCATATTCTACGACGCCTTGTTTATATCGATTAACTCATATTTACATGTGCCAAGGCCAAGACTTTCTGCATATGGCAAGATTTCGCGACCAAGGCGACTATCGATACGCTCTTTAAGTGCCGCAGCGCCAGGGTCTTTGCTAGCCCAGATTAGGTCGACAAAAGCCTGATCATTGGCGACGGGATCGAGGCTTGCGATAATGCCAATGTCCGCCATAACTGGGTCGCTTTGATTACTGTCGCAATCGCAATCGACTGAAAGCGCATTCATGACGGTAATATAAACAATTTGTTTCCCCTGCTCTTTAAGGTAGTCCGAGACGGCTGTTGCAGCTTCAGCCATGGATTCGATAAAGTCGGTTTGCTCATATTCAGACATCCAGCAGAGATTCGGGTCATCGGTTTTGCCGCAGGAATGGATGTAGGCTTTGCCTTTGCGAGATGCGATACCGATGGATTGGTTTTTAAGATTTGCGCCAAAACCGCTCGTTATGTGCCCTTTGCCATGTGCGAGGTTAATAATAGAATCGTAACGGTCAAAATGCTTGCCAATAAGGTCAAACTTCAGATGCTTGCCTTGATTGACTGGGATTTTTTTGTCGCCGTCGGCGTCCATAATGTCTACTTCGGCGAAGCTAGTAAAGCCATGTTTTTCGGCAACTTTGAGATGATCTGAGGATTTATTGCGGGCGCCACCGTAGGCAGTATTGCATTCGATGATTGTGCCGTTTAGGCTTTTTACGAAAGGTCCTATCAAGTCGGCTTTAAGGTAGCCTTTGGCGCCGTCTTCGCCAGTTGAAACCTTTACGCCAATCTTGCCAGTTAATGTTATCCCGAGTGCTTCGTAGGCTCTTTGAAGTGATTCGGGGCTGATTTCTCTAGTGAAGTAGACCTTGGCTTTATTCATAGCTATATTTTAGCATGTTTGAGGTGATACAATAAAACACATGAGAAAACGTACTAAGCTTGATGATCGAAAGCTTCCGGACTACACCAAAGGCGAAGAAATATTTAATATGGTGACTCATATAGTCGGTGGTGTATTTGGCCTTGTTTTATTAGTCTTGTGTATTATACGTGGCGCAACGCATACTGGGGTAGCTGGAGTTTTAACTAGTATCGTTTTTGGCCTCTGTATGATTATTCTTTATACGATATCAGCGATTTATCACGGTTTGTCCCCGCGCATTAAGGGTAAGAAGGTCATGCAGATTTTGGATCATTGTTCGGTGTTTCTATTGATTGCTGGAACTTATACTCCAGTTACAATTTGCTCCTTGGCGCAGGCCGATCCGGCTTTGGCATGGGTAATATTTGGTGTTGTATGGGGCGTATCAATAATTGGAATAATTCTAAATGCGATCGACATTGAAAAGTACATGCCTTTTTCGATGATATGCTACATCGCATTGGGGTGGTGTATTATTTTATCCCTGCCACAACTGATGACTGTGTTGCCAATGATGGCAATTTCTCTGCTCTTTTGTGGCGGCGTCTCGTATACGACGGGAGCGATTATGTTTGGGATTGGGACTAAGAAACACTATATGCATTCGATTTTTCATATTATGGTAGTCATTGGTAGCATATTCCACGGTTTAATGGTTTTAATGTATGTGTTATAATTATAGATAGGTCAAGTGGCCTTAGTTCCTTAGTATTTTGTTGTTGCCTAGAAAAGGGGGTATTGTAGTGAAAACAATTGGAGAAATAATCGAAAGTAGCGAGTGTGCTCACAGCTTTGTCTTTAGTGATGATGACCGCGATCGATTCTGGACGGTAGCTCAGTATGATGGTACTTTGTTTGCCCGTAAAATGACATTAGATCGATGTGGTAACCAGGTAACCGAAGAGGAGTTCTTCGACGCGCAATGCGATGAAGCTGAGTTCCTTTATCGATTGATTGTCACAGATTTTGCGCTTTTCTACATGAAAAGTTTATGTGACACCAGGGTGGTCGATTTACTCCACGAGGATGAAGGAGATGATGATGGGCTGTCGGCATTGCTCGCTCTCTTAGCGAAAACAATAGAAGGCTTCATCATGGATGTGTCGGCATGCCATAAGATACTCGTCGATGCTTTGCAGGTAGGATTTGATTGCGAAGATGAGGTGGTACTTGGCGAAAACGGATATGACGATTTTATTTCTGATGAGGCGTGCTGGTTGCGCATCACCGAGTGTGGTGATTACTACTGGTGCAGAGACGGAATTGAGCTGGTGAAGAAAAACGAAGAGGATAATTCGATTGGCTGCTTCTATCGTTGTTTTACTGAGGTCGAAATTTGGGAAGGCTTTGCCTTGTGTGTTTATGATCCATTGAGGTATGTGGTTGGTGAGACTGAATTGTGCGATTTAATCAGAAGCTGTATCTCAGACGATTCTATTATGATTGAGGGGTCAAAAGATGCAGACGGAGGTTATGAGCTTATCGAATTGATTGGACTTGACTTGCAGGATTTATGGTGACAATATTTTGCCCAGTGTCTTTATTAAAAGAGGCGCTGGGTGTTTTTTGTGGGAGGTATTAAAATGACAGTTGCATTTCTGGTTCTGGTATGCTAATATGGGTCTAAGGGATAAGCGCCCCCCCGCTTATCCCTTTATTGTTATGTGGGGATATTAGCTTGGGGCATTAGCTCAGCTGGTCAGAGCGCCTGCTTTGCAAGCAGGAGGTCAAGGGTTCGAATCTCTTATGCTCCACCAAGAGGAATATAAAACGGCTTTTTGGCCGATTTTTTGTAGTAATTTTCTGTTAAGTACCCTGCGGCAATAGTATGTAATTTGAGACCATTTTTGCAGCAAAAACCGCCAAAATGCGGTTTTTACCCCTGTTAAAATGTCTGTTAATACCCTAATTCAATATCCTCTAATTTTTATATTTCAAATTATCCAATAACGTTTTCATCAAGTTATCTAGCGCAAGCGTTACCTGATCATTTTCTAAGTCGATAATGCCTAGCCTTAATTGCTCAGTAGGCATAACAAATGGCTCAGCAGATAAGCTTAATTGATAAAAATCACGCATTCTCGGTTCAACAAAATATGCAATAAACTGCCTGATTGCTTTCCTTTTTTCATTGCCTACGATTATCATGTCGCAAACATATAACTTGAAAGAAAAAGTCTCATTATTATAATCTTTGTAGTATATAAAACTTTTGTCAACATCCTCGCAACCATTGTTCCTCATAAATTGCTTGGTGTTATTTATCGCCAAATCAATCCTTTGATCAAATTGCCCATCATCAATATGGCCATCAGACGTTAATTGTTCAACAAACCCATGTCCTTCAGCCAACAAGACTGTTTGTGGATTGTTGTCATTTTTTACCTCAAAATCCTTCAATACTGGTATAAATAATTGCTCTGCATGCATCCTATAGTTCATCATTCGTGCAGCATCCATAGCTATTTGTTGCTGATCATTATCCATAATTATCCTTTCTGTAAAGTATATGCTTTTATTATAACGTGATTTAATTTTTCCCGAATATCTTCCTTATACATTGTTAATACCTGAACAATTCGCCCCCACCAGAAGGTATATGGAACGGCTTTTTGGCCGATTTTTTTGTAGTAAATATCGAATGCTATAATGATAATCATGAGCATAGAAAACGAGAAGACCATAAATTCGTACGAAAAATATGCAAAAGAATATGTTAATCAGAAAAATGCCGACTCTAATGATAACATAATAAAGCAAAAGCATGCCATGCTGAGCAATTGCCTAAAGGGCGTCCCGAAAAGCGGACGGCTATTCGAAATTGGATCAGGAAGTGGAGAAGACGCTGCTTATATCCAATCATTAGGATATAGCAATTTGATTGTTAGTGATGTTGCCGACTCCTTCATTAATATCTTAAGAAAAAAGGGGTTCTCCCCGATTAAGTTTAATCTGTTAAAAAATGATTTTCCCGAAAAATATGATTTCATTCATTGTTGGGCTGTACTAATGCATTTTACCAAAAAAGAGGCAGGAGAATCTATTAAAAAAATATATAATTCTCTTATTGACGGCGGAAAAGTATTGTTTTGTGTTAAAACCTCAAAAGACAAAGCTGAGGGATGGAAGAGATTGAGCGAGAAAGACGGGGAAATCTATTTTTCTTTTTGGTCAAAAGATGAACTCGAGCTATTTCTAAATCAAGTTGGTTTTAAAAAAATCGAAATATGGGGATATGGCGACTGGATCGACTGTCTAGCAGAAAGATAATTTAACTATATACGATTCTATACAGTGTTAGTGCCCGAGCAATTCGTCCCCACCAGAAGGTATAGGGAGCGGCTTTTTGGCCGATTTTTTAGTAGTTTTTTCTATTAATTACCTCGAAAGTCCTAGAGTGTTATTTTGCACGAAAAATGTGCTTCGGAAGCACTTTACTCCTATAAATTCGTCTGTTAATGCCCTATCTAATTTGGTCTAGGATTAAAAATACTTCACATAGAAATATTTATCTAGTTTTGGGTTTGTTTTATTTTTTCTAACAAACTCCAATTCGAAGCCGCATTTTTCGTAGAACTTTGGCGCCTGAAAGCCATTGGTGCATGTATTAATATTATTAAAGCCAGAATCCCTATAATAGTCTTCGACGGCATCGATAAGAAGCTTGCCAATGCCTTTTCCTCTAGATTCCTTATCGACTACCAACTCGTCAATATAGACCTCTGCGAAAAAAGTTGCTCCAGAAAGTGCACCAACTATCCGATCTTCGTCTTTAGCAATAAAGTAAAAAGGAGTATAGTTACATTCTATATTATTCTCTTTTTCGTACTCCTCTTGCGACTTTTCAATAAAGTTTTCGATTTCCCTGTTTTGCTCTACTTTTTCGATTTTCATACTGGCTCCTTTTTACGATTATATCATCGGATATAAGTCGTCATTCTTCCTTATAGACTGTTGGTGCCTGGACAATTCGCCCCCACCAAACGGTTTATGAAATTATTTTTAACTATTTCGTAGTCTATAAATGTCTGTTAAATCCCCAAATTAGCATAAGAGCCTTGACAAAATGAAATATATGTGCTATGATGGAACTATCATCAGAATTGATGGTAGATGATACTCGCCGAAGTTGAAGTCTCCTAGCAAATAGACTGCGAAGAGATGAGAGCAACCAGGTTAAAAAGCGGTATGGAAAGACGTAGCGGATAACCCGCGATTAAGTTCTCAAAAGCACCTTAGGCGTCTCCGCGTATCATTTAGAAATCCATTAGGGACAAGCTACTAGCCGAAGTTCTTATATCAATACCCAGTCAAGCTGGTGAGAGGGGAGTGAACCAAGGCGAAAAGATGAGTTTGAGGAGTAGTAGTCTGGCGAAATATGTCCAGACGAGGCTGTGAAAGGCGAGTGCGAATAGCACGTAAATCTCCCAAAGCACCTTATAGCCTCCATCTCGTAGCTAATTGAAACCTCATATAGTCCCATTTGTAATGCCCCGCTCATTAATATTGAGCGGGGCTTTCCTTTTATATATACAATATTCCATCCTTTATATCCTCCCTATACAATGTTAAAACCTGGTTAATTAAGTCCCACCAAATTTTATCTAACTCGGCATTTTGGCCGGTTTTTAGTGGTAAATTTCTGTTAATTACCTTCGAAGTTCTAGTATGCATATTTTATGCCAATTCTACATAAAAAATGGGATAAAAAGCCCATTTTTATCCCTATAAAATCGTCTGTTAATACCCCAAAGTTAGTCGTTATGGGTTCCACGCTTTTTATGATCCTCTTTTTTTGACAAGAATTCTAATACCAAATGCTATTATGGCCAACCCAACAATCACATTCAGAATATCCGAGATGTTTTTAGAGATAAAACCAGCAAGTATGGTCCCGAGAACGGCAACTAGCGACAAGAACAGCAACGTTGCGGAAACTAATCCAGAGGAGAAAACAGCAAGTTCTTTTTTCGTCATCTTCTCGTCAATAATTTTTACGGTCAAAACGCTGCCCCAAAAAGCTATGGTAATTGGATTCGAGAGAGTCAGTACTAACCCCTGCAGGAATAGATTAGTAGTCGTTGGTTCCAAGTTTAATGCTGGAATAAAGTTAATACCAAATACGCCTAATATTATATTGAGACCAAATAGAACCAAAACTGCGGCGCCTAATATTTTAGATATGTTTTTGACTTTTTTGTTTTCTAGTATTTTGCTAGCCCCTAGGCCCGCTAATGTAATATAGAATGCATCGACTAGAGCAATAGCAAGCACAAGTGGCAAGGCGGCGAAAAAGCCATTATTCTTTGCGGCATTAAAAACCATTAGACACATTGGTCCTATTGCTATCTGCAATAGCAACCCAAACCTTAAACCAGCAAAGTACTTCTTAAGACTTGAACGCTTCATATATTTATTATATCATTGCGCACAAGCCGATATTCTTGCCCTAATTTCTTCTCCATAGATTGTTAATGCCTCCCAATTCGCCCCCACCGAACGGTTTATAAAATAATTTTCAACTATTTCGTAACCTATAAGTGCCTGTTAAATCCCCAACTCGTCGTCTCTATATTTTTATGCATCCGATGGTACAATTGTAGGTAATTATGCGCGTAGAAGATGTCATGAAACAAATAGACAAATGGCTAAGGGATATCCTAAAGGATAATTATGTTGGTGTTTATTTTCATGGTTCGTTAAGGCTTGGGAGTTTTAACCCAAACAAATCAGACCTAGACTTCATAATCGTCGTAAAAGATAAAATTGATGCGAAAACGAAAGAGTTAATATGGAACAAAGTGTTAGATAATCTTGATATCTTTCCTAGAAAAGGCTTTGAGTTTAGTGTCGTATTAGAAAACGACTGCCGTAATATAAAATATCCAACGCCTTACGAATTGCACGGTAGTAGAGATTGGATTGAAAGATATCGACAAGATAAATCACTAATTATTAACGATGAAGAAAAGACAGATCCAGATCTTGTAAGCCATTTTAATGTTATCAACGTAAAAAATGATTCTTTAGATTTTGGCAAGCCGTCCAAGGATGTTTTTGCAAAAGTCCCTAAAGAATACGTCATCGCTTCAAACTATAATGATATTTTGGATTGCGTAAAAGACATTACAAATAACCCCCCTTATTGCGTGTTAAATCTTTGCAGGTTCTATGCGTCAATCAAGGAAGGTTTAACTCTATCAAAATATGACGGCGGTAAGTGGGCTATTGATAATATAGATACAGATTATAACGATATCATTAAAACTGCTATGGAGGATTATTCGAGCAGCGAGAATAGCTATGTCTATGATAAAGAAAGGTTAACAAGTTTTGCCGCAGAAATGAAGAAACTCATTGACGGCACGTTAAGCCAAACATAGTAATTCAGTTAGGCTATTATCGATATCTTCGCGGTATATTGTTAAAACCTGGTTAATTGAGCCCCACCAAACGGTTTATAAAGTCTGTTAAACCCCCTTGTGAAAATAGAGGGATATTTTTGTGCCATTTTGCGACAAAAACATGCCAAAAATTGAAATTTACCTCTATAATTTTGGCTGTTAAAACCCTAACAATATGGTCTAGTCAATATAGTCTAATATTTCTTCGAATTTATTAAAGCCGCTCTCTGAATTAATATGGCCACCATCCTTTATGATAATCTGTTTGTCAGTAATAGTATCGGCAAATCGTTTTTCGACATCAAACTTTACATATGGGTCATTATCCGAATAGAAGCAAACTATATCATCGCAATACTTTTTCGTGTCTCCAAGATTGTCAAAATACATTGGTTCGTTTACTGCGTCATAGTCGGAATTAATTCCTAAATAGTTATTAAAACCACAAACAAAAATGAGTTTTTTAACTCTAATATTATTCTTGACCAGATATTTACAAACAAAGACTGGAGCAATACTATGAGCAACGATTTTAGTATTTTCATCAATTGCCAGTTTATCTAGCTCATTACTCCAAGATTCAAAATTTTGTTTTCCGACACCAACCGGCATTTGCGGAGCAGAAACTCGCTTGCCTTTACTTTGCAATTCTTTCTTTAACCATGGGAACCAATTTCCTTTATTAGAACCAAAACTTCCGTGCAGAATTACATATCTTTCCATATAGCGTTATTATACCATTTTTGATATAGATCTTCTTTGTACACTGTTAAAACCTGGTTAATTAACCCCCACCAGATGGTTTATAAAATAATTTTTAACTTTTTCGTAATCTGTTAGTGTCTGTTAAATTCCTCGTATAAATAGAGGGCTATTTTTATGCCATTTTTATGACAAAAACACGCATATAATTACGATTTACCTCTATAATTTTATCGGTTAAATATGTAATGTATTTTTTTCCCGAGCATTTTGTAGCTGTGCTTGATGAGGCGAGGTTTGAGTTCTTGCTCGATAGCAAAAGCCTCTCTTTCGATGATTTGCATAGAATAGCCAATTTTGCTGCCTCGTTGGAGGCTAACGTGAGCGGATCTATTCTTCTCGTACATACGTACTTTCGGATCGTTGGTGGATACTTTTCCGCCGGGCTTTACGGTCATTAGCTCATGTTGTTTTGCGTGCCACATTTCGTGTGCTATTGTAGAGATGTCCCAGTTGGATAATTTTGTCTTCAAAGCGTTTTTTGGCTTGAGATAATAAATGCTTTTTTCCGAGTATCTATAGTAGGCTCCTGAATCTCTTTCTGGTAAATCTGCGTTTTTTTCTGGTATGCTCAATAGTCTACGAATAGACTTAACTACGGACAATTCCTTGTACCGAAACCACTTTACGCCAATCGGCTGGCTCCGTCCATTATCGTCTAAGTTGAGAACTTCGAATACTTCTTGAATATAGGCTGTAATTTTTTTAAGTTTATCTTCATAGGTTAGCCCTGCGTCTTCATTGATGGCGCTTACTCTGTCTAGGTCGATTTTTTCTGCCCAAGGCTTCATCTCTACGCGAGCTACGTCTATATTGTATCTAAAAGCTTCATCATTATTATGTTGGACCCTTCTTTTAAAATCTTTCCAAAAATCAGCCACTTTATCTTTATAATTAAATGCATAAATGTTTCCTGGTTCATTTTGATCAAGGATTGCGATTTTATCATAACCTTTTTCTTCTTCGGCATCCGTGCGGAAATGATGCCCGGTGGTGTAATCAGCATACATCTTGGAAGCGCGTTTTTGTAGGTTTGCAAATTCGGAACTAGTATATTTCTTTTGTGATGAATTGATATCTAGAACTGCCCAGCTCATAGATTCTATAATACGCTCTTGGAACTCTTCTAAATCTAGCATTTCTGCTATGGTGCCATCTTTGCCTACTTTCTTTTTAGTGCAGTCCAGCATGATGCCGTGAAGATATTCATCGTAATCTAGAGCGCGCGATATGTCGTAGTTTGGGTTCATCACAAAGGATTCTAATGCGGCGGAGGTAATATCCTCTAATGAGCCGGGTTCGGTTGTTTCAAGTTCTCTTTTTGTTAATATTCTAAAATGGGCGCCGTTGTCTTGGAGTAATTTTTGTGTTTTTACGACATCAAATCCGTAGACAGAAGCGACTGCGTGATTAATGTTACTGGCTAGTTCTGGCTCGTTCTTGGCTAAGGAATCCGACTCTTCTTTGGACAGGCGTAGGGCTTCTATACAAAAAATGATGGATTTGTCGGAATCGCTAGTCTCCGGATTTTTATATAATTCTTCTAATTTACTAGGGGCTAGTTCGGAAATTTGGAGGATGCGCTCATTTAGTCTATCGATTTCAGCGTTATTGTGGAGCAATGTTTCATGATTAGTCCTTAGCAAGTTTTCAACTTCTGACGGTGTCTGTCTGGACATGGCTACCTGTAATTCATTTTGATTGAGAAAATCCAGTAAGTTAATATCAAAAGGTTTAGGGGATTTGGCATTTAAATCTATGCCTTCGCTCCATTCTTTTAGTTTGTCAGGTATGGCAATGCGAGTTTGTTCTATGCCATCTGTCCAAACCGAGTAGTTCCTATCTGATAGAGATTCTTTACTGTCCATGTTATCATTATACCGCTAGATGCAAGTATTGATTGCTGCAGGCATCTTTTTTGTACTCTGTTAAAACCTGGTTAATTAAGCTCCACCAAGAGGAATATAAAATAGTTTTCAACTATTCCGCAATCTATAAATGCTTGTTATGCCCTCAACAACTTAATCTAGTCGGAAATACTATATTCTTTCATTAATCTGAATACAGTAGTACCGGCACTGGTTTATTTATTTTTATTCTTCACTCGCTTCACGTTCGTAATAATCAGCATCAGCACATAATATCCCGCGCCAAACGCTAACACGATCCCGATCGAGCTCAATACTTCGCCCCACTGCGTCGCACCAAATTCCGTATAAGCGCCAATCCTTTCAATGCTTTGCGCGTAGTAATAAGTCGGAAAGAACTTCGCGACATTCAAAATCTCACCCGTTAGTAGTGATGAATCTAGAAAGATGCCAGAAATGAAGCTTAGTCCTAACGGAATCACGGTTTGCATGCCGGATAACACTTCGCGCTTCTTTACAAATGACGTAATTAAGGACGCCATTGCACTAAACGTCATCGCGAGTGCCAGCATTGATACAAACATCATCACGCCCGTCATTGACATTGCCGTATTTGGCGCAATGAAGCAGCAGGCTACCCACAGAATCGCCACCAGTAACACGCAGAATAGCAAGTTACCAATCATTAACTGTGTATTTAGTTTCCACATCGGCATCGCCGATACTTCGTTGCGACGCTTCACCGTCTGCGCATTAAACACGCAGGCCACTGTACCCACAATCAAAATCGTTTCCGCCATCACTGGATAAGCTGAAAACACCGCAAAAATTGTGCCGCCACGATTATCCTTTTCTTCCAGGTTGCCAATCATATTAATCTCGGCATCCGTCTCGGAAGTCTTTTCCATTTGCTTTAGGATCTCATCGCGCGACATGCCACTGCGTGCCAGCGCATTCATGCTGGTCAAGAATCTCGTCTCGTGCATCTCGGCAATCATACTCACGCCTTCCATGGACCACTTCTGCGATACTTCCGCCTCACCACGTAAAGCCGCCTCTTCAAATCCCGCAGGAATAATAATCAGCACGCGCGTGTAATCATCATAGATGAAATCCTGAATCGCATGTTCTTCATCTTCGACTTCGAGCACGTCATCCGCATACGAACCCACGTATTCGCAGAACTTGTGCGAGAACACTGTGTTATCGCGATCAATAAACGCCATATTTACCGTAATATCTTCATAGGTACTTGGCGCCGGTGCATTCATCGTATTCAAATACACTACTAGTACCGAAATCGCGACATACATCACGATTAGCCCTATGTTGCAGAGCATAATCTTTAGATATGCCTTAAATACTGTCATAACGTTTCCTCCTTGAGAGTACTAACGACAGTGCCAACATTACACCTGCAAATATCGCAATGCGCGCGAACGCTTGCCAGTAATATTCCATGTCGCCGTTGTAGGCAAACAGGGCATAGTAACCGTCCGCAATCGCCGCAATCGGATTAACTTTCGCAAATAACGGCATCATCGTCTCGAACTTATCGCGCAGAATCGGATCGCCCATCATGCCAGCAAAGAAGCAGCACAGCATAATTACTGAAATGAGTAAGCCATTCTTGAGGCCTTCGGACTTTTTGTTCGATGCGCCCACAAAGATACCGAGCGAGAGACCCGCGAGCACGCCCATCATACTGATGAGTAGTGTCCAGCCCGGCTCGGCCGCCATCTGTACGCCTAGTACAAAGCGGATAAAGAAATATAGTACCAATTGTTGGATTGAACAAACCACAAATCCTACCAGTAAATCTGCCACCATCACCATCGTTTTGTTCGTTGGCGATACACTTAAGCGTGCGCCCTTGGTCGAAAGATTCGCTTCATTATTCTTCGTTAGCTCAATGCCAATTAGCGATGCATATAGCGCCGCCATTGCCATCAATGTAAAGAAATAATTCACTGTAAAGTCTGTGTGCTCGGTATTATCGTCCTTTACGAAATCTTCCGTCATAATCTTACTGAAGCCATCTTCGCGCATCAAGTATTCCGGACTAGTCTGCGCAATTGCCGCCGCGGTGGTATTTAGCTCCGCGTATTGGTCGAGCGCATTCTTAATCAACGTCTGCCCAATGTTGTTTTCCTTAATGAATAAATGCGCCTTATCATCCTTGAAGTCGATATAACTTTGTACTTCGCCATCGTCCAACTTTTTCTTCGCGTTTTCTGCGCTCGTAAACGAAATCTCGAAGCTCTTGTGTTTGTCTAGTTCCTTAAAGAACATGCGCCATTCACTATTCTCAGAAAGCGCATCCTGGACCACTGCCACCTTGGATGATTTGGACTCTTTCATCGCATTGAGACCACTAAACGCCGCATTGAACAAAATCGCCATGATGAACGGGAAAATCAGCACCCAAAACAGGCAGCTTTTGTTCCGCAGTAGTACCTTCAATTTAGTTTTAAATACGCGCCAAAACATTAGTCACGGAGCTCCTTACCAGTTAATTCGAGGAACACATCGTTCAAGCTCGGAAGTTCCGAGAAGATGCGCTCATAGCTGAGCTCGTTCTTCTTCAAGAATTCAATTACGCTCGGGAGTTTTTCTTTGCCGCGTGCGAAGGTGAGTGCCAATTTGCCGTCGTCATACTTGGCTTCAAGCAAATTCGGCATCTTTTCAAACTCGGCCATAATCTTCTTATCCGGCTTCGCCATCTCAATCACGATGCGCTCGCCCATGGTGGTCATTTCTTTCAAAGATTCCTTCGTACCCTTGGCGATGATTTTACCCTTATCGAGAATTACGATGCGGTCGCAAATCTGCTCCACCTCTTCCATGTAGTGGGAAGTGTAGACAATGGTTGCACCGGTTTTATTTAATTTTACAATGCCCTCCAGAATCGCATTGCGGCTCTGTGGATCGACTGCCACCGTTGGCTCATCGAGGAAGATCAGTTTTGGTTTGTGCGCAATTCCACAGGCAATGTTAAGGCGCCTTAGCAAACCACCCGAAAGCTGTTTTGGACGGAACTTCTTAAAGTCCTGCAGCGCCGTGAGTTTAATCGCGTCTTCTACGTATTTCTTGCGGGTTTCTTTGTCGCGAATGTACAAGCCACAGAAATAATCGATATTGTCATAGACGTTTAGCTCGTTAAACACGGCTACGTCCTGGAATACCACGCCAATCTTGCGCTTAAGTTCATAGTTATCTGGCGACATCGTCTCGCCAAAGATCTTAATCTCGCCCTTCTGATATTTCAGTAGAGAAAGAATACAGTTAATTGTGGTACTCTTGCCACTACCGTTCGGCCCTAAGAGACCAAAGATTCGACCTTTCTCCACATAAATTGACAAATCATCTACGGCTTTAAACTTACCGTACAATTTTGTCAGGCCTTCAACCTCAATAATTTTTTCCATACCTCCATTTTACCAGATAGCAAATGAACGGGAAGCTCTCGCAATAGAAGCACACTACTCCGCGCAAGGACTTTACATTTTCTTTTATCAGATTAGGAACTAATATTTTCAATCCATTGTCCTAGCGGAAACATAAAAAAGCCCCGGCTAAACCAGGGCTCTGTTTTCGAGAAACGCCAAAAGCGCTTCCTTGCTATTCTCGAGTTCACCTCCTTCAATTTTTTCGACCAACTCGCGTTGAGCTTCGCCGATCGCTGGACCCCTCAGACCGAGAAGAACTAAATCCCTACCTGTAATTGCGAGGTCCTTCACTGTCAGCTTTATAGACTTACTATTGGCTAAAATCTCTGCCAATGTGGATTCGGACTTTGCTACCACGGCAAGATGTTCTTGCTGGACGGTGGGAGCCTGTGCCATGATGTCGGCGCGGCGAAGCTTGATCAGCTTTCTGACTTGCTCTTCACCTGCGGCATCAAGCCGTTTTTTCATCGACTTGGTCGACGAAATGTCCGACTCATGCTCGGCGACGAGCCAGCAGATTCTCTTGATTTGCTCCTCGGGATATCCTTCGGAGCGTAATAAATGCTCAGCAATTTCTGCTGATTTTTTGGCGTGTCCGATAAATTTACGAACGCCGCCTTCCTCGGTAAAGCACTCCATCTTGCCGATATCGTGCAGCGCTGCAGCCAGCAACAGTTCTTCGTCGTCGTCGCCGACTCCTTCCATAACCTTCATTGTATGGTCGTGGAGATCATAACAATGATTCGGGTTCTTTTGATCAAACCCTTTTGTTGTGTTGATTGTTTCAAGAATTTTTTTATTCATTTATATTCCCCCTCTTAAAAAATGTTGAAAGCCAGCAACTTAGTAGTAAACTCAATTTTAAAATGTGCTAGCTGTTCGGCCTATTCACCTTACTACTTTTGTCTAGTTCTATCATAAATACCAAAAGTAGTCAATAGTCCCGTTAGGGTCCAGGACCTTTGCAACAAAATAGTTGGCAGTACTTGCCAACAAA
>CAMYZS010000019.1 GCA_947303945.1 uncultured Candidatus Saccharibacteria bacterium | reverse complement strand
TATAACTTAACTGAACCCCCAGCCTAGCTGGGGGTTTTTCGAGTAACAAAAAGCCGCCAGCCCACCAGGAGCTAGCGGTAAAGAACCCTTCATCTCAGCCGCGAAATCAACCGCGAAAACAGCGACAAATGGCTGTTTTTTCTCACATATTCACGGATAAGAGCGATGTCCTTATCGGTCAATGGTTCATTCCCATCATAGAAATCCGGATTTTCTCTCGGACTCGGGAAGTTGAGCGCCTGGCCGAACGGCTGCTTCTTAGCTTTTCGTGCCCTTCCGTATATATGCACACAAAACGAAGGGTCGGTGCCATACAAATCGCTCCAGTTGCCGTTAATCTGGCAATTGACGCGGCCGATTGGGACGCCGTTCTTTTCCAAGGCGTACCGCAACGCCTCAGATGCAAGTCGCATCGCTTCGCCCAAGGCCTTTAACTCTTTTCTACGAAGATCCGATAAGCTTCTTACACCTTGACGTTTGACAACAATCCGAATGTGTCCACCATCATCTCTGGTAACGTGGCAAAAATCACCGACCTTAAGAGCGAATAGCCCACCACACAAATCGCATATTTCTTTGTTCATGTCTACCCCACCCCCTTATTTAGGAAAATTACCTGTGTGACAATGTTACTATATCAAAAAACGGCTATTTATCAAGCATAAGTCTCGCCTCCCGGCCCTGTCGCATAATCCCAGATTGGCGGACAAATGAAAACCCCCGGACATCGTCCGGAGGTTTTTGATACAAAACACAACAACTAACGAAAACCCCAAGTATCGTTCGGAGATTTTCATTTTATCTACCCGAACCAGAACATAGCGAATAAAAAAGCCCGGCGAAACTCGCCAGGCAATAACTCAATCCTCAATTCTAAGTACTTTACAGAACCCCTCTCCTCCAACAATCACCTCATCGTTCGGAACCACGTAAATTGTGCGTATTCCTTTGCGCTCAAACCCTGCAATTCTTTCGCCAAGTTCAAAACGATCATTTCTTAGCGTCAATATGCGAAGCTCACCATTATCACCCCCAACAAGCCAAACATTCTCCCTAATTTGGGCAATATCCCACACCATGGCACCAAAACCGTCAATACTTTCCTTCGTATATTTCCCTTCAGAATCCTTACGAAGGACAAAAAGTCTCAGCTTATCGCCACCCACTAAGAAACAATCTTCGGTTACGCAAGCAATCGCTCTAAGACCATCATCCAGTTCCCCTTCTGGACATCCATAAAGATGCTCCAGCCAATTCTCATCCTTATGCCCCCAGATCTCAGTCGCAAAAAACTTATCTCCGCGCGACTCAAGACGATACACCCAATAATTAGTTACAAATACCCATACATCATCTGAAACATTGGCAACCCGGTGTATTTCCGGAATTCGTTCCGCAAAAGGCCTATAGCTATTCTCCCAAGGATCAATCATTAAGTCTCTGAATATAAATGTATCGAAACCGGCAAGGTGAAAAGTCGTGGTATGGCTTTTATTCGAGGCCAACCACATTTCTCCATCCTTCCACATATTATAAACAAGATTCGTCGGGTTAAATGCGGTATGACCAAAAAGGAATTCCCGCACTATCTTGTAACTATTTCTGTCCTTAGTCTTCCTAACAGCAAGAATAGACATAGCATTCCTGCCACTTTTTACTGTCCCCCTACCGACCAATAAGATCACACTACACCTTCGGACAATTGACTGATTCTTCTTCTGACGTATCAACCCCGGCCACTGCTTGTTTGCCTTTTTTACCACATGAGTCGCATCGGTAATAGAGAGCACATTTCCAAGCCCCGTTATCGACCCTACAACGCTTAACTTCATCAATACACCTCCTAACGTAAAAAATAATGGACATGGTTATTTTAAATTTTCGATACGCACACACGCATTGGATTACTTTATATAACAAAGAATCGTAAATATCAACCATAGGCATTATATCACTATAGGCATAATATCACCATAGGCATAATAACATAGGCATAATATCGCGACCGTCCACCCCCCTCGCATAATATAACCTATCCTTCCACATTACTATCGGCCATAAATACAAAGTACCATAAACACCTACGCCTTAATGTATTAATTTGCTGTTCTACATTATCGCAACACAAACCATTATAATATACGTTTTAGAACCGCTCTCCATATTCAGCATGCAAAGGGCCGAATATCCTAGAAAATAAATAAACCCCCGGACATCGTCCAGAGGTTTTTGATACGCGTTTCGAAATACCGCTCTGCCCTGCGATGATGGTCACTCTTCGAGCTCTTTCTTCCTATGAAGCTTTTTTCTCTCGGAGAGCTTAACGGACAGCCGAATAAGCCCCTCAGAAATCAGCTTAAAGAGCCAGATGACGAAAAGTGAGCCGCATCCTGTCAATATAAGGAGGTCAAGTACTACCGTCTGGCGAGAAGATGCCAAGTCAATAATGCTGAGCAGCACTCCGATCACGCTTATCGGAAAAAAATATCTTCCGGCAAAATCGTCAATCCAATCCGTACAGTCAATGAGCTTTTCGCAAAGCTCGTTCCTGGGCTTCCAGATTGACTGATCTTTGATGGGCTCGTCGTTCCCATCAAGATGAGTGAGCTCAGCCCCCAAAACGGAAAGCTTGGAAACAACATAACGCTCATCGTCAACAACGACGATATCTCCCTTTTTCATCTTTTTCATCTTGCTCTCTTTCTGCCCTTCACCCCGGGCGTCAGGTAATAAAGCCGTACCCAGTCGTAAAATCTGCTCGGGCCAGCGTTTCACCTCCGTAGATACGCAGAAACAAAACGCTAGCTCGAACACTAAAACAGAAAGAATCCCAAGTTAACGTACCTATTAGCCCCAATAATACAGGCTATGCCCTCATTATAGCATAAACACTTCAATTTGTCAATCTAAGAAGCCGTTTTCTACCCCTGCTCTTTTCATGGCGTCATATTAACGCTATCTTTTTTACTTGCCCAATTATTAACTTCGCTAAAACGATCTAACGAATCGGTCAACTCGCTGTTCTCTGAATAAATATGCGTATTTGGCATAAAATTATAAATCATCGTTGACTGATAAAGGCCAATCGCCGGCACGTCGCGCACCCAAAGCTTCATAAATGACTCGTACTTCGTCTTGCGCAATTTATCATTATTAGTTGTTCGCGCCACAATTAGCGCATCATCAGCTAGACTATTCGCATAATTACTCAAATTCCACCCCGACTCAATCGCCTGCGAAGAACTATAATACACAAACGGATCCGCGCTTACGCCCAAATCTACCTCATATATTAGAATGTCATAATCGCGCGGGCGTACTACGGCCGAAAAGAAATCCGTCGTCATTTTCGTCTCGTCGTACACATTTAAAACCACTTCAAAACCCATTTTTTTAAGTTCATCACCAAAGCGTTCCGCGACTTTCGTTAAAGTATCGCGCTGCGGCACAGCGATACTTAACGCAACTTGCTTACCAGCTTTGTCTATAATCCGACCGTCCTCGCCGTATTTCAATCCAGCATCCGCTATTAGCTTTTTTGCCGCCTCAATATCATACTCTGCCAATTCCGGCATCGTAACAGCTTCTTGACGTGTCAAAAACGGATAATCCAGAACCTGCGCGTCATCTATACCCTCGCGGACCTTGGTCATATCTACGCCTCGCCGTATCGCTTGGCGAACTTTCACGTTGCTTAGTTTTTCACTAGTCGTATTCAAAAACGCAAAGGCTCCGCCATTTATTAACGTATTTCTGCGACCAATCGTACCCGGAAGCTGCTCAGATTCCCCCACATTCAATTCAGCCGTCGCCATTACGTCCGCATTTTGCATTGCTTCAACTATTTGTGCTGCACTCTCATAAGTTTTTAGCGTAAAGCTATCTAATTTAGAATTCCGTTTAAAATAGTTCTCGTTCCTGTTCAAGTAAATCGTTTGTAACGTTGAACTCGCTACACTAGAAGATGTTTGTAGGGCATTCAGAACAAATGGCCCCGATCCAACCGGATGCATCGAAAAATCACTCTCATAAACTAAAGCGGGCTTGATGTCCCCCAGAATGTGTTTTGGAATAATCGGAAATTCTAAACTATCCAAAAAGTCCGTGTATGGAGACGGCAATGTGAACATAATTGTTAAATCGTCTTTTTCTTCTATCTTCACATTCGTAAAGTTTACTGATACCGTCGTTTTTGCCGATATGTCATTGATTAGACTAATCGTATAGACCACATCGCTCGCTTTAATCGGCTCACCATCAGACCACTTTAAATTTTCTTTTAGCTTCACCGTCCAAACGCGCAACGTCTCATCCGCACGAACCGAATCGGCTAACTCATTTTTAAAATGACCCGTCGAATCTGGCGCAACTAAATTAGAAAACAGCAGCTTAGCCAAAGTCTTCTCTGAGCTCGTAGTTGCGTAAAGGGGATTCATCGAGTTAACTTTACCTAACGTTGCCTCACTATACTCGCCTCCACGCACGAACGCCTCCGTCTCAAACGATTCACCATACCAAATATTCTGCGTAATCGCCAACAAAAAAACCACTAATACTAGCAATATCCATTCTACTACCCATAGACGCACCTCCCGAATATTCGGCAAACGACCAACGAAACGTTCATTAAAATGCTTCCCCGCCCGCTCGCCGAATTCATTAGCCGTCGTCAAAATACGCCGACTAATCTTTTCTTTCCTTTGTTGCTCACCCTTTTTCTGTTTTGTTCTCATTTATTAAACAATTAAAATTGCTAAAATCGACAATACGAAGACTACAACAATCACAATCGTAGCATTAAATAAAGACTTTTCTAGGCCACGACGCTCCGTATTTAATTCTCCCGAGCCACCAAAACCCGCACCAAGCGACGCCCCACGCTGTTGCAGCAAAATTAATAGAATCAGCAAAATAGCCGACACAAAGATAACTACATTTAGAAACACACCAATATCCATAGAGTTATTTTACACTAGGCATACCTATATTGACAAGGAAGTTTATCAGAGAAATCACCAAACAACTACAAATTGCACCCCCAAAACTCATTGTGACGCCGGGAATTAACAGCATTGTTAAACCCACCATTGCAGCGTTTACTATCAGCGTAAATAGGCCTAAGGTCAGAAATATTAGCGGCAACGCAAAAATGGTTGCAATTGGCTTAACAACCGTATTTACTAGAGAGAATATCAAACCCGCCGACAGATATAGCCAAAAAGACGCCCGCATCCATTCCGCCCCCTCTTTGAAGCCACCAAAAAAGTTAATACAGATATACATCGCAATACTTGATATTATCCAACGAATTATAAAAGCCAAAAATTGTCTCCTAACCATAATGCCTTACCTACTCGAATATTACATTTTCCTCACCATTAATATAAATCGCCTGATTGTCAGTTAAAAAAATCTCATCCTTATCATTCATAAGACCATTCAGCGTTCCTCTATCGCAATGTACATTGAGCTTATTTTTTATAAAGTTTAACCCATTCCTGTACTCACTACCACTCGCACAGATGCTCCCAGCGCTCACGCCAATATATATCCCGCCATTATCGACATATTTATCGATTACTGACACCATCCCCACTTCTTCTATCCTCGCCGCCAAATAATCTGTACTTCCACCGCACACATAAATCGCATCGTAATGGCTTAATTCTTCCACCGACATTCCCTTATGCATATCGTAAACCATAATATTGCCATCCGGAATATTGCAAGCCGTTAAATCATCCAGGCATTTCGATAATATTCTTACCGCCCCAGGGTCATTCGCCGCCGTTGTCACAAAAAGAATTTTCACATCTCGAACATCAACATCTAATAGCTCAAGGAATTTATTCTTGATGTTTCCATTCTCAAACCCCGTACTAGTCAGTAAAATCTTTTTCATCATGCTCCTCCTTCTCTATATCATATACTTCAAAACCGCAATTAGCCAAATTTCCACTTCCATAATCCACATTGCCCGTTCGCCCAAGAATGCAGTGTCTTAAATTCTTTAATAACCCATTATGACTCACGATTAAGACCGCATCGTAATCCTTCCCTCTTATCTCTCGCCAAAAACTCGCCGCCCTTTCAAGAATCCCAGCATTAGTCTCCACCGTCTCGTCCGCATCGTAACCGCCCCAGTTATCCATAACGCTCCCCTGGAGCGCACCACCGTAACGCTCCTGCAATCGGTCATCACAAACTACTTTACACTTATCACCACAAACAATCTCGGCCGTTTCCTTCGCCCTACTAAGCGGAGACGAATAGCAACAGTCAAATCTCATATTGGCAAGTTTCTCCCTCAGTGTCTCAGCCTGCTTGCGACCATTTTCATTCAACGGAACATCTAGTCGCCCCATTAGTCGGCCATTTCCGTTCCAATCCGTCTCGCCATGCCGCACTAAAACTACTCTCATATCGCCGCCGACACCAAAATCATATTCCCATCCAAATCGTAAACGCCAAACTCGACTTTTCCGTAATCGGTTTCTTCATAATCCTTAAAGAACTTGACTCCTTTCTTTACCAAATCCTCATAGAGACTGGCCACTTCGCCAGAATTATCATACTCAAGCATTAGCAGATTACTACTTTTTGTCTTTTTGGGGAAATTCGGCATTTCCATCTTTGCCGAATCGTAATCTTCGAGCATCAACAATGAGCTTCCATTTTTCAATTGCGCCCAGAGCATCGGATTACCCTCAGATGCATCCTCGACAAAGCCAAAGTTATCGACATAAAACTTCACGGAATCCGCCACACTTGAAACTACTAGCTCATTGATAATTCTAGCCAAACCCATTGCGAACCTTTACTTATTTAATACTCCAACAATCTCATCATGTATCAATCCGTTCGTCGCCAGCATTGTATCGCTATGTGCCCTTTCGGCGCCCAAGACGTTACTTACTTTTCCGCCCGCCTCTTCGACAAGTAATATGCCCGCGGCCGAACTTAATCGAATACTAGGCTTAATATTGACGCATCCATCAGTTTTACCCGATGCGCACCAAACCAACTCAATTGCCGACGAAACAATCAATCGCAACCCTCGCACCTTATCAGCCAACCTCTTCTCGACATCTAATGCGCGCTCTATCTCTTCCTCAGTATAGTGCGAAGTCAAGCAGAACGAAACTATACTATCCTTCAGCATTTTATTCTCCGCCACATGTATCGACTCACCATCGCAAAATGCCCCCTTACCTCTAATGGCGTAATAAACCTTATTTGTGCCCCAATCAAAAACAATCCCTAGCAGTATTTCCTCATTGTGCTTCAGTGCGATGGAAGTCGAAAACAGCGGAATGCCCGCTGCAAAATTAATCGTTCCATCAATTGGATCAACTAGCCATAAATATTCACTATTCTTCTCGTCTCTAACTTTTTCCTCGGAATACACCGAATGTTCAGGGAATTTCTTCTCAATGAAAGAAGTAATTCTTTTCTCCATGAACAAATCGACATCAGTAACGATATCGTTCAACTCTTTAACTTCGACATGCTGATCGCCAAGTTTTCCCGCCTCCGCAAACGCCTTCTTCGTTTCGGCAATTAGCTCTTCTACTAAACCGAAGCCTATTTCTTCCATTTCCGTTCCTTCATATCTTTTTCAACCTTTCCAACAAGTATACTCTATCGGCGTGAATAGATGTTGGGTTATCGTCACTCTGCGCCATCTTAATAACTTCATCAATATCGAACCACCTCACTCCAGATAGCTCCCCCTGCTGAATCACAAAGCTATCCGCACCCTTCTCGCAAATCGTATAATAATATCTGGAAATCCGCGAATCCTCCTCGCACTTCCTTAGTAACCCTTTTTCCATCACGACTAAATCGGTCGATTGCAAACCTAAGCCAAGCTCTTCCTTCGCTTCTCTAAGCGCCGCATCGTCTATTTCTTCACCGCTATCCACATGGCCGGCCAGAGGCGCCCATTTCCCTGGACTATATCTCTTGTTCATTGACCTCTTCTCGAGCAGAATTTGCCCCTTTCCATTCACAACAAAAATCGTAATTTCCCAGTGCAGTTTATTTAAATCGTGCGCCGTTTTCCTATCTAACACTTCGCCCGTCCTATTACCCTGCTCGTCAACTATATCTAAGTATTCCATTTCTCACCTCAAGGCGTCCTTGCGTTTTAATAAAGTATGGTACTGAATCGCGAACCGATGACTTTCCTCATCAATCCGCGCAATCAATTTCGCAATATGCCCGTCCTTAGCTAATTCTATCATCCGATAATCCTCTTCGCCTTCCGGAATTACAATTCTTACGCGCGCATTCTTGCTATGGTCGCCGCTCTTGTCTCGCCCAATCACCGGAATCCCCTCCTTCGTGACAATCTCGCGCACCGCCGAAATCTGCCCCACCGAACCATCCAAAATAATCAAATCTGGCCGCCCCCAATCCTTCAGATGATTCATCCGTCGCGCGATAATCTCCCGCATACTTTCCGGATCATTATTCTGCTGCTTACGCAACTTAAAGCGTCGATACTTCGTTCGATCCGCTGCGCCATTTATAAAACAAACCATGGAACCGGCCACATTCTTGCCGGATTGGTGGCTAATGTCGTAGCCTTCAATCCGTGCCGGCGGTTTATCTAGAACCAATATATCCTGCAATTCCTCCAAAGCTTTATCAGACGAAATATCTAGCAACTCCTTGTCCGAAAAGATAATCTTCGTACCTAATCCTTTCAGGCCAAAAAACTGATTTCGATACTCCGCCGCCCGCTCATAATCACCTTTTTCTGCCGCCTCGTACATCAGTTTTTCTAAATCTCGCACCAACTTCTTCCGGTTCCCCCTCAGATAGCTAATCATGTGCCGCAACGAGTGTTTATAATCCCGCGCCGTCATCTTCCCTACCTCAATCCCGGGCGTCAAACCTAAGTCCGTATTCAGTGTCTTTTTGCCAGTATATGGCTTATCGTAATACGGAAAAATTCGCCTCAAAATCCTCAACGCCCGCATAATTGCCACCTTCCCATAATATGGCCCAAAATACTCCGCCCCATCATCATCTGGATTCCTGGTCATCGAAACATATGGCACCTCCGACTTCATATCAATCCGCACATAAGTTACAGACTTATCGTCGCGCAACAGAATATTCCATTTCGGCATATAGCGCTTTATCATCTCCGACTCGAGAAAGAGCGCATCCATCTCCGTATCAACTACAATCCAATCCGTATCGTCGATTTCAGCCACTAGCGCCCGCGTCTTTACGTCCTTACGCTCGGGTGACTGAAAATACTGCCGCACTCGATTACGCAAAATCGCCGCCTTACCAACATATATAACCTCACCCTGCGCATTCTTATGAAAATACACCCCCGGTTCTTTGGGGAGCTCCTTCAACTTCGTTTTTAGCATTGGCGTAAGGCTCATATGCTTTTATTGTACCAAAAAGCCACCCTATCGAGTGGCTTTCGGAATTATTTATATCTGACTACAACTAGTCATCAGAAAGAACTGACGTCTTAATAATGCTCCCTCCTAAATTGCCTAAGAAACTCCTTAATGACTGATTCATCTGCTTTTCCATCTCATCATAACAATATTGATAGACTCTGCTATTACCGCCACTATTTTCTTTACAATAATCTTTTATCAACTCAAGGTAACCTTCCTTATATGCCTTAGTAGCAGCATCCAAAAGATCTTTTCCGGCATCGGCAATATTTATTGCATCGCTGGTTGGCGCAACAACATCTTTATTATCATAACTGATCTTAATATCCATCTCCAGCTTAACATCCTTAGATGAAGAAGTACCCTTAATTGCTCTCAACTCATGCGACCATCCACTAATGCCAAGTTTAATGTTAGTCTCGGCTTCAACTTTCTCGCTAGTAGAAACAGAGTTATCAGACTCAATACTTGTCGTCCCACTATCCGAACATGCCTTCAAGTCCTTAATAACATTCAATTCTTCAACATCCTTACTAAAAGCTTTCGATTCATCTTTATTAACATCTACATAATAATATGTTAAACCGTCTGCATTCTCGCTATCCTGATCTTTCAGAACAACAAACGGATGTGCCTTATAAATATCAGCTACTTTACCCTTGGTCTCACTACTAGACATTTCATTAAGCGCCTTCGTTAAACATTCGTAGCTTTCTTTTGCTTTATCGCTACTACTAAAAGTATCAGCGTTAATCTTATACCAAGTGCCGTCAATCTTTTCCGCTACTGCAACTAAAACATCTTCGACTATCTTAACGAATTTTTCGGTATCATCTCCGTCAGCCCCTATCACTTCTCCAAGATTAAGATTCTTAACGGTATTTTTAAGATTATCAAGCTTAACGAAAATACTATCACCAGAAATATAGGCGCCCGAGACGTTAATATTCAAAGGATCGTTATTCTTAAAATTAATCGTCAAATCGCCACTTCCGCTAAAGTTTGCCGCCTTGTTATCACTCTTGAAAACTAGCGTCATACTCTCGACAGAATCACTTTTAGCTTTTTCACCAAACGACACTGTCATCTTTCCATCAAACTGACGCGCTTCAGTATTCCAGATCCCCGAAATAGCGTCTGACAACTTACGCTCCTTTGATTCATGCAAATTATAAAAAATTACGCCACCAATTATCGCCGCAAGCAGCAACACGCCAACAACGATTCCGATAACTAATCCTTTTTTACTTTTTTTAGCAGCCCCATTCGCCACTACTGGAGTCGTAGCAGCTGTCGATGCCTGATTCATTGATACCTCCGTCGTCTGCGGCGTCCCTGTCGTCGCATTAGCTAATTGTTCTATTGTTGGCCCATTTGCACCCATTGGCGCACCCTGTCCACTAGCCAAAGCATTAGTAGTACTAGAAGCATTCATCTCTGGGCTAACGGCTCCAAACGAATTACTATTTATCTCTGGTGCAACACTCGGTGCAATTGTTTCCGTAGCGTTATCTAGTGGTGCATTCTCTGGACCACCAAAAGCCTTCTCGGAACCCGAGTCTGCGCCAAATGGACTCTCATTATTATTCACGCTTTCACTCCTTAATGCATTTTCATTATTGAAAGGCTCACTCTCTGGCGCCAACCCACCTGTCCCAATCGCACCAACAAGTTTCTCCTTTTCCTCTACAACTAGCCGTCCAGTCGTTTCCTGGACGGCTTTTTCCTCTTTATTGTATACTAACGGATTGCCAATTACATCTTCAACGTCAGCAATAAACTCTTCCTCAGCAATCGCCTCTTCGTCAATAACTGGTTCGCTATTAGTGTCCATTAGTTGCTAAGGTTAACTTTTCTATTCTTCTTCGTCTTTTATACGAACCTCGCAACTTGTATGGTTACGCGCACAAGTCTCAATTCTTTGATACTTCTCAAGAATTTCGCTCGCAAAAATGAATAACCAAACCATAATCGCGGCAAATATCACCATCGCCGCACTCATTAGGGCAAAGAAAAACTTATACTTGCCTGTTATAACGTGACATTCTGGATTACTTTCCTTATAAACGCCAAGAGACATTCCGCTCGCTGCTTTTTTAGTTGTTGTTTTCTTTTTTGTGGCAGTTTTTTTCGTTGCCATAGCTAGTATTGCCCTCCTATAATTGTACTTTTGCTTAAAATATATCACAGTTTTTTTAAAAACCCAAATTTTGCATAAGCATTATGATATAATCTATACAAGAAATATGCATAATCTAAGGGAGAAGAAAGGCATAAATATTATGCACAAAGAAAATTGCAATATTAAATTTATTCATGCTCGACAAATAATTGATTCACGCGGCAACCCCACCGTCGAAGCTGACGTAATCCTCGAGAGTGGGCACGCTGGCCGCGCAGCCGTCCCTTCTGGGGCCTCAACTGGCGCCGGCGAAGCACTCGAATTACGCGATGGCGACAAAGAGCGTTTTGGCGGCAAAGGCGTTCTTAAAGCCGTTTGGAACGTTAATAATAAAATCGGCGATATTCTAATTGGAAACGACGCACGCAATCAACGCCAAATTGACCGACTTATGCTCGATCTTGACGGCACTGAAAATAAATCAAACCTTGGTGCTAATGCAATCCTCGCCGTCTCTCTCGCTTGCGCCAAGGCTGTCGCTCATGCTAAACATATGCGCTTTTATGAATATATTGCTTCCATTGCTGGCACTCAAAATGATATGAAACTGCCAATGCCAATGATGAATGTTATGAATGGCGGCGCTCACGCCGACTGGTCTACTGACTTTCAAGAATACATGATCATCCCAGTCAGCGCCGGCAATATTGCCGATGCTGTGCGTATGGGTTCCGAAATATTTCATATTCTCAAAGACATACTCAAAGACCGCCATTATGCTACTACGGTCGGCGACGAAGGCGGCTACGCCCCATTCGTCAAAGATGGCAACAATGAGCCACTCGAGCTTATTAAGCTAGCTATTGAAAAATCCGGCTATAGACTTGGCGACGACATTGCGATTGCTATGGACATCGCCGCTTCCGAATTCGCTAAAGACGATCATTATGAACTCAAGACCAATGGTGATTGGAAATCTAGCGACGACTTAGCTAACTGGTATCAATGGATTATCGATAATTACCCAGTAGTTTCTATCGAGGACGGCCTGAGCGAAAATGACTGGGGCGGCTGGCGCATGTTAACCGAGCGCTTCGGCAACCGTATTCAACTTGTCGGCGACGATCTCTTTGTTACTAATTCAAAGCTTCTCCAGCGCGGCATCGATGAACACGCTGGCAACTCAATCCTCATCAAGCCAAACCAAATCGGTACCCTTTCTGAAACTATCGATACCGTCTTGCTTGCAAAACAAAATGGCTACAGCTGTATTATGTCGCACCGTTCCGGCGAAACCGAAGATACATCTATTGCCCATCTAGCCGTTGGCCTCGGTACCGGTCAGATAAAAACCGGCTCTCTCTCGCGTACTGAACGTATTGCTAAATATAATGAGCTCATCCGCATCGCCGAAGCCAACTCTCGCCTCGGCCTCGAAAATCCATTCAAGCGCTAACAAGCAACAAATCTTCTCCCCAAAAATCGTCGCCATTTCATTTGGCGACGATTTTGATTTTATGGCCTACAGTTTATTACTTTTTATATCCTGGCTTACCCAAGAGTTCAAACATTCTCGTCTTATACGCCTCTACGCCAGGCTGGTCAAATGGATTAACCCCCAAAGTAAAACCACTCAGAGCGCAACTCATTTCGAAGAAATAAATCAAAGCACCTAGCGACCTTTCGTCAATCGTCGGCATTATTATTTCCAACACCGGCACGCCACCAGACATATGCGCTTCGCGCGTTGCCGCATTGGCCATCTTATTAATATAGTCCAGCTCACGACCTTCGAGATATTTAAGTCCATCAAGATTATCGGTCATTTCCGGGACAACTGCCCCAGCATACTCGTCGCGCACCTCAACAAATGTTTCAAATAAATTCCTGCGCCCCTGCTGAATATACTGCCCCATCGAGTGCAAGTCCGTCGAATCAATCACACTCGCCGGGTAAATACCCTTATGGTCTTTCCCTTCACTTTCGCCAAAAAGCTGCTTCCACCACTCATTAAAGAACATGAACTGTGGCTCAAAACTCGCCAGAATTTCAATATTATAATCTTTGTCTAGTAGCATATTACGCATTGCCGCATATTCCGCCGCTAGACCGCCATCCGAAATCAAAGCCGTGCGTTCTTCGGCAGCGCCATCCATCAAGGCATCAATATCAATCCCAGCTACAGCAATCGCCAAAAGTCCCACCGCCGTTAGCACAGAATAACGACCGCCAATATTATCCGGGACTATAAAGCTCTCGTAACCCTTCGCAATCGCCTCATCGTGCAAAGCACCCTTCGCCGCATCAGTTGTAGCAAAAATACGCTTTGCAGCTTCTTCTTCACCATACTTATCGACCAACATCTTTTTAAATATCCGGAAAGCAATCGCCGGCTCGGTAGTAGTTCCCGACTTTGAAATCACATTTATCGAGAAATCCGCATCGCCAACTTCCGTAATTACTTTTTGTAGCGCACGCGTACTTAAATTATTGCCAGCATACAAAATTTTCGTACGCCCCCTTTCCCCTCCCAAAGCCTCAATTACTGCACGATGCCCCAGATAACTACCGCCAATCCCTATGCAAACCAAATAATCAGAGTTACTATTAATCTTTTTTGCAGCTTCTTTTATGCGCGTAAATTCTTCTTTGTCATAATTAATGGGCAAATTTACCCAACCGCCGAAAGCATCTTGCTCAGCCTTAGCGACATAAGCTCTCGCTTCGTCTATTCTTTTTTGATATTCCCCTTCATCGATTAACCTGCTCGTATACTTAAAATTAATCATCAACAAAAAACCTCCTTCTGTTCCTCCATTATAACAAAGAGACAAAAATTCACCCAACAACAGCTTTTACAAGCTAACTGCAATATCGTGCAAATCGCTCGAATTTAGATGACTACTCGAGTCCGTAATCACATATAAAACACCGCCATTAACCCACGCTGCATTTGAACCAGATATATAAATCGTCAAGCCTTGACCCTTCGCAATCGAATAATCTGCCCCCCAGTTCTTTTTGACATAATTAGCCAACACTGCCGCCGAGTCCCAACTCGACTTCTCTTCTTGAATACTAAATTTATGACCCTGATCGTTCTTAAAATTCATCGTAATCCGGCCATTGTCTTCTTTTACTAGACCATCTAAACGATAGTTTACCGGCACATAGCTTGGATATGATTTTTCAATCCCAGTACGCACCGCCGCCACGCGCACAGATAAATCTGGCATATTAAGATATACTAAATAACCAAGTAAAGCTACCACAATTACCGCCATACCTGCAGCAATCGCAAACTTCTTACCACGGAAAAGGCTATTTTTCGTCTTTTTTACATCATTAAACTGAATCTGCATTGGCTGCCTTTCAATTGTAACAGCTCCTTGTTCGACTTTATTCATACGACTCAAAGCTTGCTGAATTGCACGGTCTTTCATTTGTTGTGCCGTCAGAGGACTTACCTCACCCATCCGACGGTCCGCCGCGCTACGTTTAATTGCAATCCGTCGCTTAGCGGCCGCAGCCTGAGCATTTTCAACATAAACATCGCCACTACGCTTCTGTACAACTTGCCGTATTGCCACCCGACGTCGAGCCTGTTTATCGTCAACCTTCGCCTGCTTAGCGTTCATCTGCATCACGCTAGCGGCGTGCTGAATAACCTTTTTACTAGTATCTTTTATCTTAATAATTTGCTGATTGCCTTGCGTAGACTTTTGCTCAATAATGGCATTACGAATAGGCTGAAGTTTCACTCTGCCACTCTTTCGCAATATCGTGCGACTATATTCCTGACGTTTTACACCCTTTGCCGTCGCCGCAGAATTATTACTAATCTTCGGCTTCGCCGTCGGCTTTTTGACAAACTTACGATTTAAAGTTAAGGATTTCTGCACACGACGGTGATCTATCGAACTAGCGTGGTTAGTTATTGAACCTTTCTTTGTATTACGAATGACTCCGTCCATTTTTCCTCACTTTATACTGCTAATGTAATTTTAAAGCATAAACAAACCATAATCAATAGATAAATGACTTCATAAATAATATTATTACTCAACCATATTACTTATTTTTAATCATAAGCGCTTATTTGTTATATAATTATTAATAATTAAAATTAAATAATTATACTTGAACTAGAATATGGACAGGCAAAGAAAGAAAAAACTCCAAAATACTCGCATTATTTTGACTAATATTTTCATGGGCATCTCAGTAATCGGTATCGTCTTCGTCATGATGCTTATTGCAATGGGCTACGGCTTCGATGAAAAAGGTAACTTCGAACAGTCAGGATTAATCCAAATCAGCTCAAACCCAAGGGGAGCCACCGTCGAGATTGACGGTAATATCCAATTCAGTCGCACCAACTTCAACAAGATGCTCAGCAGCGGCAGCCATCGCGTTAAAATCAGCAAAACTGGATATGACACCTGGGAAAAAACTATCAATGTCGACGCAGGCCTTCTTACGCGCGTGGAGTGGGCGCGCCTTTTCCCTATCGAAACCGAGACATCCGCTGTTGCAACCTTCAGTAATTTACGTCTCGCCGAGTTTTCTAGTAATCGGAAATACCTTTTTACCATCGAACACAATGCTACCGTCGGCGAATACTCTAGTCTTCAAGGAGAAAAAATCAACTCTCAAAAGGTATCACTTCATGAAGCTTTAGGCGATAATAGCGAAAGAATTCTAGAAGGAGCGATTGAACTAGTCGCCTGGAACGAATCGTGTAATAAAATACTTGTTACCTGGACTCGCGACGATAAAACAACCTGGCACCTAATTGACCTCGAGAATACCGACAAGAGCACCAATCTGAATAAAAAATTTGGCATGACCTTTACAGATGTTCGTATTTCCAACGACTCCGCATCTAAGCTTTGGGCGCTCGAAAATGGCAATATTCACATTATTGACATAAGCAACCAAACCATATCTGGCGTGCTAGTATCAGACGTTGAACAATTCACAAATAACAAAGACGTAATTAGCTATATTAGCCTCAACGACGAAAATCATAATCACCGAAAAATCAATATCTTCAAAGAAGGCGAAAAAGGCTCAACTACAATTTTTGAGCTCGAGGAAAATAAACCGTCTATAACAATCTCGATGGGTACTTATTGGAGTGAATCATGGGTCGCTTTTAGTATTAATAACCACCTTATCGTATACAGTGGTAAATATCCATCTTTTGATCGTCCAAGCAAAAATAGTCTCAAAGAAATCCTTAATCAAAATCTAGAATATACACCAAACCTAGCCAGCACAAATCAACTTGGCCGTATTGCAATCTTTGCGGGCAATGCCAACATAACATCTGTCGATATCGAAACCAGAAACCATTTCAATACTACAACCGAGAAAGAAATTACAAAATTAAACTGGCTAGATGATTATCTCATTTGGGAAATCGTAGACGACAAAGCCATCATTCGCGACTTTGACGGGGATAACCGTCGCGAGATACTCAACGTAAACAATAGTCACCCTATCAACATCACAGAGGACAACCACTGGCTCTACTTCTTTGAAACCAAAGAAGCCGACATCGACAAAGACGGCAAAGTAAAAGAAGCTACCGAAGATACGGCCCCCGCCGACACAATTTACACTCTTAAACGCCAAAAGCTCAATTAGGTATTATGTTTATATTTATTTGGCGGAGAGCATAAAAGCCAGAAAAAATCTCTTCCTTGTGCTAAAATACATTTAAATAGATTAACGTAATACATAAGTATTAAGCAGTTTAAAAAGGAGGTATCTTGAATGGAGATGGGAATATTGGAATTCCGGAAAGAATACAGATGGCTAAGTAATTTTTGGCCATGCTCTGTCACTTATGATGGTATTACTTTTAATTCTTCCGAGGCAGCATATCAAGCTTCCAAAACAGAATCTTATGAGCTCCGTAAAGAATTTGAGCATTTATCAGCTAAAGAGGCAAAGCTAAAAGGACAAGCCCTTACCGCGATTCGTTCAGATTGGGACGAGATCAAGCCAACAGTCATGTACGAAGTATGCAAAAGCAAATTCGACCAAAACCCAGAGCTAAAAGAAAAGCTTATAGAAACCGGCGAGGTAAAGCTCGTGGAGGGCAACGATTGGGGTGATACTTATTGGGGAGTATGTAATGGAAAAGGGATAAATATGCTCGGTAAAGTACTAATGCGTCTGCGCTCAGAATACCAAGCAACAAAGAATATGTAACGTTACTATGCTGGAGATTTCCGACGACAACGAAAACCGCCCCAATCTGGGGCGGTATTGTCATGCATTTACTCTTTTCTAAACTTACGCGCCATCAAACATGAGCAAATCAAGCCTACTAGACTCACGGCCGCCAGACATACGTAGTTCATAATTTTATCCAAGGTCTTTGGATTGGCACTTTCGGCTACAGGAGTAGCAGCTGCTTTTTTACGCGCCACAAAAGCGAACGGAGAAAGACTTTTAACCGTAAAGCTATACGTGCCATCACCATTATCCGTAACTGGCAGGTATTCATACGCGCCACTACGCTTCAAGTGACCAATTACCAGCTCAACCTCACTATCGGTACGACTTTTCAATATCGAAGCAATCCAGCCATACATCTCATCTACTATTTCGGAACTCATATTAATCGTAATCCCATCGCCATCATAATCGAGATATTTACCATCTTTATCTCTCAGGCTAATCTCAAAGACCTCAATCACAATTGCATCAAGTTCGTTTATCATCTTAGCTAGATAACTCTTCTCTTCTTCTTCGTCGTCCGCCGCCTCATAAGCTTCAACCAAAGCATCAAATTTGGCTTTCTTCTCACCATATATGTCTTTCGCAAAACCATTCCAGACTTCTTCACTATTCTCAGGAGTGCTAATGACTACAGTTGCCCCTTCCGGAATATCGTCAGATTCTACCGAAAAATATTCGTCGGCAGGGCGACAATCCCCACCATCACTATCACAAATCTCGACTGGAATCTCCGCATCTTCTCCTACAATCGATTCCTCCTCTCCTTCGCCAACAAATGACGCTTCGATTGTAATTATTACGTTCTGCGGCATTACAAATTCAAAGCCGCGGTCGTCACCTATTCCATCAACTCTAACATCGGATGGGTCTACAACATAATTAATACTCTTGTAGGTATAACCTTCGTCTGGAATGATAGAGAAAATCACCTTAACACCACGTTCAATGCGTAAATCGCCACCTTTCTGATCCTGGCGAATTGAATAAGCCCCCTCATCATCGCCATCTCTAACGTCGACACACGGCATAAACTCATCTTCCGCCGCATTTTCATCATAAGCCCAAGCTGGCTCGCAAATCTGCGAAATCTCAATCTTGCCACCATCTGGATTCACCCAAGTTATTTGTTGATTGTCTATCTGGTCAGATTCGCCCAATTCGCCGCCCGGCTGTTCTTCGACATAGTCAGTCAAGCTAAATACCCGACCAAACACCTCTCCAAGCCTAATATTACCACCCTCAAAGCGCAATCTTGCGCCATCGGCATCCGCCATCACTCCACTATCATCACCATCAATATGAATACGGCCATCCTCAGTTGCATTATCGATATTGATTATATAGGCCCTAGTATCGCCATTATATTCAATCGCAGCATCTTCGCCATAACTTTCAAAAGCACCGTCGCTCCTCAATGAACCAATAAATAGAGTACGTTCTACCCCATTAAAAGCGCAAGTAAACTCATTGTTCTTAATATAATTGCAAGCGTCTCCCAGCATAAACTGATTCGCTTCGTCCGCAAAAGTGTTAGCAATTATTCCTGAGCTCAGCAAGCCCGATAGCGTCAAGACTGACGCCGCAACAAAAGAAGAAATCCTCCTTCTGTAACTATATTTAACCATTAATGCTACTCCTTTATTATGCTTATAGTTTAGCATGTCAAGTTGTGACACTACTAGTGTCTTTTTTCTTTTTTGCGGGCCCAACTCACGTTTTCAAACCATTCACAAGTCAAAGTCTCTTAAGACTGACCAGTTAGCCACTTCCAGAGACTCTCCAAAGGCGAATCATGATTCGCCGGCATTTCCGTCTTACCATCATCTTCCGCCTCCCCTTCTGGGTTTGGAGTTATAGCATTCTCGTAGCTTGGAGACACCTGTTCGCCATACACCAATAAACGCTCACGCGAAGTACCCAACGGAACACAAGTGATTAATGTAATCATCGGTTTTCCATCGTTATCGTTCGCAATCTTTCGCAATGATGCGACATCGGTCGGCTTTACGGTTTTTGTGCCAGTCACCTTATATGCATATCGCACACCACCATAATCCACATAGACCAAATCACCCTGTTTCATGCGCGTTAAACCTGAAAAAATAAACTTATAATTACTCTGTTGATAAATGTTACCCGCCGAATGACCCGATATTACAAAATTACCAATCTCCCCCGGCTTCGCCGAGGCTCCCGGTACTGAAAAGTTCGCCACGCCATTGTCCATTGCAATGTTCATCGAGTTTACATCATTTTTTGCACCAAAAATAACTGGAACTTCAATATTCAACTTTGGAATCATCAAGTACGGTTTATCATGTGGTTTAATAGATAGCGTCGGATCAATTTCCGTTATCTCGTTGACCTCACTATTACCAGGCGACATATAGGCTACAATATGCGACACGATCACCTGATTATATTGGAAACAAATTCCAAGCAACAAAATCACCCCTCCAATAATTAGCGGTATAAAGTGTCTCGATCGGCGCATCTTGCTCGCCCTCTCTTCAGCCTTTCGGCGAATCTTTGCCCTAAAATCATTCTGAACTTTCTCGGTTTCAGCAACCGCCGTCACTTCAGCAGAAGAAATCTGGGCAACCTGTTTCTCCTTGCGCTCGCGTTCAATTTGCTCACGCTCCATCTTCATCTTTTCGCGCGCCACGTACTCACGCGCAACTTTACCATAATATTCCCCATAATATTTCTGATAATAATTTTGCCATGCCGAATGATACTTCCGCCAATCACTGGAAGTTGCCTTTGGTGCAGAAGAGACCTTTTTGGGCTCTCCTTGCCCCTGATTTTGCGTCGTCTTATATGCTTCAAGCAACTTTTTACGCGCCAAATCTGTAACGGTCTGCTGCTGACGTCGCGCGCGAAGTTGCGCCTCCGTCAACTCGGCCGACTGACTCACGTCCTGCACAGTCTTATTCTTCGCAACCGCCGCCCAAGCGTTCCAACTCGGCATTGCACCACCGCCCTGCCCACCATTCTTATTGTCCATTAGACTCATTCTAGCATAATCACCCATTTCGTGATAGAATCTAACTACGCATTAAAGCGCCTTCCCTATCTGGGCGAGTGGTGAAATTGGTATACACGACAGACTCAAAATCTGTTGGCAGCAATGCCGTGAGGGTTCAAGTCCCTCCTCGCCCACCAACGACGAAAAGATGACCTCCGGGTCATGTTTTTGTTGTTCAGTGAGGAGGGGCGCAGAACCCGAAGGGTTCACGCTTCGTAGGAGCCGAGACAAGCAAAAATGCTTGCATTTTTATTTGCGAGGCGACGCCCGATGCAAGCGCCGAGTATCAACGAGGCGCGCTGTCCCTCCTCGCCCACCAACGACGAAAAGATGACCTCCGGGTCATGTTTTTGTTGTTCAGTGAGGAGGGGCGCAGAACCCGAAGGGTTCACGCTTCGTAGGAGCCGAGACAAGCAAAAATGCTTGCATTTTTATTTGCGAGGCGACGCCCGATGCAAGCGCCGAGTATCAACGAGGCGCGCTGTCCCTCCTCGCCCACCAACGACGAAAAGATGACCTCCGGGTCATGTTTTTGTTA